>JAYFOZ010000002.1:0-328590 GCA_034928305.1 Methanomassiliicoccaceae archaeon | reverse complement strand
GCCATATGCGCTACTTTCGTGCTCGGATACTACGCGGACCCCACCGGCTCCAACGGAATGATCTTCGGACTTTACGGAACAGCCGTCGGAACGATTGCAATGCTCGCATCTTCCGCGTTCATCCTCGCCGAGGACACATACGGACCGATCACCGATAACGCAGGCGGCATCATCGAAATGAGCGACCAGCCCGCCGAAGTCAGAGAGAGGACCGATAAGCTGGATGCTTCCGGAAACACCACCAAGGCCCTGACGAAAGGATATGCAATGGCCTCCGCGTCGCTTGCAGCATTCCTTCTGTTCGCAGCCTACTTCGAAATCGTCGGAGAAATCAAAGGCCTGCCCAGCCTTATCGACGCAATGCAGGTCAACCTCGGCAACCCGCTGATATTTGTCGGCGGACTTATCGGAGCGGTGCTTGTGTTCTACTTCGCATCCCTCGCTATGAGCGCCGTCGGAAAGGCGGCCGGCGAAATGATCGAAGAGGTCCGCAGGCAGTTCAGAGAGGACCCGGGCATCATGGAAGGAACTTCCGACCCGGACTACGCCAGTTGCGTCGACATCGCAACCCGCGGTGCCCTGAGGCAGATGGTCCTGCCCGCTCTTCTACCGATTATCGTACCCATCCTGTTCGGACTCCTGTTCAAGTGGGTCCTTCCCGATGAGCTTGCCGTCGAAGCCCCTGCGGCAGTCGGTGCGCTCATCATGGTAGCGACGATCGTCGGTGTCCTGCTTGCCAACTTCCTCAACAACGGAGGAGGAGCATGGGACAACGCCAAGAAGTACATCGAAGCCGGAGCAAACGGCGGAAAGGGTTCGCCCGCACACGCCGCTGCAGTCGTCGGAGACACTGTCGGAGATCCCTTCAAGGACACCGCCGGACCTTCGATACACGTGCTCATCAAACTGCTGTCCACCATCTGTCTGGTGACCGCGGTCCTGTACATCTGAGCTTAAAACCTATTACGGGGGAGCGATCCCCCGTCAAGTATTTTTATACTTAATTTTAGACAAACGGCGACATCAATAGGCCGGCCTCTTTTGCCGCCTCGGTCGCAGGCTCTTCTTGAGGATAGTCGCACGAGCCTGACACGACTATAGGTGTACCGTCCTCGTCAAGGTATCCGATTCCTATTATCTCGACCGGATTGCAAATGTCCTTTCCGGATACCACCGCCACGCATGAGGCGCCCAACGGACATGTCAGCGATAGAATCACATCAGAACCGGCCAGCATTTCAGGATCGAACTTCTCTCTGACCCTGGACCCTATGCACGATGCAGATACGACTATCGTTCCCGTCACATCGATACCGTCCTTCGACAGCTTATCGGAAAGCCTCTCCGCCGCATCCGCGCCTCCCAGCCCCCCGCATATCCTGACACAGGTGTTACAGGTGAGCACCAGCACCTTCTTCCTACTGAGCGATTCCGAAAGCTCCTTGTAATCTCTGTTGCGGCCTGCTATGATCACACCCGGTAATCGGGCGTTGATGATATATCTTTAACGCGCCCGATGTGCGCCTGCACAAACCCTTTTATCGGTGGCAGATGGTAGCCAATCAATACAAGGTGTTTTGAATGTCAGACTTAGAATTGGTCCCTGTAGAAGATATCAAGGTAACGAAAGGAATGACCGTAAATCAGATTTTGGAGGCCATGGGGCGCTCCGGAGGCTTTACTGCTCAGAAGCTCGCCGATGCCACCGACATTGCGGAGAAGATGATCAAGAAAAAGGGGTGCCTCAGAATACTGTCGTTCCCCGCTTGCATCATGGCGACCGGAACAAGGGGCATCATAATCGATATGGTGAAAAACCACATGGTGGACCTCATTATAACGACCTGCGGAACCCTCGACCATGATATCTCGAGGACTTATGCGGCATACTACAAAGGGGACTTCATGATGGACGATGCCAGGCTCAGAAGGCATAGCGTCAGCAGGCTCGGTAACGTGCTGGTCCCCGATTCATGCTACGGAATAGTCCTGGAAGACAACCTCCTGCCTATGTTCGATGAAATATTCAAGGACCGCAAAGACATGACCACCCATGAGATCATTGACGAGGTCGGAAAGAGGATGCCCAGCGAGGAAAGCCTACTGTACCAGTGCCACGTCAATAAAGTACCGATTGTCGTGCCCGGGATCACAGACGGCTCCTTCGGCTCCCAGCTGTGGACATACTATCAGATGCACCGCAACCTCAGGGTCGACCTCTTCGGCGACGAGCAGATGCTCGCAGAAATTACAATGGAGGCAAAATACACTGGTGCGATAATCATCGGCGGAGGCATCTCCAAGCACCACGTCATTTGGTGGAACCAGTTCCGCGGAGGCCTGGATTTCTGCATTTATCTCACTACCGCGCAAGAGTTCGACGGTTCCCTTTCCGGCGCCGCGATCAGAGAAGCAGTTTCATGGGGGAAGGTCAAGAGCAATGCCAAGAAGATGACCGTCGAGGGCGATGCTACGATCACGCTCCCTCTGATATATGCCGGCCTGGTGGACAGGCTGCTCTGAGGTGGCAATATGCCGAAGAAGGTCCTCATACTTCCCGGAGACGGGGTCGGTAAGGAGATTATCGACGCCGCAGTCTCTGTGATAGAGGCTGTCACCAGCGAGATAGAGGTCCTTCCAGGCAGAATAGGCGCTTCGGCATACGAGAAAACAGGATACTACCTTCCGCCGAAGACGATGGAGCTGGCAGCTAAATCCGATGCGATAATTGCCACCCCCGTTCTCAACCGTGCGATCGAAAAGAACTACAGGGACCCGTTGGCGACCCTCAGGAAACAGTTGGACATGGGCTCCGTGCTCAGAAAATTTCAGCCTCTCAGCGACGGCATAGGAATCTCTGGCCTGGATTGCATGCTGATAAACTGCAACCCTCAGACCGTGGGCACTGCAAAGGAAGTGGAAACCCTCAACGGCGTCAGCGTCGAATCTTACATCGACGCGGCTGGTTGCAGGAAGGTCTTCAGGATGGGGGAGCATATCGCCACCGCAAAACAAAGGCGCAAGATCACTTGCCTTCGGGACCTGGAACTCAACCCATATTCGGACGCCATGTTCGTGGACCTGTTCTACAAAGAGTTCGCAGCCTCCGAGTTCGTGATCGACGACATGGATGTGGCCGAAGCGATGTCGAAACTGGTCCTCGACCCTTCGTTCGCGGATGTTATAGTCACACCTGTACCATACAGCAACGCCGTTTCCGGGGTGCTGACGGGGATGTGCGGAGGGGCATACCTTACCTGCGTGGGATATCTGAGCGAAACCAGCGGAATGTTCATGCCCCTGCACGGACCCGTGGAATATCTTGCCGGCACCGACACCGTTAATCCTACTGGTTGCATGCTGGCCGCCGCTATGGCCCTGGACACCATCGGGCTGAATCTGGAGGCGGACAAGATACGCAACGCCGTACGTTCGGCCTACAGGAAGGGAATGAAGACCAAAGATGTCGGAGGGGACCTCTCCACGTCCGAGTTCACTTACCGCGTCACAAAGCTCTGTCAAAGGAGCAGATAACCAGAAACGGTTAATATCCAGTAATCAGCTTTCGTCCTGAGTGGATAACTTGAAAGATGCAGGACACAGGGACGCTGTCGCAGCAGCGATGAACTTCGAATCGATCGGAAGAACACCTGTCAATAACTTTGCGGTGGTCACAGCCGCGCACAGCGCCGGATATACTGTGACCCAGGCACGCAATGATCCGAAACTTTCGGCGAGAGTATCGGTCGACTATGCCATGAAGACCCGTTCCGATTTCGTTAAGCCGATTTTGGATTCGCAGATACCTTTCGCAGACATGGGCGGAGAAGTGAGGTTTCCGGAGGACGATTACGGCATGGTACCGAAGCCTATGGTGGACGGACCTGAGGAACTAGAAGGTCTGGCACTGTTCGACCCTTTTAAAGCATCCGAATGTCCCCGGTTCACCAGAGTGTTCGTTGACAGCATCGAGGAGACCGCACGCATAATACCTGAGGACCTCCACATATGCGGACTGTCATGGGGGCCGTTAACAATGGCAGGATATTTGATGGGCACCGAGAACATGATGTTTCAGATGTTGCTTGAACCGGACTACGTCAAAACCGCTATCAAAAAGATTACAGGCTTGGTTACGGCGATGGAGCAACGCATGATCGAGGCAGGGTCCACAGTTTTGTGGATGGCCGATCCGACCTCATCGGAAGACCTCATATCCAAGGACATGTTCCGCGAGTACTCTTACAACGCAATCAAACATGTCATAAAGGAGACTAAAAAATATCGCGATGTTCCAGCGTTCGTTCACATATGCGGTAACTCTCTGAACACCATGTCCCTTCTTAGGGAGATCGGAACGGATTGCTTCAGTTTCGACCATGCCGTCGACCCTGCCGCAGCAAGGAAGAGCGCGGGCAAAATGTCCATAATGGGCAATATTGACCCGGTGTCCGTCATGATGATGGGAAATCCCGAGAAAGTGAAGAGGGAAAGCTACCGCATCATAGATGCCGCCGGAAAGGAGGGGGGCCTGATACTCGCACCGGGATGCGAGATGCCCCTGATGACACCTGACGAGAACGCCGTGATGATGGGGGAGTCCGCCCGCAGCTACTGGGAGAGTTAATATAACTGTATAACCGAACCATATAATTCGGAAAGTACAGCGGTCCATGCGTGATAACATGGATGCACACGATAGAAACAATGGTCTCAATCGCAACGAGAACGGAATCCTGAGGACGTACGTAAAATTAAGGAACGAGGCACTGGCACATATCGGTTCCGAATACCGAACGATAAGGGCCTTCGCCTTCCTGCTGATCGTTGCCGACACGGGTCTGAGTCCGGACGAGGTAAGAAAATTAGAAATCGAAAATATGGACCCTGCGGACAGCATAGGCATAATATCCTGCCGTACGAGGGGCATCAATGACGGCTCTTGCATATCGGTGAACCTTCAGAAGGCAAGCTCCGATGTCCTAGACGCATACATAGAATCGCGCAGGGCGTTCCTCGATGAATATTCGTTCGATTCACCGTATCTTTTCCCTTCACGGATCACCATCAACGAGATAATGCCGCCAGAAGCGATCGAGGGGATAGCCGATACAGTTTCGGAGATATGCAACGAAAATATCGATATCGAACTCCTCAGAGAGACTTTCGGGCCCCAATGAATATGAAATAACTCCCGGCGGGAATACCCCTTGCATGCATCGAAACCCGCCAGGATGAAAAACGTTTTTTGATTTCGGTTCAGCCGAGCATCTTCTTCATATCCGCCTCGGGAGTGCTGATCGGGGTGATCCCGAAGTTCTCCACGAGGTACGATATTATGTTGGGCGAGAGGAACGCCGGGACCGTGGGTCCGAGGTATATGTTCTTAACACCCATGCTCAGCAGCGTCAGCAGCACTGCGACTGCTTTCTGCTCGTACCATGATAGGACTATCGACAGAGGCAGGTCGTTGACCGTGCATTTGAACACATCCGCAAGTGCCAGAGCTACCTTTACTGCGCCGTATGCATCGTTGCACTGACCGACATCCAGTATCCTCGGTATGCCACCGATGTCTCCGATGTCCAGGTCATTGAACCTGTACTTGCCGCATGCGAGGGTCAGCACGAGGGTGTCCTTTGGAGTGTTCTTTACGAACTCCGTGAAGTAGTTCCTTCCGGGCTTGGCGCCGTCGCATCCTCCCACGAGGAATATATGCTTTATGGCACCGGCTTTTACACCTTCTACAACCTTGTCAGCAACAGACAGTATCGTGCCGGCGGAGTATCCCGTGGTCACGTTCTTTCCGCCGTTGACGCCGGTCATCTGGACGTTCTCTTTGTACCCGCCGAGCTCCAGGGCCTTGGCGATTACAGGCGAGAAGTCCTTGTCCTCCCCTATGTGGATAGTGTTCGGATAAGCGACAGGCCCTGCGGTGAACACGCGGTCGGCGTAGCTCTCCTTGGGCTTCATGAGACAGTTCGTGGTGTAGAGTATTGGAGCGGGTACACCGTCGAACTCGTTGCGCTGGTTCTGCCATGCCGTTCCGAAGTTGCCCTTGAGGTGCTTATATTTCCTAAGCTCTGGATATCCGTGGGCAGGGAGCATCTCGCCGTGCGTGTATATCGCTATGCCTTTTCCCTCGGTCTGCTCCAGAAGCTTCTTGAGGTCCAGGAGGTCATGTCCCGTGATCACTATGAACGGGCCCTTTTCGATATTCATCGAAACCGTGTTGGGCGCAGGGACCCCGTAGGTCTTGGTGTTCGCCTCATCCAGTATCTTCATGGCTTTCAGGTTGGCCTGTCCCGTCTCCATCACCATCGCCAAGAGGTCGTCCTGGCTGGCGTTCGAGCCGATGGTCCTAAGCGCGGCGTACATGTAAGTGCTGACATCCTGGTCCGTGTATCCTAGGGCCTTTGCGTGGAACGCGTAGGCGGCGACCCCCTTAAGGCCGAAGAGAATCAGAGATTTTAGGGACCTGATGTCCTCGTTGTCGCTCCAGACCGTGACCAGTTTGAATTTGTTAGAGCTGCAGCCGCATGTCTTGCATCCGGACCCGACCCTCGAGCGCTCCTTTTTGACAGCATCGATCTGGGCCGAGATCGATTTCGGATCGAAGTCCACATTGGTGATAGTGCGGAAAAGCGCCTCTATCACAATGTCGTCAGTCTTTGTGTCAATCTTTCCATGGGCGCTTTTGGCCAGATCTATCAAGGAAGTAATTAGGTCATCCTGTAGATTTGCGACATCCGAAGGCTTTCCGCAAACTCCCGCTTTTCCCGTACAGCCCGTACCATTGGCTGTCTGCTCGCACTGAAAACAAAACATTTCTGACATTTTTTTATCTCCTATACTTTAGCTATCTAGTATGATTAAGATACCAGGTTAAATACGGATGGTATCTTACAAGATATCATGAACGAGAACTGCACAGTTTACAGAACAATGGGCTTCCTATCGAAGAAATGGACGCTGCTTATCATACTGGAACTCTACAAAGGAGGGGACGGTTGGAAACGATTCTCCGAGATAAAACGGTCCATGAAGGAAATTACACCCAAGATACTTTCGGACAGGTTGAGAAATCTGGAGGAGGAAGGCATCATCGAAAGGAGGGTGGACTCTACGACAGTTCCGATAAAGAGCGAATACCGCCTTACCGAAATGGGAAGGGAATTGACCGAGGTTGCGAAAGACATCAAGGTATGGGCGCTCAAGTGGAAGATTAATAACTCCGCATGCGCATCTAAGGACTGCATCGTCTGCGTGCTCTGATGGAATTATGAAAAAAAAAACCTAAAGTAGCATTTCTGTGTTTGCACAACTCGTACAGAAGCCAGGTCGCCGAGGCTCTCGCCAGGGAATATGCATCTGATGCTTTTGAGGCGTACTCGACCGGATCTGAGACGCCGCACACCTTCGACGATAGGGTCGCATGGATGCTTTTAGAGTATTGCAGCTGCGACATAACCGAGAATAATCTCAAACCTCTGTCGGAACTGCCTAAAATAGATATTGTGATCACTATGGGATGCGGAGAATCCTGCACGGATATCCCCTGCTCATACACCGAGAACTGGGGACTCGATAATTCCATAGGCAAGGGCGACCTTGAATATCGCAAGATGATCGAGGCCGTGCGCAACAATGTCTTAGACCTCCGCGACAGAATAAAAAGAGGCAAGATACGTCCGATATATGAAACGGCGTGAGTTCGACCGTTCCTATATATTTTATTTTTTAACCCCTATATTTCCAGTGGAAAATACCGTCCAAGCGCAACTGTCCGGGCTGATGCTCATAGAAGGCAAAAGGAAAAATGGTGCAAGGGACGTGATTTGAACACGCGGACCACTAAGGACTAGGCCCTCAACCTAGCGTCGTTGGCCATGCTTGACTACCCTTGCGCCATTCCGAGTAACCAGATGCAGTTAATAAGGTTTACCGTCAAAACAGACCTGGACCTGAAAAAATACCCCATCCTTTCGAACTAACACATGATTAAATAACGATAAGAAGATGGGCGTGCCATGGAACTAGCCACAGCCGTCGCGTTGCTGTTTATAATCATCGGGTTAATATTTTTGATAGTAGAAGCCACGATGCCGGGTGTTTTTATGATAATCCCCGCCGTGATCTTTATTATCATCGGAGGGCTGGGGCTTTTCGAGCCCGACCTCCTTTTTACTTGGTATGCAGTCGCACTGGCCATCGTCGTGGCGATTCCCGTTACTCTTCTTACGATATACGCATACAGGTTTTTGGGGAAGCCCGAACCTCCCTCGACGACCATCACCGATACATTGGTCGGAGAGACAGGGGTCGTCACTGTGGATACGATCCCCGGGACCCTCAAGGGAAAGGTCCGGATCGGTACAGATACATGGAGTGCAAATTCGGAGGTTCCTCTGAGGGTTGGTACCAGGGTCAAGGTCATTAAGAGCGAGGGCGTGCACGTCTTCATAGAGTCCGAAAAGTGAACCAAAGAACTTATCGATAATAAAGTAAAACATACGGAGGAATAAAAATGGAAACTGAAACCATATTGATAACTATCGCCCTTTTGGTGATATTCGTTATCGTTCTAGTAGTCATAAGCGGGGTGAAAATCGTTCAGCCCTACGAACAGGGCATCTACATGAGGCTGGGTAAATATGTACGCATACTGAACCAGGGTCTGAATGTAGTGTTCCCGCTGATCAATCAGGTCGTCAAGCTGGACCTGCGTACCGAAGTGTTGGATATTCCACGCCAGGAAGTCATCACCAAGGACAACTCGCCTGTAAACGTGGACGCCATCATCTATATCAAGGTCACCGACCCCAAGAGAGCTTACTTCGAAGTCACGCAATACAAGCTAGCGACCGTCAGCCTGGCACAGACCACCCTGAGGGCCGTTATAGGAGAGATGGAACTGGACCAGATCCTCTCTAACAGGGAGACCATCAACCTCCAGCTGAGAGACACGCTCGATGAGAGCACCGATAAGTGGGGCGTGAGGGTCGAGGCGGTCGAGATACGTGAAGTGGACCCTGCAGCCAAGGTCAAGAACTCCATGGAGGAGCAGACCTCCGCGGAGAGGATGAGGCGCGCCGCGATCCTCGAGGCCGACGGACTGAAAAGGGCCGCGATCCTCAAGGCAGAGGGAGAAAAGAAATCCCGCATCCTCCAGGCAGAGGGGCGCAGGCAGGCCATGGTCCTCGAAGCTGAGGGTACCAGAGTAGCTACGATACTCGAGGGCCAGGGAGAGGCTCAGAGACTGCGTATCCTCTCCGTGGGAGCAGCAACGATGGACTCCAAGGCCCTATCGGTCCTTTCTATGGACACAATGGTCAAGATCGGACAGGGAGAGTCTTCGAAGTTCTTCTTCCCGATGGAAGTCACAAGGCTTATGGAAGGTATCTCCGAGTACGTAGGGTCGGCCGCCAATTCGCCCGAGAGGAGCATAGCCGGCATCGAAGACATAGAGAAGACCTTTGGTAACACCGACAACATCTTGGGCAACATACCCAGGCCTGAAGATATCCAGGCCGAGGCCGAGAGGATCGACGCCATGATGGACAAGGAGCTTAAGGAATCGACCGGCATGGTCGACAAAAATCCAAAGAACCAGTCGTGAAACACTTTTCCAAAACTTCTTTCTTTCTATTTTCCCGATTAAATCTTATATTCGTTTATTGATTGGCGGGCGTCATGAGAGAGAGGGCGGCTGACGGTAGGACTTCGGTCCAGCTGAGGAAGTTCCCTCCTCCGAGGGCAAGATGAGCAGCGAAATGCTGCGGGGCGAGAGCCTTGGCAAGGGCCCAGAAACGACACAGCTCCGGTAAAAAGAATGATCTGAAGACAGTGACGTTCCCGGAGATTTGGTGAAACGGCGACACCTCATCGGAGCAAGCTCATACAGCCGGGATGATTTGCCCTGGACCGGCGGGTAGGGTGCATTAGTCGAATGCCGCCTGAAACAGAAGGGGGGCTACTACTCTCACATGACTCTTTTTTTACCTGTCCCGCATTAACATTATTAATCACGTGGCACATTAGCTTCCATGGCGTTGGAACCCCATATCAAGGCTGTCGGTTTTGACATGGACGGCACTTTCATGAACACACGTGTCGATTATCCCAGACTTCACAATGTAGTGGCCGATGTGATGAAAGAAGAGAACATCCCGATGGGAGAACATAATTGGAAACAGGACGGACGCCTGACAAAGGTCCCCATTTATGGATGGATATACGACGCCGGTCGATGGGACGACGTCGAAGATATCATTAAAAAGATCAATGACCGAAGCACGGAGATTGAAAAACAGTACTATCTAGACGCGTCGCCCTTTCCTCTAGCCGTCGAGACCATGGATGCGCTTAAGCGTGCTGGATACAAAGTGGGTATCCTGACCAGGGGTGGCAGAGATTACGCCGAATCGGTTCTGGCGATCTGGAGCATATATGAGCGTTTCGATGCCGTCGTCTGCAGGGACGACCATCCATATTGCGACGCCAAACCCTCGCCGATAGCAATGAGAAATCTTGCTAAAGAGTTGGGCGTGAAGCCAGAAGAAATCCTGTATCTAGGAGACAATCTTAGCGACTGGTACACTGCCCGCGATTCAGGGGCAGCATTCGTAGGTGTCCTCTCGGGCAACTGCACTCTGAAAGACTGGAAAGACGCAGGGGTCACAGATGTGGTCGGAGGAGTCGGAGCATTGCTCGAGCGGATATGATCATTCGGCTCTCCCCTGCATAATTTTTCCAAGTGCTGTTTTCACCACTATCGCAATGATAAACAACACGCCCATCGTCACAGAAACGGTGGCTCCGGGAGGTATGTCCGCTCCAATGGCTATTATCAGACCGAAGAATGCCATTATCAATGAAAGAATCACTGATACTATCATCATCTCTTTCAGGCTCTCCGTGAACATGTTCGACATGGCCGCAGGTATCGTGATGAGCGCTATTACCATCACTATGCCGACTACATTGAGTGCCACGACGCACGTCATTGCAATAATGATGTAGAGTATAATGTTCATAGCTGTAACATTGATGCCGCTCAGCTTGGCGTGGGTCTCATCGAATGTCAGGACCTGTAGGTCCCTGAACAGGGCTGCGATAATGATCAATGATATTACAGTAACGACGGCTATGATTTTGAGCTCCGTGTTCCCGACCAGCAGTATATCCCCGAAAAGGATGCTCTCAAAAGATCTGGGAGTGACCACCGACCTATCCATCAGGCTCATGAATATCACACCCAGTGCCATTCCGACAGACCATAGCACTCCGATCACAGAGTCTTCCCTCATCCTTTTGGAAACAGCAGGAAGCGCCATTATGACCGCAGAAACGACCGCGAAAACAGCTGCGCCGATTGTGGGCGTGAACCAAGAGACCGCGAAAACCGACATCAGATAATATGCCATGCCCACGCCTCCGAAGGTCGTGTGGGCTATGCCTCCTGTAACAAAAACCATTCGTTTCACTACTACAAGCGTTCCTACGACTCCGCAAAGCACACATGCTATTGCTGCGACTATGAACATATTCTGAATTAATGGCATAGAGAATGCCGCGATCCAATCAACCATGGTTATGACCTCCGCAATCACAGCTACCGATATGCACAAGTTCGGGAATACAGTGGAATCCCAGAGCGATCATCTCTTGCGTTATCTCCGGTGCATCGTTTACGATCAGCCTGTGGTTCATGCAGGCAACACGTTTGACATCGTGGGATATGCTGCTCATATCATGAGTTATCAGCATTATTGCAATGCCGTCTTTGTTCAGTTTCCTTAATATGTCGTAGGTGCAGTCTTTCATCGAGGGATCCAGACTTGCCGTCGGTTCGTCGAGCATCAATATCTTAGGTTCCGGTGCAAGGGCCCTTGCCAGATACACCCTCTGACGTTGACCCCCTGATAATTTGCTTATTCTGCGGTCTGCGAAATCGATGACCTCGGCGTACTCCATCGCCCTCTCGGCAGCCTCCTTGTCTTCTTTGGAATAAAACGGCCTGATTCCTTTTTTTGACCTCATGCCCATGAGAACTACTTCTCTGGCACTTATCGGATATTCCGAATCCAGGTTCTCGTTCTGCGGAACATAACCTATTCCACGAGCCGAACCAACGGGTTCTTCTCCGAACACCTTGACGGTTCCGGACATTGGATCTATCAGGCCCAGGATCGCCTTGAACAGAGTCGTCTTGCCGCCTCCGTTCGGTCCGATCACCGCGAGGAAGTCACGTTCCCTAAGCTCCAGACTAACGTTGCTGAACACTGCTCTGCCGTCATATCCTGCGGACAGGTCTTTTATCTCGATGGGTATCATTGATTCCGTTCTCCGTAGCTTTAGGAAATATTTTCTCCCAGTATCTCGATCACTTGGGCAAGATATTCGACCCAGTTTGATGCGAGCACGTTTATTACTATGATATTTACATATATTTGCATGTCCCAAAGATTTTTCTGAGACAGACCATTGATTTCTTCAGAATTGGAGAGGAACACATTGATCGGATTTTCTTCGGTCCCCCCCTGAAGCATAGCTATTCCGGTGGGATTAATGGTGGACTGAGCGACTTCCATAAGTTCCAACTCTGTTACATTATCGGGAAGAAGGTATGCCCACGAAGGGTGCCATACGATAATTTCACCTGTAGCCTTGTCTGTTAGGTATTCCTCTTCGAGCTGAATGAGGACATCTACCTTGGCCAGGTAGCTGGCACATCCCGCTTCGAATACGGCCGCGTTGTCCGCTTCGAGCTCGATCATCTTATCCTTTATGTACTCGGCTATAAGTGCCAGGCGCTCCGGGGATGCCCATACGTGAGGGTCCGTCGCATGTTCATGTCCTTCTCCGGTGCCCTCATGCTCCTCTCCTTCGAGAAGAGGGTCCATTATTCCAAGTTCGATAAGCTCTTCGCAGCATTCGAACGTGGTGACGTTCTGCTGATCTCTTATAGTTTTAAGATTGACCTCTTCCCATTCGATCCCTGAGCCCACGGCAAAATATGCCACCGTATTTCTGGATGTGACTATTCCGGGCGTTATCTCGGTCGCGTGGGGACTGGTGTTAGATTTTAAGAAAGATACGACAGTATACTCATCGCCGACGATCTCCTGGACCATTTCCTGTTGCCAGCTCATCGTCGTGTAGATATATTTCGTATCATCGCTGTCATTTGTCAATACAATAACAGAAACTGTTCCCGCTAGGGCGAGCATTGCGACCAACGACACTGCTGCGACAGCGCTTTTATTCATAATGCATCCTACAATGATCGACTATTAAAGATTAGCTAGAATCTTAATAACTATAGAATTCCAAAGAACGGATTTTTAATAAATGGGATAGAAGTGGAAGGTGTTTTTATAAGAAGTTTGAAGGGACGTGCTCACTGGGAGCCGTCGCCGAGGACGCGGAACCTTCCCTCTTCCACTTCGTGCTCCATTTCACTGTACCTGAATCTTTTCAGGTTGTCGCTGAACGTGGTGTCGGCCGGGAGGAGCTTCTTTACTCCCTGGATAAGCTGGCTTCCAAAAGACATGAGCTGCTTGCCCATGTTGATGCCGAACCTGGTCTTTCCGCAGACGAGGTGCCCCGGATTCATTATGTCGCGGGGGTCGAGGGCGGTCTTGAGGTCCCTCATAAAGTCGGCGGTCTCTCCATCGTGTATGACGTCCATGTTCCAGGCGAAGAACACTCCGAAACCGGTGGTCCTTCCTCCATAGAGGGAGGCCCTGTCTCCGAGGTAGAAGTTGAACGAGAATGCGGTCATGCCCAGCAGCGACTCGTCGTCCTTGAAGTAATAGGGCATGAAAAGCGCGGTGCTGCGGTCTACGATTACTCCGATGACCCCTCCGGCCTCCATCTTCATTACGTCGAATCCCTTGTAGCACTCGTCAACGAATTCTCCCCAGTGTTTGGCGGGAACTATGACTTCTGCGGGGATTTCTCCGACCCCGACCTTCCTGGCCCTGAACTCGTAGCATCTCTCTGACCACTCGTGGTCGGCGATATTCCTGTCGAGCTTCTTGCCGCCGAACTCAGATATGATCGAATCGATCTCTTTTTCCTCGAGGTCGACGAATTTGGCATCTCCCTGAAGGGCTACGAGAAGCACGTTCTTCACATTGGGTGCGTGAATGCCGGCCTTCCTCTGGTTGGCGAAGTGCTGGTAATCGGACCAAGCGATGTGGAGGGGCCTGATGCTGGGATGGGCTATGATCTTCTGAATCGGTCCGTGCATGTCCTTGAGGTTATCGAACTCGTAGGCGACGGGCCTGATCTCTCCCATGGGGTAGATCCTCATGGTCACGGTTGTTAGAACTCCGAGGGTCCCTTCGGCACCTGCGAAGAACTGATTGAGGTTGTAACCAGCCATATACGATCCGATGTGGTCATATCCTGTCTCGATCAGAGTTCCGTCGGAAAGGACGACCTTCATGTTGAGAATATTGTCTTTGGCGGAGCCGTACTTGTAGCTTCCCGTGCCCATTCCGTTGGTCGAGGTCCATGCGCCGATCGTCCCTGCGGGGAAGCTTGACGGGTAGGAACCGACTATGAAACCGCGCTTCATGCATTCGTCGAGTGCGCCTTTCCATGTGCAACCGGCCTGTACCTTTACGTACATGCTCTCGGTGTTGATCTCAAGGACCTTGTTCATCTTCGAGGACATGTCTATAACGATGCCTCCGTTGGTAGGCATGCATCCGCCGAGTCCCCAGGTCGCGTTGCCCCTGGGTATGATGGGAATTCCATCTTTGTAAGCGAGGGCGACGATCTTTGCCACCTGCTCATCCGTCTCCGGCCTTACTATCACATCGGGCATGTTCTTGAAAGCCATGCCTGCCTCCTTAGGAAGGGGGGCCATGTCATGGCTGTATAGGATTTTGTCCATGTCGCCCGTGTTGATATTGTCCTTGCCTACGATACCCTCAAGTTTGGTTATCATTTCAGGAGTCACTTTACGAGATAGAATTGCTTCACTGTTTGCCTTCATTTGTTCCCTCCACTTTGCAGTGTGCGGACTGATTATAGAGTCTGAAGACCCTGATACATTATAAGGATTACCACTCACGGGCGCACGCGAACAGGGGTTCCAGCGGTTTCATTCCGAGACTTTCGACCAGCGATATCTTTCCGGCATCTGGCACTGATAAAAGATGACAATAACAGCGACAATCCGAGGAACCGAAACCCTTGACCGTCGGCCCGAATCCCAGTGATGTTGCGACCTCGGTGATCTTGCACTCCGGAACTGGCCCTGGGCATTCGGAGACATAAGCTTCCATATTTATTGCCAAAGACGTGATATAATCAATGTGCCAGCGTATGTTTTTTTGATTTGACAGATGCCTGCGTACACGTTGGTCGAGGCCGTTCATGGCACTTCCGACATAGCAGTAATCGCCCGCCTTTAGGAATATCCTGCCCAGGGATCCGACGTTGATTTCGCTGTCGTCCGGGAGGGTCATGAAAACGACATAGGTGCCCTTACGGTTTCCTTGCCGCGTTCCGGGCATCGTCGTACTCTACCTCCGAGCCCGTCTTGATCTTGACGAGCATGCTGCTGCGGTCTAGTTTAGACTCGGTTATCTTAGCGATATCTCCCAGCCTGCGGTCGTAGACCATTATGTCGCTGACCGCCCCTATATTCTCGTCGTACGGAATCTTCGCCCTGAGGCCGTCCATGTGAAGAACTATCGGGGACGGTCTGAGGCACATATCTATCGGCGGATAGTTCTCGAGTACCTGCTTCACTTCCGACGGATGGACGAAAAGAGGGTCCTCGGACATCCTCTTCCTCTTGTCCTTCAGTACCTCCTCGGTCATGGAGACGATTTCTTCGAGCTTTTGCCTCTCCTCCGACGACCTCATCCTTTCCGATTTCCTTCCCACGCCCGGAATTATGCCCTCGCAATAGTCCTCCAGCCCCTCCGGCCTGGGACCGCACACGAGGATCAGCGGTATCTTGATGTCCTTCATGAGCTCCGCTTTCGCCTCTATGCATGATTTAAAATTGCCGAAACAGAAAATCGCCGCGTCGTACTCGTTGATGATGCCGACCTCTGACGCGGATATCTGAGACGTGTGCTTTCCTCTTCCTCTGGCGAGTCCCATCACGATCGAAAGCGCACCCTTCCTTCTGAGCGCTTCTGCTATATCGCATATCGGATGGGGCATGTGGTGGCGCCCCAGCGTGGGACCCACTACCGCTATCTCTGTCCCCGCTAGCGGTACCTCTTTGACCTCTCCTCCGATCTCCCTGCAAAGTGCGGAAACCGTCTCCTTGTCCTCACTGGGAATGGACATGGTCACTGTAAGCATCTGGGAGCTTCTGATCTTCTGCAGGACTGCTCCGCCCACATCCTCTATCATCTCGAAAAGTTCGTCCGAACGATAAACGCCGCCATCGTACATTATAACTTCAAACATCTGCCGAACCTCCCATCGCTATATGGACCTCTGCCCCTTCCTTCATGTACTCGGGCTTCATGATCTCCTCTGTCGCGACCACCGTGATAACAGTCCCGGTGATGAAAACATGGCGCACTCTGATGCCTTCGGGCATGGACCTCCATACCGAGCCTATGATCTCCTTGATGACTTCTTCGCCTGATGCGACCACTGTCTTGCTGACGGTCTCGAGGTCGGCGTTAGATACCGACATGTCGAAACGTGTCTGTTGGTCTACGCTGTTCCTGCCATACTTTGACCACATCGCCTTGAGTATCTCCGGCGCATATCGCTCGTCCGTTATGGTTATATGGACCCCGGATCCTTCTTCGCGAAGGCTGCTGACGTCCGCTATCGTTTTGCTGACAGGCTGCGCGCGCAGTCTGACGGAGAATATGAACAGCGGGATCTCCGCCTTGAGCACGAGCTCTGCCTTCTCGATCGCCAGAGCCTCGCCCAGATCGTTCATAATGTTCCCGAAAAGTACCCTGTACCCCTCATTCCCGAACGGGTCCGATCCATGAACCGTGATGTCCATTTCTTTACCTCACAGGAATCCCGAACTCAGCAATGCTCCTCCGACCGCCCCGATATATTGAGAGTCCGGCGGGACTATCGGCATCTCGCCGAGTATTTCTCCGACCGCCTTTACCAAGCCGGAAATGAGCGATGTGCCGCCTACCTGGATGATCGGATGCCTTACATCGATCTCCTGAAGCTGCTGTTCGTATACCTGCTCTGCGACGGAATGACATGCCGCGGCCGCGACGTCCTCGAAGGTTTTCCCTTCTCCGAGCTGCGTGACCAGGTCCTGGATTCCGAAGATCGAGCAATAGGAGTTCATCTTGGCGTTCCTCCAGTCTCCCTTCATCGCGAGAGGGCCGAGGTCCTCGATATCCACTTTCATCCTCTTGGCCGTCATCTCCAGGAAACGTCCCGATGCGCCGGCGCATATGCCTCCCATGGTGAAATTGTCCGGGACTCCGTCGCGGACTGTGATCGCTTTGTTGTCCATACCTCCGATATCGAGGATGGTCGCCTCCCCCCTCTGCTTGTTGGCCAGCCAGACCGCGCCTTTCGAGTTGACGGTGAGCTCTTCCTGTACCAGCTTGGCATTGTAGTACTTCCCCAGGGTGTAGCGTCCGTAACCTGTTGTCCCTATCGCCTCCAGGTCCTTGAGCTCTATTCCCGCCTGTTTCATCGCTTCCATAAGCACCTGGTCTGCGGACTTGACGACGTCCCCCGACCCGGTCCAAGCTTTTCCGATTATCTTATTGTCCTGCATGATGACGGCCTTGGTGGTGCTCGAACCGGAGTCCAGGCCCGCGGTCAGCCCTGTCTGCCTCTCCCTCGCCAACAGCTCTTTCCTCGAAACGATGGTGACGAGCGCCTCCATCCTTGTGAGCATCTGAGAGGCCTTCAGCCTCTCCGTGAAAGAGTATGTGACGACGGGCAGGTTCGTGTTGTCCTGTATGAACCTCCTAAGCTCGTTCCTGACCAACGCGGCCTCGGCGCACCTGAAGCATGTGCATATGAAAACCGCGTCCGCATCGTATTTTCCGTCGGCCAACGAGGCTGCCCTTGCGATCATTAACTTAAGTTGATTGGAACGGGGGTTGAACCCGAAGCGTTTGACCGCATCGTCCACATCGTCCACGCTTACATCCGGATAGACCATCTTCGCGCCTACCGAGAGGGCGGCCTTCTCGATCTCATGCTGCACGCTGCTGTATTCTGTCCCGCAAGACAGCTCTGCGATTTTTATTGTCATTTACCTAGTCCCTCCAGAAACTCCTTGGCGCTGATGACGAAGTTCTTGGCGTCCTCCTCGTTGGAAGGGTATACCACGTGAAGTGTCGGGATGTTTCTCTTTTTAATCAGATATTTCAACATTTCGTTGGATCGCTCGCACCCGACGCATCCGAAACTGTACGGCGCATTATCCATTATGATGGCCGCTTCCGCCTCCTCGATCATCGGCCCCCACATCGCCATCCTTCCCCTGATTCCCGAGGGGACTTCGACGCCTGCATACTTTAGGCCCCTGACCACGTCGTCCAGGGTCACGTTCATCGGGGGCATGTCTATCTCCAGGTTGTCGATCTTCTCCTGGATCGCGGCCATGGCGCTGAGCGGCTCATGGCCGAATCTCTCTACAATATCGAACAGTATCAGACTGTTCGGCGGGTCTATGAACACTTTCATCGTTACTCCTCACAAATCTTTTTGAAATCTCTTACCGAAAGAGGTTCTTTCACCGGAATCTTTTCAACGGTCTCGCCTCTGTCGGCGCAATCCAGGCCGTGCTGCACGTTGGAAAGCAACGCCCATTCAGCCTCAAGTTGGCAGTACCCGGGCCTTGTGCCGTGCTGGGCGCGGCATCTCCTCGGGTCGCCTGCCGGATATGCCCTGCGCTTGGAGAATACCTCGTTGGTGTATTTCTTGCGTACCTGGTCCAATACTTCCTTCACGACATCCTTTCTGCCCTCGACAAGGCAACCATAGCATGTCTCCTTGACCTTGACCTCTTTGTTCATCGCGTGTATCGAACGGACGAGCTGGTCGGGCGTGAGCATGGAGTTCGGTGAAATCATAAGCAGCCTTGTCTCTCTTTCGTCGCTCATATGTTCTCCTCCGTGATGTATATGACCTTGTCCTCCTCCGCTTCCGCAAGAAGCCTGCTGAGGTCGTCGGCAAACCTGCCGATGATGTTCGTCCCGTACGGCTCCTCGCCTGTGGGCCCGTATTCCTTGCTGTCCTGCAGCCTTATGCCCATCAGCCCGCAGTATGGGCGGGCCTGGTTGGTAACTCCGATGTCCCCGCGCTTGACCCTCTTGAAAAGCTCCTGCGGATGGAGGAGCTTGCCTCTCATCTCGTCCCCGTAGAAGGTCATCATCGAAGCCCCTTCGTAAGTGAACTGGACCTTCATTGTCCCTATCGGCTTGTGGCTCAGGCCGGTGACCTTTCTGAAATAATAGGACGTTTTTTGGTCCTTGGCGGTGATCTCTATCCTGTATATCCTGTCGCGGGGTACCGCGAATGTTTCGACGACCCCGGCCTTCATGGCCTCGATGGTGCGTTCAGGGGTCTGTTCAACTATTATCGCTCCGTCCGAAGTGTCGCCCTTTCTGATCTGTTCTACACCTGCCTTGGAAAGGAACTCTCCGCCGGCCTTCTGGGTCATTCCGACCGAGAGTGTCCTGGGAGGTTCGGTTACCACAGATATCCTGTCGCCCTTTTTCGCCATCGAGATCATTGCCAACCCGCGCTCGACCTTGCCCGCCGAGCTGTGCGACTGAGCGACCTGCCTCTTGTCCTTGTAAATGTATATCCTGCCCTTCCCGGTACCTTCATTCCTTACCGTTACGGCACCGGTCTCCCTCACCGCCGCCTTCTCGGATTTTAAATCGGCGTCCAGGTCCTCGGAGCTTGCAATGAAGCTACCCGTCTGATCGGTGACCTCCAGATTCAGGTCCGAGGCCGTGATGAGTATGTGTTCGACGGCTATCGGGGACTCCGGATCCAATTTTATCAGCACGTTGGTGTCCACCGAGTATCCTTCGGCCATCGGATATGACATGTCCGATGTTACATCGACGTTCTCCGTGCTTATTTCTGACATCACCGGGCGTATCTCGCTGATGCCTTCGCCCTCGCGCAGTTCGTCGATCAGATGCCTTCCGACAGTTATGCGTCCGATGCGTCCCGGCCCTGCGCCGTATGATTCTCTGTGATCGTTCCTGGCGACCATTATGTAAGTGGTCTGATTGTCACCGCCTCCCAATGAGAAGAAACAGTCGAACTTTCGGTAAAGACGGTCGGCCGGGTCTGACTTTATGTCCGAAGGAAATGCTCCCAACGCAACAATCTTACGGGTGACCCACCTTGCGGTCACTCCTTCCACCGTACTGATCATCGACCTCCATTTTTCAGCATCGGGGCTGTCGTCGAGATGAAGGACCATGTTCCCTCTCGGCGTAGTGAGTTCGAAATCGTTGGTCTTCTCTGTGACGGTCTCCACCGACAGATGCACCGCCACCAGCGCCCCTTCGTAATATTGCTCGCCGGTCACAGCTTCTTTGAGCGTGGCTCCGGCCTTCAGCACCTTCGGTCTCCCGTTGACGGTTATCTTCATCTCATACCTCCGCTGGGAAGCATGGACTGGACCTTGGAAACTATCTCATCGAGCTTTTCCTGCGGGCAGGTAACGCCCCTTATTACCCCGGTGACGATATGCACTATCTCTCCCTGGGTCTGTATCTCGTCGTCCGGAGGCATGACGTGTGCGGTCTTCACCCCTATGGCAGCGAAATCTTCGAAATCCACAGGGCATTGAGCTACGATAATGGTGGGCAGGTCGACATTCCTGAGTATCAGCCTCGCCTTGTATACTATGTGATTCCGCACGTTTCCCAGGTGGATCAGCACGACCTTGAACTGCCTCATGCGGTCGACTTCGAGAGGATCCAGTCCGAACCTCGAACCTGTGCTGACGTCCGGGGCGTCCGAAGGCACCCCCGACCCTGCGTTAACTACCAAGACGCTGGTATCGATGCCTTCTTCCCTGAGCGCATAAGTTATCTCGCAGACCGGTTTGGTTATGTGCCTCTTTCCCGGCCCCATTGCCACTGCCACCACGTCCCTTCCGCTGTCCGATATCGTGGCCCTCTGCGCCAGAGCGCCGCCGACTCCCAGCCCCATGGCTTCCCTGCATTCTACAAAACTCAGGTGGCGCCCTATTTGCTGCTTCATTCATTCACCCTCGGAATCGTCGTCCTGAAGTTCCTTGAGCCCGAACCTCTGGATCACCGAATCGGGGGTCCCCATGTCCTCTACGACACCGTTCCTTATGAATGCGACACGGTCGCAGACATTCTCGACGAAATCCATGTCGTGACTGACGACCACGAACGTTTCACCGAGGGTCTCCCTTGCGCGGATCACGGATTTGGCGATTATCGTCTTTGTTATCGGGTCCATCGTCCCGGTGGGCTCATCCAACACTATAATGCGGGGCTCCCTTATCAGAACCTGCGCGAAGGCTATCCTCTGGCACTCTCCGACGCTCAGGGTATCTGGGTAGGAATAAAGTAAGCTCTCCATGTTTTTCTTGTCGAACCCTACGCTCTGAAGCACCTGTATCGCCTTGAACTTTGCAAGTTCCGCAGGCATTCTGGTGCCTATGCTCGTCGTCAGGTTGCTGAGTATGTTGTCAAAGGGATAGAGAGTGTATTCCTGATGCAGGAACCCGATGTACGGTGTGGCGCGGCCCTTGCCGCTCGGACCCATTTCGGACATGTCCACCCAGTCGTCCCCGATCCTTATCTTGACGGACCCCTTGGTGGCAGGCGTCATACCGGCGACCATCCTTGATGCTGTGGTCTTTCCTGCACCGGACTTTCCGACAAGGCCGAACACCTCGCGCTCCATGATGTCGAACGTTACTCCGTCGACCGCCTTGACCACTCCTCTGACAATAGAGAAAAAGTGCTTCTCTGCATTCTTGAGCGATATTATCGGCTCCCCCAGGTCCGCGGCCTTGGTTCTTTCGAAGGTGTATCCCTCCATGAATCTATCGGTGATCTCTTTGGGTTTACCCTGCATCACCACATCCCCGGAATTCAGCCAAATAGCTTCGTCCGCCATCTTGTCCACGGCCTCGGGCCAGTGGGACGCGAAGACCATCGATATTCCTCTCTTGCCCACATAATCTACAAGCCGCTCGTGCATTAATTCGGCTGTATACGGGTCCAATGTCCCGGTCGGCTCGTCGGCCAAAAAGAGAAGGGGGTCCCTGGCTATCTGCCTTGCGAGTACTATCCTCTGCTTCTCTCCTCCGGAGAGGTCCCTCGCTATGTGCGTCGTCCTATGGGTCATGCCCACGAATTCCAAGAGGTGGAGGGCCATGTCTGTCCGGGCCTTGCCCTCTGCGCGGTCGCCGATCGCCTCGAAGATGTTCTCTATGACCGTCTTGTCCCCGAACAAGGCGAACGTCCTCTGAAGCATTATCGCGATGCGACCCTTAAGTTGGCGCCTGAGAGGGTCGTCGTCTTTTAGAGACCAGAAATCCACCGTGATGGTTTCGGTTTCACAGCCGCATTTTGTGCATGGCGTTCCTTCGAACGGAAGATCGAGGTTTCCGCATTTGGAACACCTGTTAACTCTATACAGCACTCTTCCAGAGTCGGGTGCGTAATCTTCGCTTCCCCTCAGCATCATAATCAGAACACTCTTGCCCGCGGCGCTTTTGCCGATGAGCCCGAGTATCTTGCCGGTCTGGATTGTGGCGCTCACATTATTAAGGACGGTCTTGTTCCCGAATTTTTTGGAAACGTTCTGGATAATAACGAAGTCGACCGACTTTTGAACCATAAGTGATAAAAGCCACCTCGATATAAAAAACGCGCGAACATCCAGTATAGAAAGATAGATCGTCTTAAGGTTAACATGTATTTACGGCGTTAATATCTATCTCGAACCGATACCAATCAATTACTTTATTTAGATGGATGAATGATACATCCATATGCCCATTCAACAACACAGGGGGGCTGGCGGCCCAATACCCAAATTCAGCGATTATCATATTTGGAAGGCATTGGACTGCCTGAACAAGAACAAACCCGTAGGAAGGAAAAAACTATCACAGATCCTGAATATAGGCGAGGGCAGCACAAGGACTATTCTCAGCATACTTCAGGAGCACGGGCTGATCGACATTGACAAGAACGGCGTGTCCATAAACAAAAAAGGCTCCGGATGCTACAATTCGATGTCCATGGATGTCAGACCGATAGATATGGGAAGCCTCACCATCGGCGATTTTGACTGCGCCGTGCGTATACCGAAAATCGCCCGCAGGGTGAAATATGGATGCGAGGAGCGAGACATAGCCATAAAAGCCGGAGCGACCGGCGCAACAACGCTTATCTGCAGCAACGACAGGCTTATTTTTCCTGGGTCCGGATATACCGTAGAACCCGAACTGAACGATATTCTGAGAAAGAGCATCACGATTCGAAACGAGGACGTCATAATCATCGGAACCGCCTCGACCCCCGATATGGCGGAAGAAGGGGCCATCATGTCCGGCCTGTCGCTCTTGGGAGGGTTACAATTCGATAGGGACCTCAAAGATATCCTTTCCCATCGGAGCACCGGCAATGAACTGATATCCCTCGCATTTGCGATCCACGACCTGGTGGGGGGGCTTCCGGTATGCGCCAAGAGCCGTGACAACCTTGGAATAAGGATCGAGAACGGCGTGGTGATAGACAATGCATATACCGGCCAAGTCCTGGAGGAAGTTATCACGGTGGGAACCACTATACGAAAGATAGCCACTTCCGGGCCGTACAAAGGTATAAAGGTCATTGTGACACCTATTGACCTGGACAACCGTGTCATCGCGGCCATAGGTGTGGTCGACATACGTTCTATGGCAGGGGTTGACAATCTGATTAGACTTAGTGGTGATGAAAATGACTGACCATTGCAAAGTAACGGTGGATTCGGGCGTCTGCAAAATGATCACGGTGATCAATGCCCGGGAAAATGAGATGGGACTTATCGAGCTTGCGATCGAGAGCGATTGCCCCCATATCCTGATGATGTCCTGGCACATGGAGCCCATCAGTCCATATACGGAGGTGGAGGCGCCCATGTGCGAGACCGAGGTCTATAAACTGGTCAGCAAATATCTGCCCCATGCGGCCTGTCCGGTCCCATGCGGCATGGTCAAAGCGATCGAAGTCGCCGGAAACCTGGGTCTCAAAAGAGACGTTACAATAAAAATCGAATGATTTGATTTCAAACCTAGCAAGGAGAGATAAAATGACAATAACAAACGAGTGTCCGGAACTCCCCCTAAGCATAGTCAAGGGCCTCAGAGGCGTAGTCTACGGTTTTTACCTGGACGACAAAATAATTGATGACCTGAGGGCCGAAGAAGCAACCGTACGGGCAGGGGGCGGAAATATCCAGGTCGACAACCAGGGATTCTCGCAGGCATTGAAGAGAGAGCACATAATATGCATTATCAAAGATCCCCGCTTCAGACCCCCGCCGGAGGCTACCGTGGTATTGGTAGATTCGTGCGGCAACCTAATGGGCACCGAGGTATTCCCGTTCAACGCTAAAGAGTACGAGGGCCGTAACGACGCCGTATGGCTATCCGACGGCTTTATTGTGTTCCCCGAGGTCAGGGGAATTGGGACAGAGAGTTTCGTAATGCCTCCGGTATCTTTCCCGGAGCTCAATCAGAGCAACGGATGCAAAGATGTCATCTCGTGCAGCCCTGCGCCCACTTCCGATCTGATGATCAAGAATTACTACGGATACGAAGATGACCCGCGCCTCGCCTCGATCCTCGTGGCCTTTAACAAATGCTGATCAGTCTAAGGTGAAATTTCCCCGCAGTTCTTCTACCTTACGAGAGAGGCTGACCACATCGGTAACGGAACTTATATGACTGGTCAGAAGCCCGGAAGCGGTCTTATTGATAAGTCCCAGCTTGACGTCCAGAGCTTCGGCCATGCTCTTCTCGACCTTCAATTTAAAGGAATTGATCCTCCACATGTCGAGGTCGATCCCTATATCGGCTATCGTTCCGATGGGAACAAGGTCCGAGGTAACGACCTTCTTGCCCATCAGCGCGGTCGCCTTGTCGGTCCCTGTGTTGTCGGCCACCAGCGCTTTTTGCAGCTGGTCACGGGTCTCCGGAATCAGTACCACGTCATTGATGTCGTATGCACCTATGTTCAGAGAAAACTGCGGCTTCCTGAAAGCCGATACGCCCAGCACCTCTCCGAGGCCTTTAGAGCCGCGGACGCCGATGGAGCGTATGACCCACGATTCCGATTCGTAGTACACGTCGATCACATCGCCGACGACATAAGCGTCGCTGCTGATTATCGACTTGTCCTTGAGGAAGCTGAACATTCTCATTGCCATACCCGGCAGATATCGTACGATATAGAAAAAACCGCCGTTAGAACGGTAAAAAAAGAAAATTAGGGGAAGTGGTTTATCCGCCGCCCGAGGGCATAAATCCAGATATATCGACGTCGCGTGCGGTTTTCGCAGCATCTTCGATCGTCTGCATTCTGCCTTCGAACTTCTTGTCGCGATCCTTGTAGGAGACAGGGCTGTACTCCGATTCGTCTGCCGGGACCAGGAACGTCTGGTCATAATAGAGCCCGGTGTAGTCCAGTCTGAACCAGACCTTGCCTCCGCTCTCTCTGACCTCGGTCACTTTCCCGACCGTCGATGTCGGAAGGTACTTCGCGAAATCTCCTACCTGCACGGGATCATCCCTTGATGACCGCGGTCCTCTCGCCTGCAGGGACGAACTCCCTGAGCCCGCCGCGTCCGATCTCCTTCGTCACGTTGGCGAAGTCGAACTGGAGCGATGGGTCGGCGAAGGCGACACGTATGAACGGGTTGGCTGTGAAAGCGTCTCCGCGTGCGACGTGTGCGGCCTTGGGTATTCCGGTGTATCCGGAGAGGTGACCGACGTTCATTGCGTAGTTGGGGTAGTTCGGTCCGCGGCCTTCCATCGGCAGACCCTCGTCGGATCTGTAGGCGAAGGAGTTGGCGGAACCGCACTGGTCCTGGAGGTCGTATCCGTAGAATCCGAGCCTTCCGGCCCTCTCCTTGTGCTCGAGCATGGAGTAGTACCAGCAGTTCAGACCGCAGTCTGCGACACCGGTGGCCATCGCACCGGCGATACCGGTGGACACGGCCGCGACGGTAGACCTCTGGGATCCTCCGAAGTGGGTCTCCATGATAGCGGGGTACCTCTCGTACATCTCGAGGGAGTAGCTGTTAACGTCCTCGGCGAGGTTCATGAGCTCGTCGTAGTTGTTGGGGTCCAGCTTGCAGAATCCTCCGTACTTCTTGTTGATCTGGTCGATACCGTAGTAGACGTAGTCCTCGAGGATGTTGTCGGTGTATGCCGCAGTAGCGTACTGGGTAAATCCGACTCCTCCGGACATGTATCCGCCGAGATAGATCTGATCGTAGACGATGGCTCCGAGCGCCACAGCCTCAAGTGCTGCGCGTCCGGGGTCATCGGGGTACACACGGTCGGACTGGGCCATATCGGCCATGAATCCGAACGGGATTCCTCCGGGTTCGTTGGGTCCCCTGGCACGCCTAGCGGGCATCATGCTTCCCATGTTGATCGACTGGTGCTTCGCAGAGTATGCGAAGTCCGCGATAGCCGCCTCTCCTGCCGCAAGCTTGTAAGCAGAGATGAAAGCCATCGAAATCTGCATTGCTGCATGCCTGGATGTGGTGGCTCCGTCCATGACCCTTCCAACGATGGAAGGGACGCGGACTGCCTGCATCAGGGTCTTTCCGACGGCTGCCTTCAGCTGCTTTGCCTGTGCGGCGGGGAAGAGCTTGTTGATGTCGATGACGAATCTCTTGTCGAGCTCGTCGATCAGCTCATCGTCTCCGGAGAACACTTTGACATACGAGTCGTACACCAGTGCGGGGTTGACTTCTGCCATGTGCTCCTGAACGACCGCTCCTCCGGGCATTGTGTGGTTGACCGTCTCGAGGTATGTGTTGATGGTCTCGGGTGTGATCTCTTTACCAAGCCTTCTCTCGATGGTCTGGTGAGGAGAGTCGAGACCGACAAGGATAGTCCTCCTGATGTCGTCCCACGCCTGCTGGATGGCAGGGTTGTTTATGCAGTGGAGATCGTCGGGCTCGACGAAGATGTCGGTGTGCGAGAGCTGGTAGGGCATCCACGACCTCTGTCCGAGGGGGACTCCTATGTCCTCGTTCATCATGGGGAATCCACGGTCTTTCGCGATCTTTTCAGCCGCTGCCTGGAACTCCACTTTGCTCTTAGACTGTTTCCAGCCGCCGTACTTGTAGTAGCTGGTGGATATGTCGGTAGGCTCCTCTTTGAATTTCTTCTTGACGGCCTCCATGAACATTTTCTCTTTTGTTGCCATTGATTTACACCCCCTTCACTTTGAAAGGCTGGTATCCGCCCAGTGTCCTGAGTTTGTGGATCCTGTGCTGGTATTTTGTGACCTCTTTGTCGTCCCTCATGTCGACTCCGTCGGCCCTGAAGATGGTTGTCCTCTTCTTGAGGTCTTCCATCGATGCGGGGGCTCCGACAAAGACTTCCTTGTCGAGGGGCAGCGCGACCTGGTCCTTCACGTACTTGACCTCTTTCCTCTTGGGGTCCCACAGGTATCTCTGCCAAGCGTCGAACATAAGTCCGTTCTCGTCGAGACGGCAGGCGTGACCGTGAACGGTCGCACCCCTGATTCCTGTAAGCGCGGCGTCAAAGGTCTCGTTCTCGATGAACTCTTTCGCCATTTTCTCAAGGTCTCTCTCCCTTACTTCGATGATCTGCCTTCCGGACAGGGTACCGGTGTCGATACCTCTGTACCTGGACAGATACATCCATGCCCTCTGGTAGGGGGACACGGGTGCGAAGTATACGGAGTCGGTAAACTGGATGTACCTGATTCTGTCTCCGTGCTTGGCACCGTCGATGGGGGTGACCAATTTCCTGATGGGGCAGTCCGGCTCGGAGCCCTCCTCGATGGGGGGGTGAATAGACTTGTAGTCCTCTCCGGGGTTGCGGTGTCCCATGAGCTTGACGACGTCCTCGATGGGGACTTCGCGAAGTTTCTGCAGTTTTACTTTGGGGTCCATCAGTCTGCGCCTTGCGACGGCAGGGCTTGTGGTTCCGGGGTAGAACTGTCTTTTGTATGCCATATTTAAACACCTCTGTAATCAATGAGAGTAGGTCTGTATTTCGAGTATCTTCCGATCTCAAGGTTGAATCCGTGCTCGATGTGAGCGTCGCAAACAGCCTTGATCTTTCCAACGGTCTCGTCGAGTACCTTGCCGTCCTCAACATCGAGCTCGATGAAAAAGTAGCCGACTAAACTTGTCAGCTCCACATTTTTATCGCCGACTTTGATGGTGCGGCGCTGTGTGTGGTTGTTATCAAGTCCCTTGTTGGGTCCGCTGTTGATCTTCCTTGGCAGGCTCTCGCCCGACATCGTGATCTGTCTTATGTGCTCGATCTCCTCGAACCCGTTGAGAACCTTCTCGGTTGTCTCTGCGATCAGGAGACGGGTGGTGGTGATCCTCACTTCAGGGAGGGGCACGCCCGCATATTCCGCTGGGGGATTGCTCGACATTTATTCTCAGACCTTCTTCTTTATTTTCTTTGCCTCAGCCGCTACGACCTGGATGGGGTAGCGGAATTCGTCCATGTCACCGAAGACTTCTTTGAAGGCTCCGGACGTGGCCTCTGCAGAGAAGGTCTGCGTTCCACCATCAAGGCAGTTTCCTGCTGTAACGGCTGGAATCAGAACACCCTTGGAGTGCCTGGTAACGACGTGGTTTCCGTGGAACAGTCCGGGTCCGCCTCCACCGTAGATGGAGTGAGAGAAGAACGACATTCCGACGCAAACACCCATCGACCTTCCGTAGTCGACACCGGGGAGTCCGGTCTCGTGCTCGAGCAGGTCGTTGTAGTACAGAATCGTAGAAGGCACACCCTGGGCGGCCCTTGCGGCTCCGACGTTTACCATGACTGCCGCGACCTGTCCCACTGCCGCATATGCGTTCCAGAGGGGGAGGTCGTCGGTCGTGTACACCTTGTATCCGGACGGGAGGGTCTCTTTCACGCGGATGACCTTATCATCGATGGCCTTCTCCATGAGGGATTCGATAACGGTTCCGACGGTTCCGGTCTTTCCGTTCTTTTTAACGATGGAGTACAGCATGTTGTTGGCGTTGAGTCCCTGGTATGCGAGTCCGAGGAGGTGTCCTCTCTCGAAGGGCCCTACAGCGTCTCCCATCTCGAAGGCAGCGGTCTGCTCGAAGATCGCGGACAGGGCTACTCCCTGCATGGCGTTCCTGTTGACCAGTGCAACGACGTGGTTGGACATGATGTTCCTGAGAGCGTATCCTGCTCCTTCGTTGTTCTGGGGAACTTCGAGGATGGATTTTACGTTAGAACCGGAAAAGTCGACGGTCTGGGGGTACCTTCCCCATACTGCTCCCTTGACCATGTTTGCCTTGTACATAGGGATCTTGAACTCGTCAATGATCGCCTCTGTAACGGCGGCTGCGGTTGAGGTGAATCCGGTGGTATACTCGATACCGACGTTCGCCCTCTCAACGGGTAGAACGACGATGAGGCTCTTTCCTCCGGACTTGACTTTAACGATGGTGTCGTCATCGGGAGTTACCTGAATCATGTCTTTAACTGCAGCTGCGATCTTCTCAGCATTTGCTACCAGGGGGATGTCGATCTCTTTTCCCTTGATGGTCATGCCCATCATCGAGCCGGTCTTGAGAGCTTTCTCGATACCGGTGAGATTGACAGCGCATGTCCTCTTGGTGAGGTCTCCGATCTTCTGGATCGCTTTGTTGCGCAACGGACTGATGGCTTCCAACGGAATATCTTTCGCAATGCGTTTTCCGTTGTCGTCATACAAGTCTATTACGTCCTCGTATTTTGGCATTTTTTACCTCCGTTCAATTTTTGCAGGATTGGGTCCTGCGCCCCTTGCATTTCGCGTAACCTGTTATCCTAATATAAAACCAACCCTTAAACACTGTTGAAATGATAAAAAATAACAAAAAACAGCGTACTTGATGCTGTTTTAGTGTTACCTAGTATTTAAATAGATTATTTTTGCGGTATTTCCGGGCCGTTATTTCGCGAATTATTCGCGTTTTGCCTTCTCCATCATGCCTTTTTCGTACTTCTCCAAATGCGTTACGAAACCCGGAATCATGCCGTAGGGGATACCCGCGGCAAGCTCGTCGGCAGCCATATCGGTCTTCTTGCGGCAGCCGAAGCAACCGAGAGATACATTGGGCCTTTGTGTGACCAAGGGGTATGCTGTCACGTCCTCGCATGCACATTGGAACGCGGAGGTGCTGAACTCGACCCTCCCTCCCTTTTCGGCGGTGGCAAGCGGCACTATCCAGTATATTCTCTCCGGAATGTCGATCGTTATGACCACGTCAGGCTGGAAATCGGCATCCTTGAGCGGACAGATTATCTCGCCGACCATCCGTCCCTTCGGGATCTTCCTGTCGGATATCATCTTGGCCGCCGCTTCCGGCGAATCGAATGCCCCGACATTGTAATGGAACGTACCGTCGGCGACCATCTTGGGAGTTTCAACGATGCCCAATGCGGACGAGCCGACGTGACAGCTCTGGTCCTCAAGCTTCATTGTGATATACTCGCCCTTTCTCGCACGCATGACCGCCTGGCAATGTGACATCTGACCTTCCGGTTTCCTGTACCCTCCGGGAAACTCTTCTCCGGCAGGTATCAGTTTCACGGCCACCGGCTCGTACCTGAGTTTTAATATGGACTTGATCTTCGAGGCGTATTCCGAGTTGTCGGCCAGAAAATTTGACATGCTCCCGACAGCGGGAACGGCGATAATAAACATTATGAAAATGAAAGGAAAAGTAAGAGGTTTTAATGATCAGGGTTTGAGCGAGCTCATCCCTTGACTGCCTTGACCATGGCCGCCATGTTCTCATCGGGGGTGCCGGTAGCGATACCGCATCCGGACGAGATGACGTTGAATCCCGCTTTGACGGAATTCTGGGTTCCCTTGATGACCTCTTCAGGGGTTCCCTGGAAGAGGGGTCTGACGGATCCGACGTTTCCGACGAGTACGGTCTTTCCGCCGACGTGCTCTACGGCTTTGAAGGGGTCGACCTTTTCTTCGATAGACAGTCCGGTAACGCCGGTCTCGATCATCATTTCGAGGATGGGCAGGGTGTCTCCGCATATGTGGAGCACCGAGTATCCGCCCTTTATCGAGGCGAGGGATTCGGAGACGTATTTTCCGGATGCATCGTGGAACATGTCAGGGGCGATCATGTCGGTGGACGCGGTGGGCTCGGACATCTGGATGATATCTGCTCCTCCATCGATGAGGGCCTGACAGTATGCCTTGCACACGGGGGTAACTCCTTTTACCCAGTTGGAGACCTGGTCGGGGTCCATCATCATTCCGAAAACGAGGTTCTCGGTGCTGACCATGTGGCCGGCCAGAGAGAAGGGTCCGGTGTTTCCTGCTACGATGCAGTATTTTTCGCCGTGGGTCTTCTTCATGATGCCCATCGCCTTGATGACTTCGGCGGGCCTGCCGCCTGCAATGAACTCCTCGGGGTCCATAAGTCCGTCGGGGCTGTCATATTCGCCGGTCATCGGGTCGAATTTGTACGGGTGTTTTTTGATCATCGGGGCCGCGTCTCTCTTTTCAACGGCGACGTTGCATCCGAGCCTCTCGGCCTCTGCGGTCAGGCAGAAGGGGGCCCTGCAGCACTCGAAACCGAATACATCGGCCTGTGCGGATCCCAGTTTTGCCATAAGCTCAGCGGATTTGTGGGCCTCGGGCCATGCGGCACCGACCTTGTCCATCTGTCCGAGAGTGGCGGACTGTGTGAAGATCGCTACCGGCGGCCTGTCGAGGGTCTCTTGTTTCATCGCTGCAAGCACTCTTTCTCTTGGAGTCATTGACATAGATTAATTCTCCTGCGGTTAGAATAACCTACTATTATTTAATGTTCAGGTGTGCATTGTTAGGGGGGCCAAAATCTCAACCCAGTTCCATATCTTCTAATCCGGAAAGCTTACCCAGCTCCATTATCCCGAGGTCAGACACCCCGTAGATTTCCGCATTGCCTGTGTCGCATCCACGCAATGCGGGCGCCATTGACGAACCCTCCGAAAGCAGGTCGTTGCCCATAGAAAACGGGCTGAACGGCGGCAGGACCAGTACCCCTTCCTTCCTTGCCAGAACGAAACAGTGTATTTTTGTCCCTCCTGAACCCGAACCGGGAATCCTGACCGCAGGATGCTCGTGTCCGATTATCACCGGACGGAATCCCGAATCTACGTGTCCGTGCTCAAGCCTATAGCCTGCGACATCTACGTGATCTGTTGCAACCATGTCTCTGCTCGCCAATATGTTCTGAATATAATTGTCATGGTTGCCTTTTATCACCAGCGTCTCCACTGCCTCGCCCAGCAGATCGAGTACTCCGAGTACTTCGGACGAGGCCGCGCGTTCGGAACGCCTGAAATCGTGTTTGATGTCCCCGAGAAGGACTATTCTCTCGGGCTCGTAACGTCCGATGATGCGATTCAGTGCGTCCCTTATCGTGCCGGTGTTTATCCGGGGGAGATAGACTCCTTCTTCTTCGAGAGCTTTTTCATAACCGAGATGCAGATCGCCTATCACTGCCGTCCGGCCGCTCTCGAGAAGAACACACCTGTCGCTGGTGATCCTCACGTCCGGAAGTATCTCGAGCGTCCGCATAGGCATCGCGATGCTGTCGCGGCGTATTAATCCGATGCATGCAAGGTTTTTTTGAGTGGTTCGGACATGAGCCTGCAATGATGAGGCACACTTTCAGGATCGCCCCTTCCATCGGGATGAAGAAGGAGAGGTCCATCTGGATGTCGGGGGTCCGCGATTGGGACGACTTCCTGAGCGCAAATAGCGTATGCTCTGTGCCCGAATACAGAAAGAAAGAATGCGATCTGGCTATTTCCAATGCCTATGAGCTTTTGGATGATGGGGACGCGGCCGGCCTGAGAGACCTCCTTCCAAAATCCGAACAATGGCGCCTTTTCGGCGATTTCAGGGACGGGGCCGCATACCTGGACATAGAGACCGACGGACTCGAAAGAGATTCGCTGGTTACTGTTGTGACCGTTCATAAGAATGATGACACTGTGACCCTCATACATGGAAAGGACCTTGATGCAGGAACAATCTCCGATGCCTTGAAAGACGTATCGATGCTCGTCACATTCAACGGCAGCTGCTTCGACCTTCCCGTCCTGAAAGAAAGCTTTCCCGCCCTTGACCTGGGAATGCCTCATCTGGATCTGCGGTTCGCTTCCAGGAGGGTCGGTTACAGGGGGGGCCTCAAGAACCTGGAGATAGAGGTCGGGATATCCAGGGATGACGGCATCAAAGGCGTCGACGGCTTCGAGGCTGTACGTCTGTGGAACCGCTGGAACAAGCATGGGGATATGGATTCTCTGAAAAAACTGACCGAATACAACAGGGCGGACACCATCAATCTGAAGCAGGTGGCGGACGTCATATATCCGAAACTGGTGAGAGAACATGCCGGATATGTGTGGTGACCTGCCGTCGTTCGAGGGCGCGGCGGAACGTGCGGCGAACGCCATCAGAAAAGCAAAAAGCGCTCTTGTGATTTCACACATCGATGCGGACGGCATAGCGGCCGGCTCTATCGCATCCATCGCGCTTAGACGTCTGGGGATAGATCATACGGTCATCTTCGAGAAGAAAATAACCGAAGAAGTGGTGAACAAGGTCAACTCGAGCAAGGAGGATATCGTCTGGATATGCGATCTGGGAAGCGGATACCTGTCCGAGTTCAATAAAAACGGCCTCGTTATCACCGACCACCATGTACCAGATACCAGAAAGAGGCGCAGACAGGCGACCCTTGACGATTTTTCTGCTACATTTCATGTGAATCCGCACTGCTTCGGAATGGATGGATCCATAGAGATCAGCGGCGCAGGATCTACTTACATCGTTGCAAAGAAAATAGATCCCGGAAACATCGACTTGGCATATCTGGCACTTATCGGTGCCGTTGGAGATTTCCAAGACGGCAGAGAGTCGGGGCTCATAAGCCTGAACCGCATGATAGTGGAAGACGCCGTAATGGCCGGGGACATTTTGCCGGAGAACGACCTGAGACTTTTCGGCAGAGAAACCAGAAGCCTGGTTCAGTTCCTTCAATACAGTAACGATCCGGAGCTCCCGGGTTTGTCGAACTCCGGACATGCATGCGTGAGATTCTACTCCGACCTCGGAATAGACATTAACTCTGAGGGGAGGTCCAGATCGTGGAACGACCTTGATCCCTCCGAAAAAGGAAAAGCGACTTCTAAACTCCTCAAGATGCTCGGAAACCCCACGGACGCCAAACATCTGTACGGCGAAGTTTACACGCTGCCGCGTTTCGACCTTGGGACCGGGCTAAGGGATGCCAAAGAATTTGCAACAATACTGAACTCCTGCGGCAGATATGAAGATGCCGAGACTGGAATGAGGATCTGTTGCGGCGACCGCACCGCATTGGAAGATGCGGAACGTAACCGCACCGAGCACAGACGCAACATATCTGCCGCCATCTGCTACATCAAGGAAAACCATCTGATGCGCGAAAGCAGATTCATCCAATACTTCGACGCAGGCGACCAGATAAAGGAAACTGTGGTCGGCATAGTCGCAGGAATGATGCTAAACTCCGACGAATGCAAAAGGTGGCTTCCGATAATCGCATTCGCCGACGCTGACGACGGCGTCAAAGTATCGGCACGTGCCGACCGTTCGCTGGTAGACAGGGGACTGAACTTATCGGCCGTCATGAAGAAGGCCTCCGAGCTGGTCGGAGGCTTCGGAGGAGGCCACAGCGTTGCCGCCGGGGCCACCATCCCGCCTGAAAAAAAAGAAGAGTTCCTCGAGATCGTCGAGGACCTTGTTTCCTGCCAGGTCATTTGAGCAACATGTAGAGTACTGCTTTCTGAGCGTGGAGACGGTTCTCCGCCTGGTCGAATATCACGCTGTGCTGCCCGTCTATGACCTCGGAAGTTATCTCCTGGCCCCTGTGGGCGGGCAGACAGTGCATCACAACGCAGTCGGGTTTTGCCATTTTAAGGAGGTCGCTGTTGATCTGGTACATATTGAATATCCTGATCGCTTCCTCCACCGGCGTCTCGTCACCCATGGAGATCCATGTGTCGGTGTATAGTATGTCGGCGTCCACACATGCCTCTTTAGGGTCGTGGGACGCGATGATCTTACTGCCGTTCTGGTCCGCTATACGGGAGGCCTTCAGCATTATCTCTGCGTTGGGCATCCTTACGGCAGGGCAACATGCGACCATGTCGAGCCCCAGTATCGCCGAAGCGTAGAGCAATGAATTACACACGTTGTTGCCGTCCCCGAGATATACGAGCTTTTTGCCGCGGAATCCGCCTTTCTTCTCCTTGATGGTGACCATATCGGCCAGAGCCTGACACGGGTGCTCCAGATTATCCAGGCCGCTTATCACCGGGATTGTCGCGAACTCTCCGAACTTGTCCATGGTCTTGTAGTCCCTGGCACGGTACATTATCCCGTGGACGAACCTGCTCATGACTTTGGCCGTATCCTCCACGGTCTCTCCGTGGTCCATCTGCATCTTGGACTCGTCGATGTAAAGTGCATGCCCGCCGAGCTCGGTGATGGCTACGTCAAAAGAAATGCGCGTCCTCGTGCTCGGTTTTTCGAAAATCATTGCGAGGGTCTTTCCTGCCAGCGGGTCACCGTGATTTCCGCGTTCCTGCTTCATCTGAATCGCCAGATCGACAAGCTCGGACCATTTGTCCTGCATGTCCACTACTGATATTAGATCCCTCTTGGCCATAGGCGGAAATGATTTTGTCCATATAATAAGGGTGTTGCCTCATGTCGCAAATATCGACGTTTTGAGACCTAGAGGGCAAGAATCTTTATGTACATCAAATCTATCAAGCGCTCAGTACATGGCCGGGATAGGGTAGCTTGGTTATCCTGGGGGACTGTGGATCCCCCGACCCGGGTTCAAATCTCGGTCCCGGCCCCTACTTTCTTTGGAGTAACACTATGGCATGGAACGGCACCCTTGAAAGGATCGACAAATACAGGTGGCGCATACCTATGGGCGAAGTTCCATGTATGCACACCGATGCGGTGATCTATGCCAGTGAAGAGATGATACCTCAGATCCGCTCTGACAATGCACCTGCACAGGCTGCAAACGTCGCATGCCTTCCAGGTATTGTCGGTAGTTCTCTAGCAATGCCCGATATTCACTGGGGATACGGCTTCCCCATCGGGGGCGTAGCGGCCGTAGATGCTGACGAGGGAAGCATATCTCCCGGAGGCATCGGTTTTGATATCAACTGCGGCGTACGCCTCATAAAAACCAATCTTACCGTAAAAGACATAGGGGATAAGAGAAAACGTCTGATGGAAGAGCTCTATTCCAACGTTCCATCAGGTCTCGGCTCGAAGGGGCTGACCAGGATCGGCAACAAAGAGCTGGACGAAGTTCTACAATGCGGTTCCGAATGGGCTATCGAGAACGGCTACGGCTGGGAGAGCGATCTGGAAACCACGGAGGAAGGCGGACGCATGAAGGACGCCGATCCTTCGCTTGTGAGCGACAGGGCGAGGAAGAGAGGTCTGCCTCAGTTGGGATCCCTCGGTTCCGGGAATCACTTCCTGGAGCTTGACGCGGTCGAGAATATTTTCGACGAGAAGGCAGCAAAAACCTTCGGTCTGGATAAGGGGACGGTGACGATCACGGTACATTGCGGATCCAGGGGGTGTGGCCATCAGATTGCGACGGACTATCTGCAGGAGATGGAACGCTACATTTCGGAAAACAAGGTACAGCTTCCCGACAGACAGTTGGCTTGTGCCCCTCTCAAGTCCAAAGCGGGAGATAATTACTACAAGGCCATGTGCTGCGGGGCCAACTATGCCTGGGCCAACAGACAGATGATAATGCATTGGGTCAGGGAATCCTTCGAGAGGGTAATGGAAATGCCCGCCGAGGACATGGATATGGCGCTCGTATATGACGTGGCACATAACATCGCAAAGAAGGAAACGCATTCTGTCGATGGAAGCAACATGGAGGTTGTCGTCCACAGGAAGGGGGCCACTCGAGCTTTCGCGGCAGGAAACAGGGAAATCACGCAGAAGTACAGAGATGTGGGGCAGCCCGTTATAATACCCGGGGACATGAGCTCCGGTACTTACGTGCTTCTGGGGCAGAAAGGTGCAATGGAACAGACCTTCGGATCCACATGCCACGGGGCTGGGAGAAAAATGTCCAGGACATCCGCGTCGCACGGGAACACAGCGGCTGGCATCAGGAAGGACCTGGCCGACAGGGATATCGTGCTCCTGAGCGGGTCTGACGAAGGGCTCACCGAAGAAGCTCCCGACGCTTACAAAAATATAGACACCGTGATAGAGGTCGTATGTGGTGCCGGAATATCTTCGAAAGTAGCCAAACTTTCGCCAATCGGCGTGGTCAAAGGCTGAAACCATCGATTCATAGGCCTATTTGTCCGTCCAATACGGTATAAGCTCCGATAGCTATGAAAAGAACCGGGACGAGCCAGCGCTCCACCTTATCCAATATTCTCTTCACGGATGAGATGTCGCTTATACGCCTTCCGATCATTGCTATGATAAAAACACAGATTATCGCCGTTATGATCATGATGAGTGCTTCCCCGAGAACCATGCTGGTCAGCAACGGGATGTATACGCCAAAATCATCCACGCTGAGCACCAGTGCGAGGATTACGAACTGAAGAGTGGGCGCAAGGCCGGACGTATGCTCGGCAACGGTGCCCGCTACTTCAAGTTCATCTTTTTGGCCCTTGGGACGTATCAAAGAATAAACTCCCATGATAATCGGTATCAGACCTATCCATGAAAGCAGACTGTGGTCAGGGATCTGTACCAGCCCCAATGACACGGTAGCGGATATCATAATGGCCAATATGCTGCCCACAATGTACCCCCGACCTATCGCACGGCGCCTGTCGGTTCCATAGGGGTCCGCCGGCACCGTACCGTAGAACATGGCCAACAAAATAACCTCGTCTAGACTGGTGGCCACTACCGTCAAAAGTGCCAGAATTATAGATCCGATTATATCCATATTAAAAAAAACTCCGATCTCCTTTCGAGATTTACGAATATGATATATATCCTTCGTACGAAGGTTCGGGTACCTTCCCTGGCGCAACTCCTTTGCCTGCAGGACGTGTGCTAAAAAGCAAAACTGCACCTATTTTGTCGCAAGATATTATTTATGCTCCCGGATTTCACCAAAGCATATAATTCTCTGAACAAATTATTCCGACTATTTATATATTAACAATGTGCCAGCATTACATTGTATCGAAATCTGCCGAATAATATTCGATTTTTCACACATCATCGAACATCATGTTCCGATGATCTTTTTTGCGGCCGCCTCTACCGCATCGCGCTTATCTTTCGGTGCAGAAACCAAGATGGCCCACCTGAAAGTATCTCGGGACTGCAGAGCTTTTGCAATGGTCGAAAGCTTTGTTATGCTGCGGACCCTGCCGCCGTCCAGTATGGACACGTCCGTCTTTCCGATGCTGATTTTCGAGAGCAAAGCCGATTCCGAGGGGATATCTACAGAGACCTCCGATACATCGGCTCCGGCCATATCGGCTATCTCCTGCTCAAGCTTCTTGCGCTCGTAGTATCCTGTATATTGTGCCAGGCTGTAAGATTGATCTTCACTGAGATCGGCCACGTATCCTACTGCGGCCTTCTTGTACAGTCTGCGGTTCATCAGGTCCCTCACTATGCGCATGGGGCGCCCTCCGTGGGCCTCCAGCAACGATATGAGGTCCGCGTCGGTCATAAGGTACATTTCACTTAGGTCCAGGTCGGACGCTTCTACCGCCTTGTTGAGCATCGCCCCCGCGATGCGGACGGTCTCGTGATAATACACCGAGGTGTACATAAGGGACCTGGATACCATCAGCCCTTCGGCGGCGGTTGTCCCGCCTTTGTTCAGAACGATACGGTCGTTGAACACCTGCATCATCGAGATTATGCGTTCGGTATCGATGGCACCGTGCGTCACCCCCGTATAGTGGGCGTCCCTTACGAGATAATCCATCTGGTCTGAGTCCACAGGGCCGTGGATTATCTGATGCAGGTAATCTCCGGATCTGAAATACGACTGTCCGCTGTCCTGCGAAAACGCATCCAGACCGACGCTCGGGGATTCCGGATAGGCGATAAGGTCGCAGACCTTCCGGGAAGAGATCCCTGCTGCGTCCAGCATCTCCGAGATTGGGCCTTCCGATCCGAACAGCCTCTCGTCCCTGTCACTGTATGTTTTTAGGCTTCCGTTGATGAGCATCCCGGCCGCTTCCATGTGATCCAGTCCAAAACGTATCTCGGCGATCTCGCTCAGTGTGTGGGAATATGGCAGGTGGCAGATGTCGTGCAGCATCCCGGCAGCTCTCACGGCTTCGGATTCTTCTTTCGAGAGTCCCAGTGAAAGAGCCATTCGGCCCGAAAGATGATAGACTCCGAGAGAATGCTCGAACCTGGTGTGGTTGGCCCCCGGAAATACCAAGTTGCCCATTCCCAGCTGTTTTATCGATCGCAATCTCTGCATCTCGTGCCTGTCGGCCAGATCTAAGAATAAATCGTCCAGCACTATGCTGCCATGCAACGGGTCGTGGACGATCTTAAATACCATTCATTTACCCCTTCTGGTTATGCGGCATTTGTCGAGCCCTATGCCGGCGGGCGTCAGAACCATAACACGGTCGGAAACCTCGGAGAACAATCCTCCCCTGTCTTCTGCCAGAGATCTGATGGCACTTACGGCGTCCTTGCGCCGTTCATCCCCGTCAGCGAACTGCGATGTCTCTATTATGAGTATGTTGTCCTGGTATGCGAGGTCCGTCACGGCCTTCAAATCGGTGAAATACCTAAGTTCGACCGCCTTGACGCACAGCATCTGTTCTTCTCCGGGATCGGCATAACCTTCCAGATCTACGAATACCTTCTTCTTTTCCATGTTCCTGCGCTTGGTTCCGAACAATTGGATCACTCACCGGACTTCCATAGTTTGTCGCCGATATAATGTATGGTCCTGACCGCCTTGCCGGGCTCCCTGGCCGAAATTGCCGAGGCCGAGCGGAGCGCAACGCCCACGCCCAGGGGGGCGCCGTTTTTCACATCTCGTATCCAGACAATATCTCCTTCGTTGATCTCCTGATCGGCATCGGTTATGCCCGGACCCATCACGTCGGCTCCGTTGGATATGTACGGGACGGCTCCCATGTCTACCGTTACAAAACGCTTTACCGGCCTGTATTTAAGTATCCCACGTATCGTGAGAAATGGCTTTTCGTCGAAGACGAGGCCGATTATGTCCCCGCCCACGAATATCAATCCGTAATCCGTGCTCTCGGCGGTGTCCACAGGCTCGCTTTCACTGAATACCGGGACGCCTGCCGCTTCTTCGAGGACGGACGAAAGAATTTTCGCATCTTTCTCTCTCATCCTCTTCCTCTTCTTTATCCTTATGTCAGACATCTAATACCTTAATCGGCGGTCAAGTAATCATATTTTCCTATCGCTCGACGTATGATTTAAATTACCAATGCAATACACAGACGTGAAGGCTTTCAGCGTCATAATGCACGCTATCTACGCTCTGGCGGTTGTTGGGGCTATTCTTTTCGTTGCTTTCGGGTTCATCCCCGAAAGCACCGAGGAGTCGCCGTTGGATTTCAAACTCGAAGTAGAAAGCACCTATGATGTTTCGGAACCTGTCGGGGTGCTTGAATATAACTTCTCGGACGCCGTGAACAGTTACGGAAACCGGGCTGACGCATACACTGAAGAGGGCGATATGATCCCTGGTACGACGATATATCCCGACGACGACGCCAGCGTGACAGCGGCAGTTGCAAGCGTAAAGGCATATGCTTTATCCAATCCCGATACCGCCACGGTAACCCTGAAAGACCAGGGCGGAACGGTTTTGACACAGTCGATGATAATGAAGGAAAGCGACGAGATCACTACCAACATGTATACCGAGATATCCATCACAAATCGCCTTAGATACGATTTGATAGACATCGAGGTAGGGGTGGACCAGCTTAACGATACCGGAACGGTCAGTTACAGGATAGTGGATAGCGTGCCTACCACAATAAAGACCGGGGAGACCCAGGTCATACCTGTAAATATAAGCATCAACAGCCTGAACAGTGCACTCATAATGCTTACCGGGTCCGGCGACACCATGGACATCTACATGGGATTCGACATCTCCGGAAGATACCTTTACGGACTTGCCGGGGCCAGCATCTATGCCAAGGCCGCTTTCACATCTTCCACCGCCGCACCGGACGTTGATATTTCGGCCACACAGATTTCCGTCACTTCGACGGAACCCATCGATCAGCTTCCCTCCGACCTTGACGTGACCGCATTCATAGGTGCGGTCAAGGTGACCATAGTGAACGGCCCCGGAGGATTCTCCATGGAAATGGGCGACGGCACTGTAGATATCGTCGACGAACTTCAGGCCCAGTACGACCAGGGCGATTACACGATAGAAGTCGGAGTTGGACCGGATACGGAAATAATCGAACTGACACAAGAACAGTATGCCGAGATGATTGATCTGATTAAGCAGGTCATGGAAAGCGGAGGTGCGTGATCATGACGGAAGACACAACCCTTAAGCAGGACCTGAGGCACGGCGTATGGTGGAAGGGGATACTCTCGGCGGTCCTGAGCTTCGTCTCCATCGTCGTAGTACCGCTGGTCATCATCTGGTTCGTCAAAGACCTAGTTGCGACAATGGGCGCCGGCGACGAAATGGCAGGCATCTTGGACACTGTTACGGAGACTGTTTGGAGATACATGATCTACGGTATACCCGTAATAGTGCTGGCATTCTTCACAGCATTCTACCAGAAGGGCAACAAGGCAAAGCTCTTGTTCAAAATCATAACCCTGGCATATTCGATAGCCTGGCTCTTCCTTATCTTCCAGGGCGGGGTATTGCCTCTCTCCATAGACACTTCCGAAATGTTCTCGGACGGGGACTTCAGTCTGGAAAGTATCGACCTAGCCCTCGATATTCTGGGAATAATGCTAATAATGGTTGTACTCATCCTGCTGAGAATGGTACTCGCATACGCGGTGTATAAGAGCAACCGTGAAAAGTACCTCGAAAAACTCAGCGAATGAGGTGAATCAAAGATGGGAATAAATATCGCGATAAGGGAAATGGAGTGCCCCAGCGCCCTCTGCAGGGAAATGAAAAAGAAGACGGTCAGAGTACTCGTGGGACGCCCGGAGGAATTTGGGGAGTCCGCAGAAGTATACTGCACTGTGCCAAAGTCGTGCGCCGAGGATAAGGTAGACAATTGGGAAGCATTCCTTAAAAGGAACAAGCTCAGCAAGGACACCGAGACTGTCCATATCGACCTTCTCATCGACCGGGAGGACATCGCTGCCCTGGAGCCTCTGGCCGAGAGCTGTTGCTCCGGATGGGTTGACTTTGACGGGCTTGACGATGATTCCCGTAAAAAGGCGCTCGATGATTCGTTGCCGGAGAACCGGACAACCGAATGGGAGCTGGTATCCTTCGATGAAATGAAAGATACATGTGCCAGATGTTCGGTTTCGTGGGATAAGGGACGAGGATGCATAGGTTCATTCGGACCGGAAGACAGCCTGCTCCCCGAAATAGCCAGGAGGCATGCGTGCGCAATCACCGCCTCCGTACCCGAGGGCGTAGCTTCGCACAGAATATATTCTCCCGAAGAGGCCGCGGAGCTCCTAAACGAAATCGAGGTCCTGAGGAGGGCGCTTCCCGAAGAAGGTAAGATGATGGTACGCAGATATTCCGGTCCCGTCGACCGCATGGAGGCGGTGGCCAGAATCTGCACGAAGGAGAAGTGCGGATTTTACTTCTTCTGAGACAATCTTTCCATCGCCCAGACCATCTCCCGGGCAAGGATCGAAACGGCCTTTACGGCCTCCTTGTCCATTGAGAACTGCGGGGGGTTCAATGCCCTGAAGGTCGTATGGGGGGTCGATCCGCAAACGATCATCTGGTTCCTCAGCATGAAGTTGACCATCTGCGAATATGCAGCGGATGCACCGTCGTGCGCTGCGACCGCGATGGCTCCGCCGACCTTGTGCCTAAGTCCCATGTCTCCCGTCTCGAATGAAAGGCCTGCCCTTTCCATGAATATCTTCATCTGTCCGGTGACACCCCCGTAGTAAGACGGACTAGCGAAGACTATGCCGTCGGCTTCCCTCAGCTTGTCGAGCAGTTCATTGAACCCGTCTTCCCCGTTTATGCATGTCCCGTCTCCCCTCATCTCGCACGACCTGCAGTCGTTGCACGGAATGAAATTATACGAATACAACTGGACGTGCTCGGTCTCCATACCCTCTTTGGAGAACATGTCCAACATGTCCATTACTATGTTGGATGTGTTCCCGATCAGGCGCGGACTGCCGTTTAGCGCGATTACCTTCATAGAACCAGAAGTGCACCGCCCCAGTATAATCTCTTTGTCCGCCTCTTGAATGCAAAACGTAATATAGGCAAGTATTTAGCAATCGATAACCTCCCAGGGCTCAAGGTACGGAACATGCTTGAAATAAAGAATCTTCACGCCGTGGCAGGGAACAGAGAGATACTCAAGGGAGTAGACCTCACTGTGAAAGAGGGGGAAACCTGCATCCTTTTCGGGCCTAACGGATCTGGTAAATCGACCCTTCTGTCCGCTATAATGGGATACAGCACCTGTACCATAACCGAGGGGCAGATCATCTTCAAAGGCGTCGATATCACACATCTTCAGGTCGATGATCGTGCCAAGATGGGCATAGGAATGATGATGCAGAGGCCGCCCAACGTGACGGGCGTAACTCTCGGCGACCTTATCAGAACGACAGCTGACGAAGAGTGTGCGGATGAGGTTCTTTCTGAAGCGAACGATTTCAGAATGGACGGGTTCCTGGACCGCGATGTCAATGTCGGTTTCTCGGGAGGAGAGATCAAAAGGTCAGAACTTCTCCAGCTGACCGCACAGCGGCCCGACTTCCTCATGCTGGACGAGCCCGAATCCGGAGTGGACCTGCAGAGCATCGACCTTATAGGGCGCAAGGTGCACGACTTACTTTACGATCAGACCAAATGCCGCAGCGGCGGCCCAAAGAATGTTTCTGCACTGGTCATCACCCATACCGGCCAGATATTGGATTACATAGGTGCGGACAAGGCCTATGTAATGGGCGAGGGAAAGATAAGATGCACAGGAAGGCCGACCGACCTGCTCAACACTATCAAGAAGAACGGATACGGAGAATGCGATTCATGTCAACAAATAGTAACGATAGAATAAAAGAGGCCCTCAAGAAGAAGGCCACTTACGGCGAGGACGTGGACCTCACAAAGTATGAGGCCGGCACCAGAGACGGCCCTGTTATCGAGGACCTGGGCAGCTCCAAGAACGAGTTCAAAGGTACGATGCAGAGTGTGGGCGTGACCACAGATGAGGATGCCCGTTCTGGAACCATTATGTTCATTGACAACTCGCTGAGCCACTGCTCGACCTGCAATCCGGAAGGCGTTGAGGTCATCACCACCCAGCAGGCCCTTAAGAAATACGACTGGGTCCGGGAACGTTTCTGGACTGCGGTCGCACCCGACAAGGACAAGTTCACGGCTCACACATACCTTGAGCAGTCGGACGGATACTTCATCAGGGTCAAATCGGGATACCACATCGATATTCCGATTCAATCATGTATGCTCCTGAACGCCAACAAGGTCATCCAGAACGTACACAATATGATCTTTGTTGAAGACAACGCCTCCATAGACGTGATAACAGGATGTGCCACAAGCCCTCATGCCAACGAGTCTGTACACGTGGGCGTTTCAGAGATGTTCATAGGGGAGAACTCCTCGTTGAAGTATTCGATGATCCATAACTGGGGAGACAAGACCTCGGTAAGGCCGAGGACCGGCATCAACGTGGGGAAGAACTCCAATTTCATCAACAATTATGTAATACTCGATAAAGTGGGAACTCTCCAAAGCAACCCTGTAGCCAATCTCAACGGACCAGGTGCGACGGCCAAGTTCAATTCCATGTGCATCGCGCACGAAGGGTCGAACATCGACAGCGGCTCCATAGTATCTCTGAACAGCAAAGATACATCCGCCGAGATCATCAGCAGAAGTATAACTGCGGGAGGCAGAATGATCGCCCGCGGGAGGCTCGTAGGAAACGCGCCCGGGGTGAAGGCTCATCTTGAATGCAAGAGCATCATACTCAAAGACGGCGGAACGACTCTCGCCATCCCTGAGCTGGAAGCCAACGTAGCCGATCTTGAGATGACCCACGAGGCCGCGGTGGGAAAGATAGCCAGGGACCAGATAGAGTATCTGATGTCCAGGGGTCTTTCGGAGGATGAAGCGGTGAGCATGATCGTCAGAGGTTTCCTTTCCGGAGGAATTACAGGACTTCCGCCTCAGCTGGAGGCCAAGATCAAAGAGGCCACGAACATAGCCGATCTGGGCAATTGATCAGAAGAACGAGTCCACGGCGTGCTTGTCGACCGCTCTGATCACATTGCCGTCGGTGTCGCGGAAAGACGTGTATACGCCGATGGGCCCCATTTCGGGATCTACCATGAAGACCACACCCTCGTCGATCAGGCGCCTGTGGAGCGCATAAGGATCGTCCACCCCTATGTAGAAGCCCGTATCGATGCCTGTGGAAGACGATACGACGAGCAGAATCACAGCCTCTTTACGCCTAAGGATCGCGTGGTTCTCCTTACGGGCCACGACCTCCATGCCCAGCATATCGGAATAAAAACCAATACTGGTGTCGAGATCGCTTGTTGGAATTCTGACAGCGATTATGTTCTTGGGAAGTCCCTCGTCAGTATACTCGAAATCGCCGCCGTGCGGATCACCTAAGGGCATAGCCTCCCATGTCCTCTTTCAGATAAATCCATTGCGCTGACATTTGACGGCCGATAGTTCTTAAAAGACGGAGTCGCTGACGGGACGATAGAAATGGCAGGAGTCATCAGCGCTAATAAGATAGAAGAGGACACCAGACTCAAGGACAGCCTCGGAAGGATTAAACATGTCATAATCGTTTTAAGCGGAAAGGGAGGGGTCGGAAAGAGCACCGTGTCCTCGAACCTTGCCTGCGCCCTGTCCAACATGGGATATGATACCGGCATAATGGACGTGGATATTACTGGTCCGAACATCCCGAAGATGTTCGGCATCGAGGACGAGAAGTTGGACGTTCAGAACAACAAACTTATTCCGGTTATCGTCCCGCCTTCCCTGAAGGTCATGTCCATGGCGTTCCTGCTACCCACTAGAGACACGCCTGTGCTCTGGAGGGGGCCCGTTAAGATGACCGCGATAAGGCAGTTCATCGAGGACGTGGAATGGGGGGACCTGGACTATCTTGTCATAGACATGCCTCCGGGGACCGGGGATGAGGCACTTTCGATAATGCAGCTTATTCCCAAACCTGACGGCGCCGTCATCGTCACTACACCTCAGGACGTCTCCCTGATGGACAGCCGCAAGACTATCACCTTCTCCGCCGAAGCGAAGATACCGATAATCGGGCTCGTGGAGAACATGAGCGGATTCATCTGCCCCCACTGCGGCCAGGAGACCGACATCTTCAAGAGCGGCGGCGGAGAGAATGTCGCTAAAGAGTTCGGCATCCAATTCCTTGGAAGAGTGCCGATCGAACCTTCTGTTGCACTGTCGGGAGATAACGGGATGCCTGCCGTGCTGAGCGACCCGGACTCTGCATCCGCAAAAGCATTCAACTCGATCATCAAAAAGATAATAGCGACGGTCGAGGCAAAATGAAAATAGGAGTGCTTGCAGAGGGGGACACGCTGGATTCCTACGTGGCCGATGATTTCGGTCGCGCACCCTACTTCCTGATCGTCGACATGGATACGCTGGACTTCACTGTTGTGGAGAACGAGCACAAGGATGCTGCCTCCGGGGCCGGTATGCTCGTTGCGGATTCCATAGTCGGCATCGGCGTCGATGCCGTAATCGTGGGCGGCATAGGTCACCATGGCTATGATAAACTCGTTGCCGCCGGCATAACCGTTTCAACCGACGAGGAAGGTACCGTCGAAGAAAGCATCAAAGATTTCAAAAGACGCTACGAGCACAGGAAAAAATTCGAATCCCAAAAAGATTCAGACTGAACGCCTGTCGCCCCATATGATCTTGTGCAGTTGGGGCAGCACACGGACTTCGAGCTTTCTGCTCAGCACCTTCTCAGCGAGCGGCCTGAGGTCCATCCCCCCCACCGGCGAGAAGATCACGTTGGTCCCAACCGTATATTTTTTCAACACGTCCACGGCAAATTCAAAGTCGGCATCGTCGCTGATGATGAATTTTAGCTGGTCTTTTTTCCCGAGAACGGCTATGTTGGACATCATCATGCAGTTCGTCATTCCGGACGAGGGGCATTTGATGTCCATGCTTATCATCAGGTTTTCATCCTTGGGAAGTCCGCTCACATCGATAGATCCATTGGTTTCAAGAACCACATGCTTCCCCTCGGAGAGAAAAACGTCTAAGAGTTCGGGCAGCTCGTCCTGTAGCATTGGCTCTCCGCCGGTAACACATATATTGGAGATGTCGGCGGCCGATTCTGCCAAAGTTCCAATGCTGGCATCATATCCGCCGCTGAATGCATATTTGGTGTCGCACCACGAGCAGTCGAGATTGCACCCCACCGTGCGGATGAAAAGAGTGGGTACCCCCATCATGAGGCCCTCGCCCTGCAACGATACGAATGTTTCACATATTTTCATTGGATCACTCGTAATCTATCTCGTCCTTGTATCCTGCCTCTTCGAAGCCTTTTAGCCTCAGTCTGCAGGAATCGCAATGGCCGCAGGCCTTCTCTCCTCCCTCGTAACATGACCAGGTCAGGTTCAGAGGGGCGCCGAGCTTCTTGCCGAGAAGAACAATATCCGCCTTGGACATATGAAGGATCGGCGTTACGATCTTTATCGGATTTCCTTCGACACCTGCCTTGGTCCCCTTTGACAGCATGTTCTCGAACGACCTGAAGAACTCGGGGCGGCAATCCGGATATCCCGAATAATCGACCACGTTGGCCCCGATATATATCTTGTCTGCATCCACAGACTCGCACAATCCGGCAGCGATGCTTAGAAAAATTATGTTCCTCGCCGGAACATAGGTTATCGGTATTACTTCGTCCAGGGACCCTTCGCGGTCCATCGGGACATCGATATCCTGATTTGTAAGGGCCGACCTGAAAGACGTGAGGTTTATATCGATGATAGTATGCATCACGCCGTAGTGCCTGCATACTTCCGTTGCGGAAACAAGCTCCCTGCTGTGTTTCTGGCCATAGCGGAAGCTGACCGCATATACCTCGCAATCGTCCTCTATCGCCTGAGCCAGCGTCGTAGTTGAATCCAATCCTCCGGATAGAAGGACGACCGCTTTATTCATCTGATCTCCACTGTATACCATGCTGTCTGTCCCCGCTCCTCGTCCAGACCTATTGACACAGCCCTTACGTTCTCCGGGAACTTCACATCGTTGATCATCTTGTGGACCATCAGTTTGGCCATCTCCTCGGCCGTGGTGTTTGGAAGATCCAATATAATCACGTCATCTGCCGGGAACACATACCTCTTCCCGCATGTAACAGCCTCGACGGATGTCTCGGTCAAGGTAATGATGACGTCTTCGGATGCTGAAGGCAACAAAGTCCTGTGGTCCAGCAACATCATGATTTCGCGGAGCTCCTTTTTTAGGACTACGAAGTCCATGAGCATACCGTTCTCTCCGATATCCCCTTCCAGCTTCAGACGGACCACATAAGAATGGCCGTGGAGCCTGGAGCACTTGTCATGTCTCGGAATGAAATGGCAGGCCGAGAACCTTATGCCCGAATATTCTCCATCGATCTCTAATTGCATTTTTATCTCTCCGTAAGTCTTAGTGCCAGGGCGATAGAGTCGCGATAGTCCTTTTTCGCCCTGGACGTGTCTATGAATATTTTTTCCGCGTTTACTATGGGTGCTCCTAGCGCCATAGTGTTACCGACAAGGTGCATTGCCCTGAAAAGCAGATTGCCGGATATGCCTTCAGGCGCGATAACTATGTCGGCCTCCTTAACTGCATCTTCTATCAATATTTGAGAGTGGTATGCATCGTACCCTCTCTCTTTCAACATTTTTACCAACGATCGAGCATCATCTATGCTGCTGTTCACGGCCTTACAACGTCCGTAATCCTCGCATCTGCCTCCCGACATGACAGCGATTTTTGTTCCGAGGCCTATCTTCCGTGCAAGGCCTACCGAACTTACGGCCAGCCCGAATTTCTGCTGTACGGTCCAACCTTCATCGATTCCCACGGGAGATAAAAGGAAAAGCTTTCCTCCGGGGGGCTCCATCAGAACCACTCTTTCAAGGGTCTTTAAACCGAGTGCCTGTTTTACCAGAGGCAATAGGACGGATGACGACATATCTCCCCGCACAGCGGCATCTATCTTACCAGACACCAGATCTTCCACCAGTTTCGGAGGATCGTCGTATATTGTGACGCAGCCGCTTTTGAATGCTTCAGCGCTCCTCTCCACATTTCCTTGGTCCGACCCGCGGCCGATGCCGACGCGGGCATCGGGCAAAGGCCCGGAAAGGAACTCTTCCGACGTTACCATGGGTGACCATTACTTCGGGATTATTTTAAGGTACTCGGCCACCGGCAGAACAATATCATTTACGTATTGCATCGAACTCGTAATCTTCCCAGTCACGGAGGCCCAGTGCGATCTCGGCCTCCGGGACCGTAAGTATGGGTTTGTTGAACCTCGCTGATTCGTCCATGGCGATACGCGGGCACGCGGTGTTCACAAAAGCGTCCACACGGTAATGTGCCAGAGTTTCAGGGTTAATCTCATCTAAAAGCATGATATATGCCTTTTTTCCTGCGCCCCTTATCTTATTTGTAATCGTTTCCGCTTCTGAGGAACGGTTCTGTCCGACTTTGCTGCATACGATTACCATGAATGCCTTTGCCTCGGATGCGACCGTAATAGCGGCAAATCGTTTCCTGAGGATACGGTCCTTGATGCTGTCGATATTTCTCATCTCGCCCGTGACCGGATTCAGGACGAAGAGTGCCTTTTCGGTTCCGAATGCGGCGGCGAGTGGGTGAAAGTCCCCCTCGCCCAAGAAAAGGAATCCGTCTACAGACTGCGACACTGCTTCTGCTGCGCTGCAGTCACAGCCCAGAACCTGTCCCGGATACGTTATGCGTTTGTCTCCGCCCGAGACGAAGGCCTTCCTGCCCGACGACTCGATTATCTTTACGGCCTCATCGATGAGGCCTATGTACTGGACTGATGCCAAAACTCCGACGTTTTGTGGAAGTTTCACAACCGATTCGTTGAGCGGACCGGTAATGGAGCAATCGGCGCGGGCTTCGATAAAAAGTACATCCGGATCGTTGCCGAGAGAAGGCATTGCAGAATGACCGTAATGCACCAATGCATCGGCAATCTTCTTGTAATCAGAATAATAGTCGCAGGCACCATAACATGGGCGCCCGATTATTATTACCTCGGCGCCTGCGGAACTCAGGGCGTCGGAAATATCCGACGACCTGAGCTTAAGTCCTTCCGGGAGCTGAACTGCCACCCTGGAATAACCGTTAGATTTTATCCAGTCGGTGGTCCGTTCAAACTCCAGGTCGAACATCACTTGGCGTATTCCTTGCCCTCTTCTACATCGATGTAGCAGGGAGATGGCATTTTCATCGATGCTCTCCAAAGAGCATCTTTGGCGGAGTTGAACACGGCAGGGGTGCAGCGGATGGTGTAAATTGCCTGTCCGCGCTCGACCCTGGCGGCCGTTCCTACATTCTTTCCGAACGAGTTGCGCATTCCGCTTGAAACACGGTCAGCACCTGCTCCGGTAGCCATCTTGTTCTCTCTCAGAACCATGTGGGGATATGTCCTCAATGTGAAGTGATAGTTGCTTGATCCGAGCTTACCGAGAACCCTGTTGGCGGCAATACGTCCGGACTCTAAGGCCGTGTGCCTTATCTGAACTCTGTTCTCCACTCTGAGCGTAATCTTGATCGGGAATTCTGCCGTGAGGTCGCCCATTTCAAACTGGCTGATCCTGCTTGCGGGGACTCCTCCCATGTATTCGCGGCGAGTATACGCCTGTCCTTTAATTTCTCTGTACATCGATGCGGGCTTTCTTACCATTTGCACCACCAAGTGATTGCGACGGGCACACATTCCTGATTTTATATTTAAGGGCTACTGTCTTTTCTTTTAATAAAAGGCAGACCTGGTTGTGTGACTCTCGATGTCACTTGATATACAGGTGCGCTAAATAACTTGCTACGACGGATGTCGTTCGCATTCTTCAGGAATCATGTTAAAAACAAGGAATGCATTGCGCTTTTGCCCATATGGATAATCTGACTTTCAAGGTGGTCCCCGATGGAGGGAGAGAAATTTCTGCAGAACAGGCGGACCGGATAATGGGAGATATCCAAAGCATGCTTTCGCATGTGGGCATGTTTATCGTCACTGCCGAGATGGGGCTGCAGGGGAGACCGCCGGAGGGATTTGATAGAATATTCGACCTAAGCACAGATCCCAGGGGTCACCGGGCCGAAGAAAACTCGATACTCGGGGCAGCTTTGGGAAAACTTGAGAACACCCTTGATGTCGCAGGTAGTGAAATAATAAACCGCTGGCTCTCTGAAAATTATGCAGATCCGCGCTACAGGGCGGCAGTCGCAAAAGACCTTATGAAACTTTGCAGCGACCTTGAGGGATGCAGACTGAGCTATGGACGCGGAAGAAGGACAAAGGACCTTATGAATGCCAGTCCAGAACGTTTCCAGAAAAGTGCCAGCACTGAAACAAAGATGTTCACTTGCGCTCTGGCCGGAGCGATTTACAAGAAGAGCGATATGAAAGGACGCAACACATACTATCTAGATTCCGGAGACCGTAATTCAAAGATTGCAATCGGCAAGGATTTTTCCGAGAAGAACGCCAAAGTGTGTTTGCAGATGGGCGCGTGCCTGGTTTCCGGAATGGCGGTTCTTGACGAAAACGACAATATCATAGAGATACGCGATGTATGCGGAGTGAGTGATTTTCCAGGCATCGTATTCAAACGCATCATTACGCCCAATAAAGATCTGGCACTCCTGAATCCTATGACTGCCGAGGTGTCTTTCGACAGAATTTCCCACAAATGGACGCTGACTAACGACCTTGTGGGAATTACGGCTTCCAAAGCAAACTGGAACGAAGCCGTCGCGGCCTTCCACGACTATTTTATGTTTGTATGGGAAACATATGTCGAACAGCCCAAAGACGGCCTGAGTGAAGAGGAGATCGAAATACGCGAATACCTTTTGTCGCTGGTTCCTTTCTGAGTTTTTCTCCCTAATATTTATATCACCCGCGCATTGTGACCAATCAATGTCAAAGAGACGCGTCTCCTCCAGACAGGCAACTGACCTGGGCCTGCACCGCATAGGTGTTCTGACGTCCATGGCCTCGGAAGCCACAAGGGAAGGGAGAGCGGATAGGGCAAGGCGTTACGTTGAACTCGCCAGGCGCATAGGTATGAAGACCCGCACCGGAATCCCGAAGGATTTCCGATATTGTGAAGGGTGCCTCGTTCCTTTGGTCCCGGGAGTCAGTTGCACGGTGAGGCTGAACAACAGTAAGGTCAGCATCACGTGTACGGAATGTGGCGCCGTGAAACGTCTTCCATATATGAGGGAACAGAGAGATGACCGAGAAAGAAGCCAGAAAAGAGCTGATGAGACGCGCCAATGAGCTGAATCCGACAGTTCACGTCGGGAAGGAAGGTACGGACGAAGGTCTAACGGAAGAGATCGTTAAACAGCTGAAGAAAAACAGGCTGATAAAGGTCAAGGTTCTCCCCAACTCCGAAAGCGATACTTCAAAAATCGCTGCGGAACTTACAGAAGCAACCGATTCCGTCGCAGTGGATGTCCGCGGTGGCGTGATCGTGCTGACAGACAAACGTACATGGAATTCGTTGTGCCAAAAAAAATTCTGAGATGATAGGATGCTTGATGTCAACATCATAAGGTCTGAACCCGAAAAAATTAGAAAGATGCTCGTCGACAGAAATAAGGAAACTGTCATTCTCGACAGATTCTTGGAGGCCGATTCCGAATGGAGAATCCTCACCAACGAAAACAATGAGCTCAGGAAGATCCGCAACGAAGTATCCGCGAAGATCGCCAAAATTCAAAAGAGCGAAGAAAAGGATGCGATGATCGCCGAGATGAGAGAAATAGGCGATAGGATCAAAGCCAACGATGCAAGGATGTCCGAGCTGGAGGAAATAAGGAACGAATGCGTCCTTAACATACCTAACATTCCTCACGACAGCGTTCCGATAGGAAAAGACAGCACCGAGAACGTGGTCATCTATGAGTGGGGACAGAAAAGAAAATTCGATTTCAAGCCTAAAGAGCACTGGGAGATCGGAGAGGACCTGGACATCATCGACTTCGAGAGGGGCGCAAAGGTCGCAGGAAGCGGCTTCTATTGCCTTAAAGGCGACGGCGCAAGACTGGAAAGAGCGCTTATCAACTACTTTTTGGATGTTCACGGAAAACAGGGATACAAGGAAGTTTTCCCGCCTGTAGTAGTCAACAAGGCAGCAGTGACCGGAACTGGACAGTACCCGAACCTGAAGGATGACATGTACTACATGGAGAAGGATGACCTGTACCTGAACCCTACTGCCGAAGTTCCGCTCACCAATATGCTACAGGACGAGATACTGATGAAAGAGGACCTTCCTGTATTGTTTACGGCATATCTTCCTTCTTTCCGCAGGGAGGTCGGAAAGCACGCAGACACCAGGGGGATAATCCGGGTCCATGAGTTTAACAAAGTGGAGATGGTCAGATTCGTTCTTCCGGACACATCCTATGATGTGCTCGAAGATCTGAGAGGAAACGCCGAGGACCTTATCAAAGGCCTAGGAATTCCATACCGGGTGTTGCTTCTCTGCACGGGGGATATGAGCTTCTCGTGCAGCAAATGCTACGACCTTGAGATATTCGCACCGGCAAAAGAGGCCTGGCTCGAAGCATCTTCGTGCTCCAACTTTACTGACTTCCAGGCCCGCAGGACCAGGATCAAATATCGTCCAGAACCTCACCTTAAGAGCGAGTTTGTGCATACGCTCAACGGCTCAGGTCTGGCATTGCCTAGGACAATGGTGGCAGTACTGGAAAACTATCAGAACGGGGACGGCACCGTAACCATACCGGAAGTGCTCAGACCTTACATGGGCGGCCAGGAGACCATCGGCAATTAAATCTTGATGCGACCGAGCCTTATCACTAGCTCTCTGGCATTGATTCCGCCACCGGCGTCCATCAGACGCGTGAGCAGCTCCTGCTCGCCTTCGGTTAGCGACTGCGAGGATATCCCATAGCTTGCAGAGACATGGGCTTCCATGTATGCCGCCAGTAAGTCGCATGTCTTGATGCTCTTTCCGTCACGCGGTCTTTGATCTGAATTGCAGCATGATTCAAAGGGGTCGCATATCATATATCTCATCTCGTCGTGCCAGGACCCAGGGATCAGCGGCATTATATTGGACTCGATCAGCTCCCGCTCATAACTTTCCAAAAGTACTGCTAGACCGCTCACGTTATTTTTAACGGGCGATATTACGTCCTTGGTCAGAACTTCCGGCAGGTCGTGGAAGAGAGCAGAATAATAGTCGTAATACAACTGCCGGCCCGTTATTTTTGCATCCAGATCGTGCAAGAACATTGAATTTGCCACCATGAGCGAATGTCCCAGCACTGTTGTTTTAGGTATCCTGGGAGTTCTCGCCCATCTCTGTTGGAACCTTAGCTGTCCAAAAAGGTCGATGAATCCCTTGATGCCTTTGTCGTCCGTGATCTTTTCTACACCTACGAATTCTTTGTATCGGGAAATTTTGCCGCCTATATTTTTTTTCGTGTTCTCCGCATCGAACATCCCCCGGTTCATCTCGAATATAAGATCGAATTCCCACTTGGTTGCAAGATAATGTGCGGCATCTATTATGCGGTCCTCCCTGGAGTCCCGTTTTGAGCTCAGGTATTCGGAAAGGCGGTCATGAAAACCCTGGTCGGTATCGGGTACGTACCTGTCGAACTCCTCCATCACGTACTCGTTCACCTCTTTGGACTTTTCTTTGACTATACGGTGATATAACTGGGGCTTGAGATCCGTCAGTACGAGACGGCTTATTAATTCGAAAATATTGTGCTCTATAAGGGCGGCCCAATCTATCTCCCTACCTTCGTCCTCCTCGTATTTTGCAATGACCCAGGCTATTGCAGCCTTGTGAGCCTGTTTATCCTGTTCGGTGAGGTCGAGCGGTCGGAGATGGTCGTTCCACCTGTGCATATTTGCCGACTCGAACATAAAATATAACATCTCGGCGTTCAGAGCGTTTCCCATATCAATCGTCTCCGTTATCCTGTTCTTCCTCGACGGGGGATTCTGCCTCGTCTTTGGTTTCCGGCCCCTTGAGCAGGCCCAGCTTGAAGGCATCGTAGAATACGATAACTGCCGACAGCATTATCAGAGATGTACCGGCGATGAACATTGTTAACCCTCCCTCGAAATCCATAAGGCCTATTACGCCCAACATGCCCAATACTGTTGTGATGATTCCCACAACGTTCAGAACCAGCCAAACCCATCTGAAGCCTCTGACCATCGACCACCCAACGTCATGACGATATAAAATCAGTGCTAGTGGCTAAAATAATATAGGAAGCGCACACGATTACGGCGTATGAAACCATCGAAGAGACTGTCTTCAATCCCGATGTCCGGGATTAGAAAGATGTTCGACCTCGCGGGGCCGGGATCCATAAACCTCGGACTCGGAGAACCGGACCTTCAGCCTCCTAAGGCGGCCGTTGAGGGAATGAACAAGGCCGCGTCCGAGGGAAAGAACAAATACGGTCCGACCGCTGGGATTCCCGGCCTCAGAAAGGCCGTGGCCGACAGATACAGGATGTACGGTGAAATAACGGATGAGAACATCATGATCACTCCGAGCGGCTCCACGGCCCTCTTGGAAGTGTCGCAGTCTTTCATCGACCCGGGCGACGAGATGCTTGTCCCGAGCCCCGGATTCGTTATCTATGGGCCGCATTCAGTTCTGGCCGGAGGTACATATTCAGAATACAGGCTTACCGACGGGGACTTCCAGCCTGACATCGATGATATCCAGAGCAAGATTACCGACCGCACAAAGATGATTGTCGTGAACAATCCTTCGAACCCGACCGGCGGAGTTCTTTCACAAGAATCGTACAATGCGCTTCTAGACGTTGCCGATGATCACAACATCTGCATCCTTGCGGACGAAGTCTATGATTCCTTCGTCTACGAGGGGAAACACCTATCGTTTATGAACAGACTCGACCGCGCCGTCGTGGTCAACGGATTCTCTAAGATGATGGCCGTCACCGGATGGAGATTGGGATTCATCTGTGCAAGCCAGGAGTACATGGCGGACCTTATCAAGATGCAGTACCACGTATGTGCCAGCCCTGCGATGCCACCTCAATACGGTGTGCTGGCCGCACTTCCCGAGATCGATACGTACTTGGAGGAAGCCAGGAATGTGTTCAGATTCAGACGCGACCTGATAACAGAGAGGATCAACGATATTGACGGAATGAGCATGGCTCCGCCCAAAGGTGCATTCTACGCCTTCCCGTCTTTCGACATAAAAATAAGCTCCCAGGAACTTGCCAACACGCTGGTTACCAAAGGTCTGATATGCACTCCCGGATCTGCGTTCGGAAAATATGGAGAAGGCCATCTGAGATTCTCATACGCCGCCGACGAGAAGAAAATATCAGCAGGAATGGATATACTCGAAAAGACTGTCAAGGAGCTTAGAAAATGAACGATGACAATTACGACCCCAACGCGGGACTGTTCGGAAACGATGAAGAAGAATCTGAGGAGGAAATACTGGCTAAACAGCTTTTCGGCAAGAACCCCAACAGGGTTTCGGCACTCCGCGACCTGATCTTCAAAGAAATGATGGAATCTATCGATACTGAGAAGATGCCGGAGGACGCTAAACGCGAGCTGATATTCAAAATGGCCATCAACTCCGTCCTGGATATGATCATGGAGGCCACACCTGACGAGATATCTGAAGAGATGACGTACGCCTTCGACAGCTACATAGGCGTGGCACTTACCAACAGGAAATACGGCGTGGACCTCTTCAAAGAGCAGAACAAAGCGCTCCTGAGCGTCGACCCGAAGCTTTTCAACGATGACAAGCAGTATGAAGACGCCCTCAGAGAGTTCGAGGAACAGTGGTGGTCGATACCTCAGCCTTTGCTCGGACAGAGGAATCCTAACGATGCTATAACCGAAAGCATGAAGAAATACGGGCTGCTCGAATGATATCGGTGACCGCATCTGCTCCGGGGAAGTTCGTAGTACTGGGAGAGCACGCTGTCGTATATGGAAAACCCGCAGTGGCACTGGCGATAGACAGACGCTTCAGGTGTACGGTCACGGAAAGTAGCGGGCTCCTATTGAACGGAATGCCCGATGACCTGTCCTTGCACCCACACATGAGACATATCCTTAAAGAACACGGAATAAGGAGCATGAGTATCGGGACGGACAGCGACCTGCCGTCTGGGTCCGGACTTGGCTCCTCCGCTGCATTGTCGGCGGCGCTCTCCTGCGCTGTACGCACCCTTATTGAAAAACCCGCGGATGAGAAGGATATAATAAACGAGGCTTATGAGGCCGAGTTCAGCGCCCAAGGCATCGGAAGCCCGATGGATACCTCTGCATCCGTGCACGGAAAAGGCATTGCGGTGAACATACCCAGTGATGAGGATCCGCTGTGGACCATAGAACGCAACGGCAATAGATGGGAGGTCAGCGACATCCACGCGCCAGAAATGACATTTGTTGTCGGATATACGGGCATAAAGGCACTGACCGGCCCTCTGGTGGAAAAGGTCCGCAGATACAAGGACCGCAACCGTTTTGCCAAAGATATTGTGGATGAGATCGGCTCCGTAACTCTTGAGGGCACTGACGCGTTGCGCAGGAACGACAGAGTAAGGCTGGGCGAGCTCATGACCGCCGACCATAAACTGCTTTCGATATTAGGGGTCTCCAGCCCGGAACTTAACCGGCTGGTTGATGCGGCGGCCGAATATTCCTACGGTGCCAAGCTGACTGGTGCCGGGGGAGGCGGGAGCATGATCGCTCTGACCGATGAACCAAAAAAAGTCTGCGAAACCATCCGCCTGCACGGCGGTACGCCCATGATCGTCAAGACCGGTGTGCCCGGCGTGACGGTAGATAAAACTTTATAAAAATATCACACCGGCCTTCCGGCCGGTAAAATTGTTTCAGATAAGGTCTTCGAAGCCTTCGACGACCTTAGGATACTTGTCCTTGATGACCTTCAGAAGGTTATACACGTTGACTTCTTCGATGGCGGACGTGCTTATGATCTTGATCAGATCGTCGATCGTATCATCATCGAGCTCGTTGAGCCTCTCTTTGGCCATCCAATTCCTGTATATCTTGTCCTCCATCCTGTCACGCCAGAGTTTCTCGTAAGGTTTAAGCGCAACCTTCGAGAAATCCTTCTTTTTGGCGCATTCGGCGAGCACCTTTCCGGCATACATCCCTGTCCTGCAGGCGTGGCATATGCCTCCGCCGGTGATCGGGTCGATTATCCTTGCCGCGTCCCCTACGATCACAAGGTTATCGGCGGTGGCGGAGTCGAGTCCGGGGCAGGTGGATACCATGCCTCCTACGATCTCCAGGATCTGCCCGTCCTTCAGGCGGTCGTCGCCTGCGACGAATTTGTCAAGATAGAATTTGGGGTCGCCCGGCTTCTTACAGCGCTTGGCCATTACGCCGATACCGACGTTGGCGGAGCGGTTTCCCTTAGGGAATATCCACAGGTATCCTCCCGGCGCTATCTCGTTGCCTATGACGAACTCGCAGTACTTCTGATCGATATCGATGTTGGACATCCTGTACTGTATGCATGTATCGATATCGTTCATCTTTGGAGTCGTTTCTACGCCTGCCCATCTTGCCACCTGGGACTCATATCCGTCCGCCGCGACGACGCAATCTGCATAGATCTCGATGGGCTCTCCCATGACCTTGGCCTTGATGCCTACCAGCTTTCCGTCCTTCTTTATCACGTCGGTGCACGAGGTGCGCATCATTATCTTGGCGCCTGCTTCCGCAGCGTCCCTGGCGAGGGCCTTATCAAACAGGTGTCTCTCGAGCACGTATCCGACCTCGGACCCCGCCCTGCTCTCGTCGAGCTGGAACGTATATCCGCTGGGGGACCTGATCACGGCTCCGGCCATATCGGCGCAGATCCATGCCGGGTCAGGCTCTATCCCGACCTCCGCGAGCCATTTCTTCGATACGCCTTCGGCGCATCTCAGGGGTGCGCCTATCTCGGCCTTCTTTTCGATCATGATCGTATCCAGCCCTGCCTGTGCACAGAATTTGGCGGCCATGCTGCCGCCCGGTCCCGCACCGACGATCACTATGTCGCAGTTGTAGATTTTCATATTATCATTCCATCCTGAGCGCCGCGACCGGGCATATTTTAACGCATCTTCCGCAGGAATTGCATTTATCGTTGAATTCGAGAACAAAGTCGTTCAGGAATATCGCGTTCTTCGGGCATGACCCGGCACATCCCCCGCAGTGCAGGCATTTGTAAAAATCAACCAATATCGTCATATTATCACCTCAGGCCCTCTGGTCTTCAGGGACCACCATTGCTTCTTCCAGCGCTTTCGCCTCTTCCTTGTTCCGCTGTTTCCATTCCGCGAGAGGGATCGAGAACTTAGCCTCGACCTCGTCACGGTATTCCGGTCCGCCGTTGTAGGCGCAGAATGGTATGATCTTCAGGTCCGGCGTTATGTAGTGGATCGCGCAACGCTCGACCCTTGCGACGTCGTAGTTGAACGAGTCCTGGAAATGCATAGCGCCGACGTACATCATCTTCCATGAAAACTTAGCAAGGGTCTTCTTGGATTTGCTTCCTACAATACTTGTTATTGCTTCGATGAACTTCTTCTTGGTCATTCCCGGGGGCATCTTGCTGCTGTCTACGCACTTGTTGAGCAACCTCAGTAGGCTGATCGCCCTCAGTTTCCTGAACCTGGAGCCTTCCATCTTCCCTGCAATCTCGTTGATTCCGTCGGAGAACGCTCTTATGTCGACGAATCTCGGAAGCGGCGTGACCTTGCCGTCCTCCGACTGGAACAAGTATGTGGCAAGCCCGCAGTGCGGGTGTGCCGTGAACGTGACCTTGTTCTGAGAAAGGAACTCCGAAGCGAAGTTGGAGATGGGAGCGACCACCGGGACCGGGTACCAGTCTTCCGGCACTGTGTATCCGGTCTGTTCACCGAACTTGTGGACCAGATCGGTCAGCGTTATCCTTCCCTTGGAAACTTCTTCCCTGGTTATCCTGCCCGTGAACGCCACCGGCTGGAAATTTACCCCGCGGATAACGTCGGAGTGCTCGAATGCGAATTCCGTTATGGCCCCGACCTGATGGTCGTTGACGCCCCTTACCAATGTGGGCACGAGGACGATGGACGGCGAGTGCCCTATTTCCTCCTTGAGCTTCCTGCAGTTCTCTATGACCTTCAGTTTTACGTCGAACATCTTCCTGTCCCTCGCCTGAAGGTACACGTCGTCGCTGACACCGTCGAAAGAAAGATAGATGGAATTCAGGCCTGCCAGCTTGCATGCCTTCAGCTTCTCATAGTCCTTTGCGAAAACTATTCCGTTGGTGGCTACCTGGACCTGCGCGAATTTGAGCTCCTTCGATTTCTTTATTATGTCGACAAGTCTGGGGTGGACCGTCGGCTCCCCTCCGGAGAACTGGATTGCAGTGCACTTTATGGGCTCCTCGGCGCGCAGGGCCTCCATCATTGCGACCACTTCGTCGTAAGAAGGTTCGTAGACGTATCCGGACTGGTTCGCATTGGCGAAACAGATGGGACAGTTCATGTTGCATCTATTGGTAAGGTCTATCAGAGCCAGAGCGGTACAGGACAGCATGTCGTACCTCTTGCCGTCGACCAGGAAATTGACGTTCTCTCCTTTGGCGAGAGACGCGTCATGGGGGTTCCTGAGACCGACGCCGTCGTATGCGTAGTGCTCGGCCCTGAGATATGCCTCGGCATCTGACCAGTATATATCGGAGAAATGCCCGTGCTCGGGACATTCCTTTTCCATGAATACTTTACCATCTTTTTCGTAGATGTTCGCCTCTATGAGTTTTCCGCATTCCGGACAAAGTGATTCCGTCTTCTTGGGAAGCCCCTTCTTGAGTGCGCTAGGTTGTGTTGTTGAAGACATGGTTATCCTCTTCGAATTAATGCACACGTATTATTCTTCTTATTAATAATACTCCGTGACTGACCGAGGGCGACATTTGGCCTGTTGTATATGCTAATTGCTGTTGGGAACTTTAAGTCCGTAGGCGAAGAATCATGTCGATATGAGAAAAATCGCGGTCAGGAACAGCAGACGCGGCAACATGCCCTTCGCAATAATTGCAGTTACGATATTGGCCATAACTCTGGCATATTCGGTGGTCAGCGCTCAGACCGAGAGGGCCGAGGAGAACGCGGGAGACGTCGCCGAAGAAATCGAATCCATAGGAAATGCCGTACGGGATACCGAGATCTTCGTCAACAGGGGAATGGGCGAGATAATAGCATCCATCGGTAAAGACCCGGGAGCGGGCACGATCTCTTCCAGATCGGAGCTCTTCGCCAGTTCGGCGAAAAAATGGATAGGATCTCAATTCCCATCTGTGAACGGATGCGTTCGCATAACGGCCCTGGATTTCGATGTGGGCATGACCTCCGAGAATATTAACGTCGACGGGGGAGGCTACATGCCTACCTACTTGAAAGCGACCGGCTCTTTTACCGCCAGATACGAAAGCGATTCCGGATCCGCAGAAAAAACGGTCATAATATCATCCGACGGAAGCTGCGCACTGCCGCTTGTAGCCGAGCAGGGCTCTCTGTTCGAGCTTTGCCTTAGCGGGGAAGGTTCGGTACTTTCGCAGATGATGACCTATCAGCTCACGGCACTGGCACAACAGAGGGTCATAAATGGGTATGGGTCTGCGGCGGCGGTCGGGAGCATGGGCACCCGTCAGATAATAACCGATGAAGACGTCATGGAATCATACAGGTGCTGTGTTTCCGCGATAGAGATGATGAGCTTCAGGAGCTCTTCCGAGGGGCCTGTAAGCGGCACAGGCGGCCTGGACCTGGCCGACGCCCTTGCAGCAAAAGACGGAAAAATAAGCATCGACCTAGGGGCCGTCTATGCACAGGCCCTGATATCTGTTCTGGACGATATCGTATTGCAGTGGGCGGATTACTTCTGCGGCAACCTTGTGATCGATTTCCTGGACGGCGCGTCCGACAGTGTTAGGAACGCCTGGGACTCCATCGTTAACTTCTTCACCGGCAAAGATACGATGTCGGCTTCGCCGTACATCCGGGAGATAATGGAGTCTAAGGGATATTCCGAGGCTGAATACAGGTACCTTTGGAACAATAAGTCCACAGACTATTACGTGCCCGAGTTCACTGTGACAAAGGAGATAGAAGGCCAACAGAAGACGTTCAGCGTGGGAGGATACAGCGCCCATATCGAATATCCGGACGTCGACATTCTGAAATGGGACGGGCTGAGCCATTTCAAGAGCGAATATAGACTTCAGAGCAACGAAGTACGCGAATGGATAAGAAGCGTCCTTAACACGGCGGCCATAAATATCGGGGCCGATCGCTCGATGGGGTGCATCTCTATATCGGTAGATGAAAACGATGGAGAACCGTTCACCGATGAAATAAGGAGGTGCCTCAACGGCTCCCTTTCTAAATTGGACTCAGATGTCGAGAAGGTCGTGAACAGCTCTATCCGCGACCAGACGATCTATGATCCGTTCTATTCGGCCATCTGCGATAAGCTGACCCGCAACTTCGAAAACGCCTTCGGCGTGGATCAGTTGAAAAATGACGTTATGAAAGCCATTGATTTCGACGAAATCGAGAGAACGCTGGAAACATACCAATTGAACGATGAAGAGAAAGATTACCTCTTGGAATCCCTGAGATCCGCATCGATCTACGAAGAGATAGTCTCCGATTACGAGAGGGCCGCACATGAAATGCTGAAGAAGTTCGACGCCCTCATGAACGTCTCGGACGGACAATGCGGCCTTATCAAAAAGTTCCTTACGATGATCTGCGAAAAGGCCATGCCTATGCTCGCGGTCATTAATGATATCCCGGAAAGGATGAACAACCTTTGCAACGAAATGTGCCAGAATATGTATATGAATCCGTATTGCGGCATAATCGACATTCCTGCGGAGGGATCTTTCACGCTAACGGGCTTAGACGGTACAGCTAAAGAGACCATATCGATAACGGACGGCCTGTCCCCCGATATCAGGGTATACGGCCCGAACGAAAATCTTGCTGATTGCGTCCACTTTGTGGGATTCAACGAAAACAAAGGCGCCTCGTATTGTACGGTTTTCAGAGTTGGTCTCAAAGATACGATCGATTACACCGCCGAAGGCACAGGTACAATAGCTTCTCTGCTGGGAATTAACGATTCCTCCATATCTGGCACAGTGCCTGTTTCTTTGAATATCAAGATAATAGTGATCAGCGGATGGGGCCTTTCTGGGGTTTCGTCTTACATTGCCAGCAACAGCATCTTCAGCGACGGATGGAAACTGCTCATGAAAGCCGTGGAGCCGCTCTTGGAACCGCTCACTAAGATCTTCGCCATGGTACGCGAGGTTGTCGTTCTCATCAACTCGGCACTTCTCGATGTTTCCAAGTATGTCTCAAAGGTGATCGAAAGGCTGTACGAATCTATAATGGGGCCTTTATTGGAGCTGAAGAAATTCGTAGATGAACAGCTCAACACCCTTATGAACCGGACGATTGGAGGGTTCGCTGACATTATCCAGTTCATATTCGCCGTGACAATGAAGAAGCAGACGGTCGGAATGTCCTTCATGGGCCTGACCCTCACATTCTCCACCGACGTCGTGTCTTTTGTCAAAAGCGTAAGAAACCTTCTCACCGTCAGGCTTTCTGGCGATATCAGCGGCCTGGAAATAGATTGCGGCATGACCGTAAAAGAAAAGGACACTAGAGGCGAAAGGGATTATTTCATAACCGGCGAGGCCGAGGTAGTGGGGGAAGATTGGGACCTGGAACTCGATTTCGATCCGTTGATGAAATCAACGGACCACCTGGTCACCATCAACGGGAGTGTCCGTGGAACTTCCTTTGATATTGTGATGCCGGATATCGTACAGTACAGGGAGGCCAGCATTTGCCTTTCTGACATAGAGGGGATAGGTGCTGTTCTTTCGAACATACCTCTTCCTGCCCTTGGACTTAAGGGGAGCCTCGACGCGGGGCTGAACCTGAAATACAACATCCCATTCGAGTCCGGCGTCGTTGTTAACGAGTTCGAATCAAATCCTGCAGGAGAGGATTCGGGCGAGGAGTGGGTCGAGCTTTACAACTCATCGAACCGTTCGGCCGACATATCGGGATTCAGCATTTGCGCGGGATCCAACGAGAAAATGAAAGTGATGAAATTAGAAAATCATGAGATGGTTCCCCATGAGAGGCTGCTTATAATGCTGGATAAAAATGTAAGGCTGCTGAACGACAAAAACGATTCCCTGTCCGGGGAATGTATCATCCTCAGGGACCGCGAGGGCATCGAGATCGACAGGACCCCCGTGGCAAAGGACACGCAAAACAGTAGCTACACGTGGCAAAGGGTGGCCGACGGCGCATTGGATTGGACGTTCGCGAAGGGGACGCCGCTGACCGGCAACTGCGGAGGACTGGTGAACGGGGACCTTGTCAAAGGGCATATAAAGAATATTTTCAAGGAGTCGGCCATGAAAACCCTGGAGGACATGGACGGCGTCCTGAATGGCACCGAAGACCTTAGCGAGTTCCTCCAGAGGGCAATACAGGATGCTATAACGACTTCGATAGAAATGATCGCTGGATGCCTTGTGGAGGCCTCGATTTTCATTTCGTTCGAGGTCTCGGACGCCGTTGGTGCAACGGCCACCGGCATCAGGGTCGCTTTGTCGATAGATTCTAAGACGGTCGGAGATACGATCAAGTATCTTGTCGGAAAGATAGAGACCTTGCTGTTCAACATGGAGAATCCCTACGGTATTGACGGCAGCACGATGTTCTATGACAACATCGATCTCGCCATGACAGCGTACACCGGCATGAAAGCGCCCAAAATACTTGCAAAGACAGACAGCATACCGGACGTGAAACTCGGAGTATATATCTCCAGTAATATCTCCGGGCTTTGCACGATATTCGGAAACGACATTGGAAAATGGTCGGTCACTGCCGGGGTGCTGATCGAGGACTGTCCGTCCGCGCTCATCCCTTCGAAAATGAGCACTGACCCCGATTTGAAGTCCGACCTCTGGCTTATAAGAGCGATTATAGGGGAGTCCTGACGCGGGGGTTGTTTATTATACGCGATTCCCATCACTCTTTTATGGCTTCACTGGAACGCAAAATACCGACCGTCCTCACTTCCGAGGAGTTGATGGATAAGGCGTACAGCAGAGCATCTAAGATCACAAAGAACGGCACCAACGCCCTGGACGGCAAGAAGAAAACGACCTTGGCGAAGGTGACCGCTTCGGGCGACATCGTCGTGACTACTCTCAACGGATATGTAAGCCGCTTCCCCAGGATGGACAAAGAGGAGGATTTCTTCCCTCAGCTCGTTGACCTGGTGATCGGCATCGACCAATACAAAAAAGCCCTGGGTGCACTGAACTGGGCGGCCGGGCGTACCGATAAACTAAAGAATGAAAGCCTCCGCGAGATAAGGCGCAGCAAGGACATCTCATATATCGACTCGATAAGGACCAGCTTCTACGGAAGGATGTCCTCGTATATCCGCCAAATATCCAAGGACCTGCTGTTCCTGCAGGAGGCCAAGAATAAATTCAGACATCTGCCGGCGATACAGCCCGACATTCCGACAATAGTGGTCGCAGGGTTCCCGAATGTCGGTAAGAGCAGCCTGGTAAAGGCGGTGAGCACAGCAACGCCCGAAATAGCGCCGTACCCGTTCACTACCAAAGGAATAATCATAGGACACATCGAGGACGACTGGAGGAAGTTCCAGATAATCGACACGCCCGGCCTCTTGGACAGAAGCTTCGAGGAGCGCAACGACATTGAGAAACAGGCGGTACTGGCCCTCAGATATCTTACCAACGTCATGATATTCGTTCTCGACCCGTCGGAGAGCTGCGGTTACTCGATGGAAAAACAGACTGCCCTGCTCAGATCCATACAGCAGGGTTTCGTCGGTGTTGATATAATAATTGCCGAAAGCAAATCAGACATTTTGAAGACGGACAGCGGAAATCTCTTCTTCTCTGCGCAGACCGGAGAGAACATGGAAGAGATTAAAGACCTCATCATCAGCAAGCTAAGAGCTCTGGTGGTGTCGGAAGATGAGTGACGGTCCCGTCGCGAGCAAGGAGATGTACGATTACTTCTCCGAACTTTCAAGGCAAAAGGACATTTGTTATACCGTTGCCCAACAGGCAAGGATGCTTGGTATAGATCCCGAGCCTTTCGTGGAAATCCCCCAGGCGGAGGACCTGGCCTCGCGCGTCGAGGAGCTTCTGCACGATTACGACGTCGGAGGCGTGGCCGAGGATATAAGACGGCTAACATCGGAATACAAGAACCGCGAACTCGTCTCTCTTATGGTGGCGAAAGAGATTGCCCACCGTCCGGCCGAAAGTACCGAAAAAGCGCTTGAAAGAGCCATCAGGGTGGGGTTGGCCGTTCTGACAGAGGGGATATTGGTCGCCCCGCTGGAAGGAATTGCTGACGTTAGGATCAAGAGGAACGACGACGGCACCGAGTTCGTGGACCTCCTGTTCGCCGGACCCATAAGGGCCGCCGGCGGTACTGCGCAGGCCATGAGCGTTTTGATCGCAGACGTTGTAAGAAGAGAACTGAACCTCGGAAAGTACACTCCGACAGACCAGGAAATTGCCCGTTTCGACGAGGAAATTCCGCTTTATAAACAGTCCCAGCATCTTCAGTACTCTCCAACTTCCCAAGAGATAGACCTCATCGTTAGGAACTGTCCGATCATGATCGATGGTGAAGGAACGGAGGACGTAGAGATATCGGGTTTCCGGGACCTTCCGCGCATCGAGACAAACCATGTACGCGGGGGAGCCTGCCTTGTCATAGCGGAGGGATTGTGTCAAAAAGCGGCAAAACTGAAGAAGCACGTCGATACCCTGAAAATTGATGGCTGGGACTTTATAGGCAAATATCTCGAGGCCCACGCGCCGGCCAAGTCAGAGGAAGAGGAAGATACCGTCAAGACGGTGCAGCCGAAGGACACGTATCTTATGGATATCGTCGCCGGAAGGCCCATATTTGGGCATCCCAGCAAGGCTGGGGGATTCAGGCTCAGATACGGCAGGGCAAGGACGGCAGGGCTCGCCGCCCTTGCGTTCAGCCCGGCAAGCATGTACGCCATGGAGGAGTTCATGGCCATAGGCACACAGTTGAAGACCGAAAGGCCTGGGAAGGCGTGCGTCGTCACGCCCTGCGACCAGCTGGAGGGGCCGATCGTCCTTCTGGACAACGGAGACCTGGTCTACTGCGCGACAAAGAATGAAGTTCAGGAAATCAGGAAAAGAGTCGTTAGCATAGTCGACAGCGGAGAGGTCCTGGTACCATTCGGCGAATTCTGCGAGAACAATCAGAAACTTGTTCCGCCGGGATACTGCATAGAATGGCACAGGGAGGAGTTGAAATCCAAAGGAGCAATTCCCGAAGACTGGAAAGAACCGACATATGCCAGGGCGAAAGAGATGAGCATCGATCTCGGAGTGCCGTTGCACCCTCGTTATAATCTTTTCTGGTCGGATTTCGATGTCTCCGCACTAAGCGGGCTGAGAGATTACATAGCCGAAAATGGTTCGTTCGACACAGGCAACATATCGATCCCCTCTGAGAAGGAGATAAAGAAAACACTTGAGAATCTTGGAGCCCTGCACAGGTTCCGGAACGGACGTATAGCGATAACCGACAGATACGGGGAACCCATTTTAGACTGCCTGGGTCTTTCGGTTCGCGACGGAAAAATAGTCAAAAGAGGGGACTTCGGCGGGGAAACAGCACTTGAGGCCGTTAGCTCTGCCGCCGGATTCGAAGTCAGGGGCCGCGGCGGCACTCGCATAGGAATGAGAATGGGACGTCCCGAGAAGGCAGACGCAAGGGAGATGACCCCTAGTGTCCACAGCCTGTTCCCGGTCGGGATGGATATGGACGCAAACCGCGAGATAATGTCCGCCATTGCATCTTCCAGGAAATCGGCCAGCGGCGCAAGGTCCTCGAACACAGATATACAGCTCGAGGTGGGTGCCAGAAGGTGCACCAAGTGCGGAAAGATCACCTGGAGGTCCTGGTGCAGAGAGTGCCAGGCGCACGCGGCCTATGATCCCAAGCACAGGTCGTCCAACCAGACGGGCGGTGCCCATACCATGCCGGTGAACCTGGATGCGGAGCTTGCGGCCGCTTGCGAACTTATCGGCGAGAGCAAACCAAAGGCGCTTAAATGCGTTAAGGGTTTGACATCGAAAAAGAAGGTGCCAGAGGCACTTGAGAAGGGCATACTCAGAGCTAAGAACGGCGTCACCACATACAAGGACGGCACCGTACGTTACGATATGACGGATATCCCTCTCACCCATTTCAAACCGAAGGAGATCGAACTCAGCGTCGAGAAGGCCATCCGGCTGGGATATACACATGACTGGAACGGCGCTCCGCTGACAGACCCGAACCAGATCTGCGAGCTCAAGGTTCAGGATATCGTTCCCCCAAGGGAATGCGGCGACTTCATGGTGAAAGTTGCTACGTTCGTGGACGACGAGCTCGAACAGCTTTACAAATTGCGCCGTTACTATAGCGTAACCGGGAGGGAACAGCTGATCGGACAGATCGTATTCGGACTGGCACCTCATACTTCCGGCGGGATTTTGTGCCGCATCATCGGATATTCGACCGCAAGGGGATGTTTTGGGCACCCGTTCTTCCATGCGGCCAAGAGAAGAAACTGTGACGGTGACGAAGATTGCATCATTCTCGCGATGGATGCTTTGCTTAATTTCTCTTTCAGCTTCCTGCCGGACAGGCGGGGCGGACTTATGGACGCCCCTCTCGTTCTGACCACAAGACTGGACCCTAATGAGATCGATAAGGAGGCCCACAACGTGGACTGCCTGAGGGAGTATCCCCTTGAGCTGTATAATGCGGCCATGGATATGGCAGATCCAAAAAGCATCGATAAGATTATGGATCTGGTCGCCGGACGCATAGGGACTCCATCCCAGTACCAAGGGCTGGGATTCACAAACGACACCGATGATATTTCCGAAGGTCCCAGATATTCGGCCTATATCACCCTCGAATCCATGGCGGACAAGATGGATGCACAACTTTTGTTGGGTAAAAAAATCAGGGCCGTCGATGAAAGAGATGTAGCGACCAGAGTCATCAACAAGCACTTCCTGCCAGACATGGCTGGAAATCTGAGAAGTTTCTCGGCCCAGAAGTTCAGGTGTACCAAATGCGGTGAAAAATACAGGCGCATACCCATCACAGGAAAGTGCCAGAAGTGCGGTAACGGCCTCACAATGACGGTCCACAAGGCCAGTGTCATGAAATATCTGGCAGTCTCTAAGAGAATAAGCGAGGAATACAGACTTGATGCCTACACTCGCGACAGAATAGAGATTCTGGAGATGAGCATGAACTCCGTTTTCAACAACGACAAAGTGAAGAAGTGCACTCTGTCAGATTTCTTCTGAAATCAAAAAAAAGATAAAATAGGGGCGGGTGCCCCTTGAGATGTTTAAATCAGCTGTGCGATCTCTTCGGACAGAGCAGAAGCATTCTTGGAGAGAATCTCGGCCGCCTTGTTGAGGGTCTGCTCTGCCGTGAGCGAACCGTCTGTCTCGAATGTGAACAAGAAGTTCTTATCATCGCCCTCGACAACGATGGACCCATCGTTTTCTACAGAGTCCATGCACGACTTGCAGAGAGTGCAGTCCCTGGGGCGCGCTACCACCAGTTTGCCGTTAGATACGTCGAATACGTCCTTGGGGCAGACTTTCATGCAGTTGAGGGCGCCTTCGGAGGAGGCCTTTGCGGGGTCCACCTTGATTTTGGGCAGATATTTGTAACCCACTCCGTTTGCGACCTGCCACTTCACGTGCTTCTTTGCAGTGCCCATCACGGCCGTAGCGTAGATCAGGACCGCCTGTCCGTCTGTCAGTTCTACGATCGGGATGAACTCGTCCTTAACCTTAAGATCCGGGTTCCCGAGGGGAATCATATTGCCTGACAGCACTGTACCGGGCCCGATTTTATTCAAGCTGTACATTATGGTGCAGTTAGGGCATCCGTCTCCGCCGCAGACGCACTGGTCCTGTGGTGTGAAAAGGTCCAGGTCCGTGGGGACCGGGACCAATCCGAGCCTGTGGGCAACGATCTCGTCGAACAGGGGCGTAACGCTCTCATACTCTTTGTCGTTGGCCATGATCGGGCCGAGATGGAACTCGACCTTGTCTATTGCCATTTTGGGTATGTCAGACAGCATGGTCCTTCTGAGCGCGTTAGCCATGGCGGGCGAGGAATTCTTCAGTATGAACTTGGCCTTCCTCTCAGCCATTTCGATGATTTCAATTTCCATGTCCGTCCCTCAGACCCTGCGTCCTCTGCGTCCGCCTTTCTTCTTGGTACCGTCGTGGGGTATTGGAGTAACGTCCTCGATGCGTCCAATCTTGATGCCTGCCCTTGCGAGGGCGCGGATCGCTGACTGCGCACCGGGTCCGGGCGAGGTCGCTTTGTTTCCTCCGGGGGCACGTACCTTGACGTGAATGCCGGCGATGTCCCTCTCTCTTGCGATCTCGGCGATCTTCTCTGCCGCCCTCTGTGCCGCATAGGGCGAGGACTGGTCCTTCGCCTGCTTGACCACCATTCCGCCTGTGACCTTTCCGATCGTTTCCGCACCGGTTATGTCAGTAAGCGTGATCATGATGTTGTTGTAGCTGGCAAATATGTTTGCTATTGCCCATTTGGATGCCATCAGATCTCACCGTCCTTTACTGTTATTCCTGCCTCTTTGGCATCTTCTTTGGCCGCCTTGGCCTTCTTCTCGAAGTGTTTCTCGGTTACCGCTGCCTTTGCCTCGGTCTTAGCCACTATAGCGTCCGTGGAAACCCTCATGGGGTGCATATCGTCCGTGAACGCAGATGCCGGCGCGTACTCGACGGTGGGCTCCTCGCTCCTGAGAACGATGTATCCGGGAACGGTCACTCTGTGGCCGTTGAGGAATATGTGCCCGTGGTTTATCATCTGCCTCGCCTGTTTGATGGTGCTGGCGAGACCTTTCTCGAAAACAATGGTCTGCAGGCGTCTTGAAAGCAGATCCCTCTCTTTGAGTATCAGGATGTCGTTGAGGTCTCCTCCCGACAAGGGCAGGATGCCCATACGGCTGCACTTGGAGATGAGATTGTTGGCCTCGATGCTCGCCTGGGCATCGTTACCCCTGAGGCGTGCCTGAAGCTCCCTGGACTGTTTCCTGTAGTTCCTCAGAATCGACTGGGCTTTCCAGACTTCTGTCTTGTTCTTTAGGCCGAACTCTACGACGACCTCGTGCTCGGCTTTGATCCTCTCTCCCTGCCAAGGGTGAGAAGGTGTGTCGTAGGCCTTACGTGAAAATTTAGGATCTCCCATTTAAAACACCTCACTTCTTCTTGACTCCGAGAGTCAGTCCTTTCCTTCCGTTAGACCTTGTCCTCTGGCCCCTGACCTTGTGGTGGGTCTCGTGCCTGATTCCGCGGTAGCAGCGTATCATCTTCATCCTGTTGATGTCGTCTTTCTGGACCATGTCCAGGTCGTTCCCGATGAGGTGCATGTCGGCTCCGGACTCGTAGTCCAGCTGCCTGTTGACTGCCCATGAGGGAGCGTACTCGACGTACGTCAATACCAAGTTCTCGATCTCTTTGACCTTCTCGTCGCTGAGTGTACCGATCTTGGCGGACTGTTCAATGCCTGCTTTGTGTGCAATAGTGTGGGCTACTCTGGCCCCCACTCCTTTAATGCTCTGGAGACCGATAATAGTCTTCTTGTGACCGTCTATATCGCTGTTTGCGACACGGACGATAAAGTTAAAGTTCTCGTCCTCGGCCTTTGGTGCCTCTTTCTTTGCTTTTGCCATTTTGTTACCTCCGCAAATGTTCCGAAAGGAATTCATCAAGCGCGACCATGGTAGGTCTGCTCTCAGTGTTCGCTTATGGCGGGTCCTGAGTTTGCGTAATGGGTCGATGGGCTCTTTATTTAAAATGATTTGTGCGCCCAATTATTAAGCGCATCACGACGACATCATCGACAAGATTGTCTGGCTGTAGACGACCGCCGCCGTGGACATGCGATTCGGATTAAAAACAAGGGCCCCGCCCGAGCGTTCCACGATTGTCTTCCGGGCGACATGGTTGTGTGCCGCATATGAAACCTCTCCCGACGTGTAGCTGTAGAAACTCCGCTTTCGAACGTCGGTTCCTCTCGGATCCACACCGACGTTATTTCTGTATGTGGCACATCTTCATCGATGAATGGCGCCGTCGACTTCAAGCCGTCTTCGCCCATATCGGCAGAAACGTCCGTCCCAGAAAAATGCCATCTTTACCGAGGCTGCGGGCGCATGGAACTCTTGACATTCTTGCCGGGGATGTCTCTTGGAAATTGCCCGTCATTGTTCCAGAACCTATGGAACGTCGTAACTGCCAGATGAATGAAGAATGACGAAGTATCGCTACACCTGATCCCATGCTGGCCACCGTGTCGCTGAAGAGTGTCGGATTTGAGGCAACTATGAAAAGTGCCAGCTATATGATTGTTGCAGAAATCTTTATCTTTTTATCCTTATCTACAGCTTATTGGTCTGCCTGGGACCTCCCCTTGTTATCAATGCGCCTCTTGTCTCCGTCCTCGACTTTATCACGGTTTAACATCCTCGTCTCGGCATCTGATTTCAGATTGAAGACCGCCGGCCTGCTGTTTGATATCTCCGATAGAATGAATTTTGCCCCTCACCCCGGTAGTGTCCTGCAAGATAATGGTGCCCGATCCCTGGAAATTTAAACTGTCCCTCCCATCGCCTTTGGTCCCGGCCTCGTATCCGAAAACCCTGTTTCTGGGATCGCATTCTCTCATTCTGCAGCATAAACATCGAAATAAAGTGTCTCTTTTCCAAAATGCTTACGTTTTACTTTGAATGAATACGCATATGCGGGAATGACCGCCTGTACGAAAAAAATGAAAATTTAATCGACGCGCCATTGAAATGATGACTGGGGGCGAATAGAACAATATCGCCGAATCTCCCGATGCAAAGGCCGCCGCCGCGAGAAACAGCGTCTCGAAAGCCGGCAGCGCATGCCTTTGACGTTATTTTCTGCACCCCGTCATATCGATAGGCCAGTGCCGCTTTATCTAGTGTTAGTGCCGAAGGCCGGATTTGAACCGGCGAACCCCTGCGGGAACAGATCTTGAGTCTGCCGCCTTTGACCTGGCTTGGCAACTTCGGCTCAGATGATGTAGAATGCGGTTGTAAATAAACCTCACGGAAGAGTGGTCACTTCCGCCCGGTCGCCAGACACGTAGAATGTGTATTCATGCTGAGATACTATCCCTTTTTTGGCCTCTATAAGCTGGGCGTAGCTCGAGAGCACTCCGCGGCGGATCAATGCATTCACGTGCTTTTCCGCATTGGGAAAGTCACAGCTCCTGGCACAGAACGCAAACGATTTGAACTCGCCTTTCACGTACTCGAAAAACTCCTTCGTTGCCGGATCCTCTATCTCCCTCTCCCTCAGTATGCGCACAATGTTTCCGGGCGGTCCATTGATGACTTCCCCTGAACCATTGGTAGCGAATGGCTCCACAGCCAGTATTGTTCCCAGAGGTATGGTCGTCTTGTCGCCGTTATCGTAACTGGGGACCGACATCCCTGCATGAAGGATGTACTGCGCGATCTGATGTCCGCATAGGTTTCGGATAGGACGGAATCCGTCCTGAGTGATGCTCGTCTCGACCACGCCGCCGATTTCACGCAACGAACACCCGCCGCCGACGAACTCGGCAACCGTATCCCTGGCGCGTTTCGAAGACTGAATAAGTTTAGTGTATCTTCCGGTTCCCGCCTCGGCAGTGCCCGCCGTATCTCCGACCCATCCGTCTATCTCGGCGCCACAGTCTACCTTGACTACATCTCCCAGCTCGAAGACCTTCTTATCCGCAACGCTGGGAGTGTAATGCGCGGCGATCTCGTTTATGCTTATGTTGCATGGGAAAGCGAGTCCGCAACCTTTCTCCCTGATGTATCCCTCTACCTCCTGGGCTACATTGTACAGCTTAACGCCCGGCCGTATCATGCCGAGCCCGATCTCACGGGCCTCGGCGGACACTTTGCCTGCTTTTCTTAGTTTAGAAAGTTCGCTCTCGGTCAGCAACGCAAAGCCTCCTCTATCTGCTCCCTGGATATCGCACCCTGACGGACGATCTCGACCTCTCCCTTGAAGAGCCAAACGATGGTCGACGGCTTTCCGAGCGATGACTGGCCAGAATCAAGATATGTTTCGACTTTGTCGCCCAGGTCCTTGATCGCGGAATCAACGACGATCGCGTCGGGATGGGAGTGCGCGTTCGCCGATGTCGCAACGATCGGGCCGCAACGCCTTATGAGTTCGAGAGCTATCGGATTGTCGGGAATGCGCACGCCTACCTTATCGGACCCGGCGGTGACCATGTCGGATATCTGCGTATTCTTTTTGATTATAATTGTGAGGGGACCTGGAAGGAACGCATCGATCAACCTGTCCGCATTCTCATTCAGAACGGCGACCTGTTCCATCATCTTCTTGTCTGTTACAGCGACGGAGAGTGGCATGTCGAACGGCCTGTTCTTGGCCATAAATACTTTTTTCACGGCCTTCTGGTTGAAGACGTCAGCGCCTATTCCGTATACCGTTTCGGTAGGGTATACCACGAGCCTTCCCGCGGCGATGTCTTCTGCCGCAATAGCTACGGCAGACATGGTGGTTTCGTCCAATTCATTTCCCGAATTACATCTTAGGATCTTCATCTTATTCACCCGTGTATCTGAATCCGTTGATAATAGCTTCCTTGCCTCCGCGCTCCATGCACGGTCCGTGGCCAGGATAAAGGCCGTTGATATCAAGTTCTTTTAATTTGTAAAGCGACGCCCTGAGGTCGTCGATATTCCCGCCCCTGAAGTCCGTGCGGCCGACACCGTTGGAAAAAACCGTGTCGCCCGAGAACAGGGCATGGGTCTCCGTATCGTAGAGGCATATGCAACCTTCGGTGTGTCCGGGAGTCTCGATTACTTTCATAACGTGCCCTCCCAGATCTATTATGTTCCCCTCCGAAAGCTCATGGACCTCTGCAGGACAGGGCATCAGGTCCATGCCGGAGATCCTGTCCTTGCCGCCCTTACGTATTGCGTCAGCGTCCCTGGAACCGGCGAATACCGTTGGACGGAACGCCGGGACAATGTCTTTTAGACCGCCTATGTGATCATAGTGGCGGTGTGTGAGGATGAGCGCATCTAGCCTCCTTCCGTTAAGAAGATTGGCGATATATTCGATGATCGGGCCGGAAACAGTTCCGGACCCTGTATCAATTAGCATGGTGCGCTCTCCTATGATCAAAAACATGTTGGAATCATAGGGAACGAAAGAACCTAACCGGTATATCGTCATCGATAATGCCAGTTGATAATCATATTTAACGTTTAACGTAGAATGAAAAAACGCTAAAAGATAAAGATAAAAAAATAGGCAAATGACATGGATGAGAATTTCATACGCAACCTGTTTAACTGCTAGACCATACCCCAGCGGCGTCGAAGAACGTTAGTAAGCCAGGACTGAATACCTCGGAAACCCTCGGTACTTACATCCGGCTTCTATCAAACTCATCATTTATGAGTGTTCTATGGGTGCCTCTTTTTCAAGACGGCTTCGAGCTTAGATGCATTCAGCTCTTATCCGCTATCGCGTGGCTACTCAGCATGCCTTGTCAGACAACTGATAAACTAGAGGCGACGAATCCCTGTTCCTCTCGTACTAAAGGATCCTTCTCGTCAGGCACCTACACCTCCATCAAAAAGCAACAAAACTGTCTCGCGACGTTTTAAACCCAGCTCACGATCCCTTTTAATGGGCGAACAACCCCACCCTTGGCAGCTGCTGCACCACCAGGATAGGGAGAGCCGACAGCGAAGTAGCAAGCCACGAGGTCGATATGAACTCTTGCTCGTGACAACTCAATTATCCCCAGGGTAATTTTTCTGACATCAATCACCCCCATTCAGGAGGTTGATTGGTTCGCTAAGCCATAGTTTCCTATCTCCGAACCCTATTGTCTGGTTCCGAGTCAAGCTAGCTTTTACCTTTACATTCTTCGGTAGATTTCTGACCTACCTGAGCTAACCATTGGGCGCCCTTGTTATCTTTTTGAGGGCGTGGCGCCCCACCCGAACTGCCTGCCTATAGCTGTTCCTCCGAAGAGGTGAGTCGTAAAAATCAGCAGGGGCGGTGTTTCATCGTAGACTCGGAGAGATGCTAGCGCACCTTCCTGGGTAACGTCTCCCGCCTACCCTACACGTGCCAATTCTTACAACAACAACAGGTTGCAGTGAAACTCCATGGGGTCTTCGCTTTCAGATGGAGGGGTCTGGATTGTGCACCAGACTGATTGATTTCACTAGCGTCTAGGCGGGGACAGTAGAACTCTCGTTGAGCCTTCATGCAAGTCGCCAATTAAGCGACAAGGTATTACGCTACCTTAAGAGGGTCATAGTTACCCCCGCCGTTTATTGGTCCTTCGATCCGTTGAAACAGATTTTCAGATGCCAACACTGGGCAGGCTTCGGCCCCTATACACATCCTTTCGAACTAGCAGGGACCTATGTTTTTATTAAACAGTCGGAGTTCTCTTGCCACTGCGACCAGTAGCTCTCACTACTGGCACCCTTTATCCCGAAGTTACAGGGCTAATTTGCCGAGTTCCCTCGCCTAGATTATGCTAACACGCCTTAGGCTACTCACCTAGGGACACCTGTGTCGGTTCTTGGTACGAATGAAACAGTTGTAACCATACCCTTTTCATGGGGACTAGGAATTTCCGGAAGGGGACTTTCGTCCCCCTCGTCACGCATTCGCTCACTTCTCACCATGACGGTTCTTCATGAGTTTAAACGCTTGAATACACAGACAAGTGTACTCCAGATATCCTACTCCGTAGGTATGGACAAAGACTGCTTCAGTACTGGAATATTAACCAGTTTCCCTTTCGATAGCCTCGATTAAGAGCTACCTTAGGATCGACTAACCCTTGGCTGACGAACATTGCCAAGGAACCCTTGCCCCTGCGGCGATACGGATTCTCACCGTACTTTGCTGCTACTCTCACCAGGATCCTCGTCGGTACACGGTCCACAGGACTTCACAGCCCTGCTTCTGCCCATGCACCGCGCCCCCTTACCAAATTACATTGCTGTATTCTATAGTATCGGTACTCGGTTTAGCCCCGTCCATTTTCTGGGCCCACAATCTAGACTGGTGAGCTGTTACGCTATCTTTAAAGGATGGCTGCTTCTAAGCCCACCTCCCAGTTGTTTTAGACTGCCGACGCCATTTCATATTACACTTGACCGAAATTTAGGGACCTTAACTATAGTCTGGGTTGTTTCCCTTATGGCCATCAAGCTTACCCCGGATGGCCTTGCACCCGATGTCTACGGTGAACACAATTTCGGAGTTTGACAAAACGCCGAGGAATTTCTTCCCCTAAGCGCTCAATCGGTGCTCTACCTCATGTTCCACCTCGATCGAGGTCTAGCTGCGACTAGTTTCAGGGGGAACCAGCTATTTCCGGCCTAGATTGGCCTTTCACCCCTATACCCAAGTCATCCAAACGATTTGCACATCAGAACTGGTTCGGACCTCCACCTCCCCTTCGAGAGGCTTCATCCTGCTCAGGCATAGATCGACCGGCTTCGGGTATCCGCACCATTGACTCCAGGCGAGCACACCTTGCCCCTCATTAAAAATTGCGGGCAATCGGTTTCCCTGCGGCTACCTAATTGAATAGTTAACCTCGCCAATGACCAGAACTCCCTGGCCCGTTTTTCTAAACGGACAATATAACACTGGTCCACCAATAATATTGGCTTCTTCCCTTTGATGCTATATAAATCTTTAACCGCATGGTTTCAGGTCTTTTTACCTCCCGTTAAGGGTACTTTTCAGTTTTCGCTCACGCTACTACTACACTATCGGACTAGAGACGTATTTAGGGTTGGAAGTGAATGCCTCCCAAATTCATGCGCGATATCCAACGCACACTACTCAAGGACATCTAAAATCTCCATTCCAGCCTTCTCCTAAGGGGCTATCACCCTCTATGGCACGGCTTTCCAGCCGATTTTGGATATTCTGGACAAAGGAGTAAAAGAGCCTACAACACCACACCTCCCGAATGTTTCCATACGGGATTCGGTTTGCCCTGTACCGCGTTCGATCGCCTTTACTAACGGCATCTCTGTTGATTTCTTTTCCTGCGGGTACTAAGATGCTTCAATCCCCCGCGTTCCCGATCATTACTGATCATTCCGAAGAATAGGAAGTCCCATTAGGTCATCGTCGGATCATAGGCTTCTTGCACCTACCCGACGCATATCGCAGCTTGACACGACCTTCTTCAGCGCTCTAGCCGAACCATCCCCCATGCGGCGTAGCATCGCCGCTGGCGTATGATCTAGCACACGTCCAGGTTGCGTATGATTGGTGATCATCGAGCTTGTCCGATCTCATCCTCCATTAACGGGGCCCTTCCACCTCTTCCCCGAAAGAGGATCTCTCTCCGGGTGCATGTCATTTAGATTAATGCCATATTTTCGTTGCCGAACTTGGCGAAATCACCGTAGACTGAAGAAGTATATAATACCTCCCAGCGTCACGGTTTCCCACCCTGGCATGGTATCCGCGACGGTCCCCCGTCGGGTCACCAGGCCCGAGCAACTCGACCCATTCGAATCGAGCAACCCCACTATATTCATTCCATATTTAAGGTTTGGGAATTTCCACTCACGGAATGAAGGCCAGCACCACCGCAGTGGGGTATTTCCGGCGTAGATCGGCAAGATTTGGGTTGTAAAATCGTAACATATCCGTTCTGTACGGACGTTTGCCCAGGATCTTGGACATCACCGAAGTCTCCGTCTCGCCGTCCACCTTCCATGCTCCGCCCTCGGCCGAGGTGTCCGTGCTTACTATGATCGGTATCCGGAGCCTGACCTTCTCGGCATCGGTGCAAATATCGGCGATCCCCTTGAGTTCCAATGGGTCCATGTCGAAGACCTCTCCGCTGCGGGTCCGATAAAAATAATCTCCATTTTCCAAATGGTCGATCAAGGTTCGGCGGGAGACCGGGATGTTCGAGTTGCACTCTGACAATATCGATCCCACAAACCCTGTGTATCGGTCCATGCTCCATAATGCCAATCATGTTATAATAAAGGGGAGAACATAATGACTCATGGACCGGGAGGAAGATATCAGAAAGGCTTTGGATGCCCATCCTTGCTATAATGAGGAGGCCCACCTTAAATTTGCTAGGATGCATCTTCCCGTTGCTCCCAAGTGCAATATTCAGTGCAATTACTGCAACCGAAGGTACGACTGTTCCAACGAATCGCGTCCGGGCGTTACCAGTGAGGTCCTGTCCCCCAGGCAGGCCGCCGATAAGGTCAAATTCGTCCTGGAGAAGATCCCGAACCTCAAGGTGTTGGGAATCGCCGGTCCGGGCGACCCGCTGGCGAACGAAGAAACCTTCGAGACCCTGAAACTAATAAAAGAGGAATATCCGGAACTGACGTCATGCGTTTCCACCAACGGCCTTATGTTGCCGAAACGTGCACAGGAGCTCTACGATCTCGGCGTAAGGTTCCTTACCGTCACGATGAACGCCGCGACCCCCGATGTCGGCGAACGGATCTACGGCTCCGTCATCTGGGAAGGACATAGGCTTTCCGGAAGGAGTGCTGCCGAGAAGCTTATCGGAAACCAGAAGGAAGGCATCAGGATGTGTGCCGAACTGGGAATGGTCGTCAAGGTGAACATAGTCATGGTCCCCGGAATCAACGACGTTCAGATACCCGAACTTGTCTCCGAAGTTAAAAATCTCGGAGCTTACATCGTCAACATCCTGCCACTGATACCGGTGGCCGGGACAAAGTTCGAGAACATGCGCGCTCCCACTCCTTCGGAAAGGAAGAATATGATGGACCTCTGCTCTGCCGATGCGCGCATGATGAGGCACTGCAGACAGTGCCGTGCAGATGCCATAGGTCTGCTGGGCGAAGATCGTTCCTCGGAATTTGTCCATATAGGTAACTGCGCCGCTGGGTGCGGTCCTTCAAAGGAAAGAATAGCCAATATAACCATCGAAGAACCCGACAAAGAAGAAGTTCTTGTGGCGGTCGCAACGACGGACGGTAAGAACGTGGACAGCGGCTTTGGTAACGCAAAGATGTTCAGGATCTATGCTTCCGACGGAAATACCGTGAGATTCGTCAGAGATGTGAAGGCTATTGAAGACGCGCCTGTGGCGGGCCAACGGCACAAGGACCGTATTTCCTCTACCGCCGACCTGCTAGAGGGCTGCAAAGCTGTTGCAGTGTCGGAGATCGGGCACATGCCGGAGAATGTTCTTATCTCAAGGGGCATCGCCGTTGTTATTGCACACACCGATGCCGATACGGCCGCAGCCGAAGCCGCCGCCGCGGTGTTGCAATAAGGGTTTTCTTATTTTTTCGGACACATATCGGAAATAAATTAATATACCGTGCTATATGTTAGCACGTAGCACGGTTAGGAATATGTTCGGAAAAAACGTCAGAATGGAAAGAATAATAGATAGGAAAACAGGCAACTGCGTCATAGTGCCCATGGACCATGGAATATCGATAGGACCTACCGACGGCCTGATCGATATGAAGCATACTGTAAACGCCGTCGCCAACGGGGGTGCGACTGCAGTGCTTATGCATAAGGGCCTGGTCCGCCACGGTTACCGCGGCGGGGGCCATGACATCGGGCTGATATTGCACCTGTCGGCGTCCACTAATATGGGCGACACCAACAACAGCAAGGTTTTGGTCGCCGGCGTGTCCGAGGCCCTGAAGATGGGTGCCGATGCCATCTCTATGCACATTAATTTCGGTGCCGAGACAGAACCGGAGATGCTCCGCGACCTCGGAAGCCTGTCTCGAGAATGCGAAGAGTGGGGGATGCCTCTGCTGGTGATGGCATACCCCCGCGGACCTAAGATCGAAAACTCATACGACCCTGCCCTCGTGGCGCATAGTGCCAGGGCCGCCGCGGAGCTGGGTGCTGACATCGTAAAATGCAGCTACACCGGCGACATCGATTCCTTCAGAGATGTGGTCAGGGGAGCCCTTGTCCCGGTGGTGATAGCCGGAGGGCCGAAGATGTCATCGGACCTGGAGATGCTGACGATGGTGAGGGACTCCATCGATGCGGGCGGACGCGGTGTGTCCATCGGTCGCAACATCTTCCAGCACAAGGACGTGGAAGGCATCACCCGCGCTATAACCGATATCGTGCTGAGAGATGCTAGCGTGGAAGAGGCTATTAGGGGCATCAAGAAAAAATAAGACGGGATAGAAATGGAAAACATAGAGGACCTCAGGTCGGGAATGCGCCGGATAGATGACGGCATCATGGAGCTGATAGGCGAGAGGCTGAAGATATCGGAGAAGATGGGCGTCATCAAGGCCGCCGCCGGCAAGGGCGTACGCGACGTGGCCGTTGAAAGGACCACGCTTGAAAGGTTCAGGGCACTGGCAGACATGGTGGGGCTGAGCCCGGAGGCCGCAGAGGACATCTGCAGGATACTGACGGAACAGTCGATCGGCATCCAGGCCTCGGTCCCCAGGGGATCGTCAAAAAGGAAAAGTATTGCGATAATAGGGGGACATGGGCAGATGGGGAGGATGATGCAGCGTCTGCTCGGCAGGTCCGACCATGAAATAGTCATCATCGATCCTGCAGCAAAAAACGGCAGGAGCCTCGGGGACGCCGCTGATGCGGACATCGTTATCGTATCCGTCCCCATATCCTCCGTCTCCGGAGTGCTCCGCGATCTAGACGGGATCTGTCGCGAGGATGCGCTGATATTCGATATATCGTCCTTGAAATCGCCGTTCCTACACGTGCTCAAGGATATGGCTTCCAGAAGACGCGTATGCTCTGTCCATCCGATGTTCGGGCCATCTGTCCGTTCCATGCACGGCCGTAACCTGATAGTATGCGACTGCGGTTCAGATGAAGCGGCGAATATGGCCGTGGAACTGATGAAAGACCAGGGCGCAGACATCAGGGTGATACCGGTGGACCAGCACGACATGTACATGTCCTACGTGCTGGGACTGAGCCATATAGTCAATATTGCCTTCTTCACCGTCCTGGAGAGGAGCGGCATCTCGTTCGGGGAGATGTGCTCCGTGGCCTCGACCACGTTCGACAAGATGATAGATACCAATATGTCGGTAGCTTTGGAGGACCCGCACCTGTACTACGAGATACAGCATCTCAACGTCAATCGCAACAAGATGCTCTCCGAACTCGGGGACGCCATCCGAGCGGTCAGCGATGCGGCCCTCTCTGACGATTCGGAGGAATTCAGCAACCTTATGCTGAGGGGACGCAGCTACTTGGAAGAGTGATGCGGCGTTCCCGCCGAGGGGTGCGCCCGGACCTCGGCAGTGCCGAAATAAGCCAGCATTTTTAAATAACGAGCCCATCACGCGTATATCCAGGTGTAACATGAAGGCACAGGAGCTCAGAGAGGCGTACGTAGAATTCTTTAGACAGAGGGGCCACGCGTTCATCAGATCGGCTCCTCTTATACCGGAGAACGACCCCACCGTCTTGTTCACAACAGCAGGGATGCATCCGCTCGTACCCTATCTTCTCGGAGAGAAGCATCCTGAAGGAAAGCGGCTCGTCGATTACCAGAAATGCATAAGGACCGGCGACATCGAAGAGGTAGGCGACGCCAGCCACCTGACATTCTTCGAGATGCTCGGCAACTGGTCCCTGGGCGATTACTTCAAGAAAGAATCAATCACATTCAGCTATGATTTTCTCATCAACGTCCTGAAGCTCAGAACGGAACAGATATCCGTCACTGCTTTCGAAGGAGAGGGAACTATCCCCAGAGATGATGAGACGGCAGAAATCTGGAACAAGCTCGGGATTCCGAAAGAACAGATCTACTTCTATGGGCGCTCGGACAACTGGTGGGGCCCCGCGGGCCAGACCGGCCCGTGCGGCCCGGACACCGAGATCTTCTTCGACGACGGAAGACCGAAATGCGACCCGAAATGCGGACCTTCCTGTCACTGCGGCAAGTTCACAGAGATCTGGAACAACGTATTCATGGAATATTTCAAGGATGCCGAAGGAAGATTCACGCCCCTTAAACAAAAGAACGTAGATACCGGCATGGGGCTCGAAAGGGTCCTCAGGATAATGAATGGCCAGGAGACGGTCTATGACACGGAGCTCTTCGCCGGGATCATCGGGACCATTGAGGAAATTACGGGAAAGGATTACGCAGACGACAAGAGGGCGTTCCGTATCATCGCCGACCATATCAGGGCGGCCACGTTCATCATGGGCGACGGCGTCGTGCCCGCAAAAGTCGGTCAGGGTTACATTCTCAGAAGGCTCATCAGAAGGGCCAGCAGATATCTTTCGAAGCTGGGCGTCGACGGAGTCGAGATGTGCGGGATCTGCAATGTTGTGATCAACGAGTACAGCGCATCATATCCTGAGCTGGAAAGGAACAGGGAGACGATACTCTCGAGCATTACCGCCGAGGAGGAGAAATTCCATCAGACCCTCAGAAAGGGGCTCCGCAGGTTCGACGAGATGGCCGAAGGGCATGTGATCGGCAGTACGCTTGACGGAGAGCAGGTTTTCAGGCTATACGACACGTTCGGGTTCCCTATCGAGCTAACTAAGGAGCTGGCCGAGGAGAGGGGCTTCAATGTCGACATCGGCGATTTTGAACGCCGTTTCAAGGATCACCAGGATGTTTCTCGCGCCGGTTCGGACCAGAAGTTCAAGGGCGGGCTTGCTGACAACAGCGAGGAGACCACAAAGCTCCATACCGCAACCCACCTGCTCAACGCCGCGCTCAGGAAGTTCGTCGATCCGAACATAGTGCAGAAAGGCAGCAACATCACGGCGGAGAGGCTCAGGTTCGATTTCAACCTGGACAGGAAGGTTACGCCGGAAGAGCTGAAACAGGTCCAGGACTTCATCAATGACATTATAGTGCGCGACATACCGGTCGTGTGCGAGGAGATGCCGTACGAAGAGGCGAAGGAGCATCATGCCATGGGCGTCTTCCAGGACAAGTACGGCGAGAAGGTCAAGGTCTACACGATAGGTGACGCATCCTGCGAGATTTGCGGAGGCCCCCACGTCAACAGCACGGGCGAGATCGGTGGCTTCAAGATCATGAAGGAAGAGAGTTCTGCCGCCGGAGTTAGACGCATCAAGGCGATAGTTGGCAAGTTGGATTGATCATTGCCAAAGTTCTCCCGTATGCGTACGTCGCCGGCGTGAGGGCCATCGAGGGCGTCCCCGTCATTGCTTGTTCTCTTTGGACACGTACACTGCCGCCACGGCCACCAGCGATCCGACGAACATGATCCCCCACACGGCGGAGAAATTTTCCAACGTGTAAGAGGTGCCTATTATCGCCCCCGCCACGGTCGTCCATACAGAGGCCCCCAAGAACAGGAAGACGTTCATCGCGGCCACTGAAGTTCCGGCTATCGATACGGGGAACCACTCTTTGACCTGGGAGAACGACAGCGTCATGAACCCGCCGAAGAATCCGAAAAGAGTGCACACTGCACCCCAGAAAAGGGCACTGTCCATTTTTCCTGCAAATATCCAAACTGCCAACCATACCGTGGCAAAGCCCACATTGCCCAGAAGCATCATGATGCGTTTCGAACTGATGATCTTGCGGCCGGCCATTATTCCGACCAGCACCGTGCTGACTATCTTTCCGATACCGATCATAGCGACCAGCCATACCGAAAGGACCGTAAATCCGTAGACGGAATCGAAATAGACCTTGGACCATGTGCCCTGGAACACCATGATAGAACCATAAACGAGGAAATATGCCAGAGCCATCGGCCAGAACTTCCTTCCTCCCGCGAACACCGTCTTCAGTCCTTCGACCATCCCTATCTTATTCTGCTTAGCGGGAGCGTCGTCAGGGCGGTCCTTCAGCAGAGCGAGGCACAGCACGGCTATTATGACCGTGATTATGGCTAGCAGTATGAAAGTGCCCCTCCATCCGAAATTGGAGACGGCCACGGCCAACGGCACAGTAGCGGAAATGGCGCCTATATTGCCGACCGCGATGATAATTCCGTTAAGCTGTGGGAAATAATGGGAAGGAAACCATGTCGCGACAAACTTCATCATTGGAATGTAGACTGCGGCCATGCCCGCGGCTATCATCATCTTTCCTATAGCGACAAAACCGAAGGTGTCTCCGAACGCCGTGACCGCAGAACCTGCAGCTGCTATTGTGAGGAAAATGAAAGACACCTTTCTGGGTCCGAACCTATCGGACAACATTCCACAGGGTATCTGCATCGCTGCGTATGTCCAGAAGTACACGGAGCTCAGATATCCGATGTTGCCCCCGACCTCTTCGACGATATCGCGTCCGACGACGGCGACAGACATCCGATGCAGGTATACAAAGAAATAAGCCGCAAGAAGGATGGCAAACATGATCCATGCATAACGGCTCGCCCGCTTGATCTTTAGGTCATTTGTTATGGTATTCACCAACGACGATTGTGATTCGGAAAGGGGTCGAACTCTCAGTCGTCCCGCTGTTCTTTGTATTTGTATGATGGGATTTCTATATAAAAACCGAAACGGCAATTGTCGAAGTACAGGCGTATAAAGTAATTACTGGGCAAAGCGTAGCAATATGGGCCATAGATAAAGTATAAACTACCAGTAATGAGTACTGATAGTAATAAAGGGAGGTAAGAAGTTGGAAGACAAAAACGACGACGAGAAGAAGAAATTGACCAATGAGGTCGGTGCGCCGGTTGCCGACAACGAACACGTGCTCACGGCAGGGCCAAGGGGCCCCATGATGATGCAGGACGTTTGGTTCTTCGAGAAGATGGGTCACTTCAACCGGGAAGTAATACCCGAACGCAGAATGCATGCCAAAGGAAGCGGTGCGTTCGGTACGTTCACGGCGACGCGCGATGTCTCCGATTATACTAAGGCCAAAGTCTTCGAGAAGGGCAAGAAGACCGATATGTTCGTAAGATTCTCCACTGTAGCGGGTGAGCGCGGTGCCGCCGACGCGGAACGCGACATACGTGGTTTTGCAATGAAATTCTACACCGAAGGGGGGAACTGGGACCTTGTCGGCAACAATACGCCTGTTTTCTTCCTCCGCGATCCTTTGAAATTTCCGGACCTGAATCACGCCGTCAAGCGCGACCCCAGAACGAACATGCGCTCTCCGCAGAACAACTGGGATTTCTGGACGCTTCTCCCCGAAGCGTTCCATCAGGTCACAATAGTCATGTCGGACCGCGGAATACCTGCATCATATAGACACATGCACGGATTCGGAAGCCACACGTTCAGTTTATACAACGATAAGAATGAGAGGGTGTGGGCTAAGTTCCACTTCAAGACCCAGCAGGGGATCAGGAACCTTACCAACGAGGAGGCGGCAAAGGTGGTGGCCCAGGACCGCGAGAGCCACCAGAGGGACCTGTACGAAGCGATAGAACGCGGCGACTTCCCTAAGTGGAAGATGTATTTCCAGATCATGACCGAGGAGCAGGCCTTAGCCAGGGACATAGACCCATTCGACGTCACGACCGTCTGGAGCCATAAAGAATATCCGCTGATCGAGGTTGGGACGATGGAACTGAACCGCAACCCCGACAACTACTTCGCACAGGTCGAACAGGCAGCGTTCAGCCCTGCCCATATAGTCCCGGGAATCGGGCTTTCGCCGGACAAACTGTTGCAGGGCAGGCTTTTCTCATATGCCGACGCCCAGCGCTACCGCCTCGGAGTCAACAGCGACCAGATACCTGTCAATATGTCTAAGGTCCCGGTGCACGCATACCACCGCGACGGCATGATGAGGGTAGACGGCAACTACGGCTCCACCAAAGGATATCAGCCCAACTCGTACGACGAGTGGGCTGATCAGAACGAGTACCGCGAACCGCCGGACAGGACATATGGTGACATATATCACTATGATCCCAAAGACTACGCTACCGACAACTGCTTCAAACAGGGCGGGGACCTGTGGAGGCTGATACCGGAGAGCGAGAAGGCCGTTCTGATAAAGAACACCGCAACGGACATGGCTGTCGTAACTAAAAACGTAAAGTACCGCCACGCGACCCACTGCTACCTTGCAGACCCGGAGTACGGCGAACGCATGAGCAGAGCCTTAGATCTCGACTTCGAGACGGTAAAGAGGTATTCAAAGCTAGACCACGAGGGATTGGCAAAGGCGACCAAATGAAAATAAGGAACGTGTTGTTCTGTATTGCCGGTACGGCGATGCTCGTTCTGGGCGCGATAGGGGCGTTTCTCCCTCTCCTGCCCACGACGCCGCTGGTCCTGGGCGCCGCCCTGTGCTATGCTACAGGGAGCCCACGCTTATACAAGTGGCTCACAAACACACGTTTCTTCGGCCCTATAATCAAAAACTATAGAGAAGGTACCGGCGTCCCCGTCAAGACCAAGATCTTTGCGCTGGCGTCGCTGTGGGGAATGCTGGTACTTTCAATGTTGATGACCTATGATGCCCTGTTGACAGTGTTGCTGTCGATAGTCGGAATATGCGTGACGATACATATCGTCCGTATGAAAGGATGCATCAAGATAGAAGCAGAAAGTGATCCGGATGATGGAGTACAGGAATACACCACAGAGGAAATTGGTTCTTGATATCGTAAAGAACAGACGTGATCATCCCAGCGCGGACGAGGTGTACAATGAAGCGCGCAGGTCCGACCCGCATATCAGCCGAGGCACGATTTATCGGAACCTGAAGCTGCTTTCCGAGCAGGGCCTGATCCGCCACGTGCGGATGGCAGGGGGCGTCGACCGATTCGACTGCAGGTTGGATGACCATTTTCATTTCATCTGCGAAAAGTGCGATAAAGTGATTGACGTGAACATACCGCCCGGCATGAATGTAGATTCCCGCATCGTACCGCCCGAAGATGCTGAAGTACACGGGCATTGGGTCATTCTGAGAGGGCTGTGCTCGGAATGCCGGGGCAAGGAAAATCGATGAGCCCCCAAGTATTGAATTGCGACATATCGTACGCCGTTCCCAGAAACTGAAGCCGAACAGGCATCGTTAAAAGAAGAAATTAAAGGAAGGTGGACTGGGCGAGATTTGAACTCGCGACTTCTTGCTTGCAAAGCAAGCGATCTTCCAGCTGATCTACCAGCCCACTGGAGAGGTCAATCTAGCTGAATATTATATAACTTTCGTCTTACATAGAGGATAGAAGAACAATGGCGGGATTAAAAACCGTCAGGAGCTGAACATATTGACGACTGGCATGTCCTGGGGGGCCATTTCTGTAATTAACGCAATGCCCGGAGGGGTGGGCGCCACCATAGGTACGAAGCTCACCACCCGTTCCGATTTTGTTCCGGGCGGCGACGAAAGAGTGGTAAATATTATTAACGACCCTAAGGAATCAACAATGCTCGCCGAGCTTTGCGTTTCTGCGGCGTATAATGCGACAGGCGCAGAGGAACCTGACGGCTGGCACCTGAGTACATTTTCAGAGATGCCTCCTTCCAAGGGTCTGAAAAGTTCCAGCTCTGCATGCAATTCGATCATTTCCGCAGTCTTAGAGGGGCTTGGCTTCGTTACCGACCCGCTTACGGTCATAAAGATGGGGGTCGAATGCGCAAGGCGCGCAAAAGTCACAAGGACAGGATCGTTCGATGACGCTTGCGGATGCCACTATGGCGGATTTGTGATGACCGACAACTATACGGACAGCATCATCTTCCTCGAAAACATACCGAAATACGACGTGGTTTTGCACATACCGGATCTTAAGATCCGCAAAGAGGGCATCGACCTCGGACCGTTAAGGAAGGCGGCCATAGCTCAAAGAGAAGCGATTGCTCTTGCAAAAAGAGATCCTATGGCCGCAATGACGCTCAACGGACGCATCATTGCAGAAGCATCCGGACTGGACAATAGCATTGCGGAGATGTCCCTGAAGGCAGGAGCGTTGGGTGCCGGCATTTCGGGTTCCGGGCCATCGACGGCCATCGTGCTCAAACACGGCACTGCAAAGGCATTCCTGAAAAACACGGGCCTAAATGATGTGATCGTTACTGAAACCCGCAGGCTGAATGAAATCTGAAAATGCGACGGCACGTACATAACGGCGGAACAGCTACGGCTGACCGGACGATCCGCACAATAGCACGCGCGGGGCCTTACGCCTGGCAGCCGACATTATCTGGAATGCCCCGATAGGGGTTTAATCTGTTCTGTCTGGCGCCTGCGCTTCATCCACGGTGGGATTCTCCGCACATAGATGCCTAACCGAGCTCATCAAGGATGTCACGGCCATCACCTATGTGCTGTGGGGCTCAGGGTGTTCGGATGCGGGACTTCCCTCCGAAGGTTTTGTCCGTTACCTTTAGTTCACCCGTGCGATCCCCGCGCGTGCAAGGGCACATACGTAATCTACATTATAAGTAATTTTCTCAAGTTATATCCATTAAAATAAGAAAATAATGATAAACAATGTAAATTATACGAAAATCGTTGATTGTAGATAAAAATTCAACGAAATCTAATATCCGAAATAATCAGATAATACTACTGTATTGGTGCTTCATGTTCCAATTGGGAGAGAAGATAAAATTTACGCTTTTCGGCAGTAGCCACGGGCCTTATGTTGGCTGCATTCTTGAAGGGATTCCTGTAGGAATGACCATAGATTCAGCTCTGATAAAGAAGTATATGGAATTGAGAAAACCTTCTGCGGGAATCGGTACTCCTCGAAAAGAACCGGATATACCCGAGATCGTTTCCGGAATAGAGGGTTCCAAATCTGACGGTACTCCCATTTTGATCAGAATACCGAACACTAACGTCAGAGATTCAGACTATTCCAAATATGGATATACTCCGCGGCCCGGCCATGCCGATCTTCCGGCTGCCGTAAAGGGATTGAACTGCCTTGGCGGAGGAGTGTTCTCGGGACGTATGACCGCGGCGATAGTGGCAGGAGGAAGCATAGCCAGGCAGTTTATTTCAAGTTACGGCATAAATATCTCTGCACACACCAGGTCCATTGGCGGAGTAGCAGATGCCGAGCCACGAGACTATGGACAATCTCTTGCATCGGAAGTATATCCCACTCGCGCATGCACAAAGGACCTTGACAGTGCCATGAGGAGAGAGATCGAACGTGCTTCCGAAGAAGATGACAGCGTTGGCGGAGTAACGGAATGCGTCGTATCCGGACTGCCGATAGGATTTGGAGGCATCTGGTTCGAAGCGTTGGATTCGGAACTGGCTAGGGCGATATTCAGCATTCCTGCATGCAAAGGGATCGAATTCGGCGAGGGATTCTCTCTGGCCAGGATGAGAGGATCGGAGAGCAACGACCAATACTTCTACGACAATGGTGTGAAAACAGCAAGCAACAACATGGGGGGAGTCGTAGGCGGAATGAGCAACGGTGCTCCGTTGTTGTTCCGCACCGTGTTCAAACCTACTCCATCGATATCCAGACTTCAACGTACCGTAGATCTCAGGGCTGGCATCAATACTGACATAAGGGTCGGCGGCAGGCATGATCCGTGCATAGTTCCGAGGGCTGCCGTAGTAGTCGAATCGATGACGGCCTTGGTGATAGCAGACCAGATCGGGAGAGGTTTTTGATGGACAATGACGAACTAAGAAAAAGGATCGCATCGATAGATGAAAGAATCATTTTGCTCGTTGCGGACAGAATGCAGACCGCACATGAGATCGGCCAGAACAAGAAGGCCGCAGGAATTCCCGTTTATGATCCGGAAGTCGAGAGAACCGTAATAGCCAGATACCGCAGGATAGCTGTGGAAGAGCATCTGGATCCTGATTCCGCAGAAGAGCTCGCGAAAATACTTATGGCATGGTCGTGCAGAATACAAGAATGATCAAAGATATTTCCTGTAGTCATAGCGCCCGTCCTTTACCCGAGCTATTACCTCTTCGGAAATCTCTTCGAGCTCCTTTGCATCGAAGTAACCTGACTTGATCTTCTGCGATCCGATAGATGACAGAAGGCTTATGTTGCATCTCGCCAGTCCGTAAGGCCGTGAGAATAGCCCGCTCTCGACCTGGGCCATCTGCACCTTGTCATAGCTCATGGTAGTTATCTTGCGGTCCACAACGCCCATCAAAAATGTGATCTTGTCCTCGCCCTTTCCGTACTGGACTATTCTGCGGGACATCACGCCATTAATGAACAGCCCTACTACGACAACGGCCGAGGCCATTATTATTGCGACCGCAACGTGCTCCGTGTCCGCCCACCCGCCTACTTGCACATGCCTCATCGTGTCATAGAACACATATGCGATGGCCGCAAATATCAAAGACCATAGTGTCGCGCGAATGAATATCGGTTTAGCCGCCTCTTTTGGCTGGTTCTTCATTTCCATATCATAGACGAACTCCGGCACTATTGCAGACATGACCTTTTCTATCGTATCTCTGTCTTTCATCGGACAGAGGAGAGGTGCGATATTGTTGCCATTATTATCATCGTTTGACGCCAGCCCCACCACCTCTGCATCAAGCATGTATCTCTTAATCAGCCTGGGTATCAGCGGACTTCTTATGCGGACAGCATTTATCTTCGAGACCTTGAAGGACTTGTTATAGGTCCTTATGAAGCCGTGGCTTATGTAGATCGTGTCTCCTGCCCTGTAGATTTTATAATTGAAATAGTGGAAAATCATCGCGATGACCGGTACAACGTATGATATGAATGCTAATGCGATTGCAATTAGTCCGGAAGCAAAATCACCCGTTGATATAATCATCTGATAAATTCCGAAAACAAACATTATTATTCCGAAAATAGCCGACCCGGTAGGTTGCGAGAGAAGACCGTGAAGCACCACATCCCTCTTCGTTATTGTCACTATAGATGGGGTGGTCGCATCATCGGCGGGGATGTTGTTATTCTTGTACATCTTCTGGTAAAGATTTGCCCTGATCCTGTCAGAGACATCGACCCCGAATGTGAGGGTCAGTTCCGGAGAATTGGCGTTGACGCTGCTGTTGATATTTATCATCAGCCTCGAGGTGTTTGTAAGCCTGTTGATAATCCCGCGGTTGACATTGGTGGACGCGATTTTCGTATATGCGATCCTTACCTCTTTCTTGAACAACGTATCCCGGAATACCGTAACCTCGGCCTCGCCGAATTTGATCGTCGTCCTTTTCCAGCGCCAGTACGAAATCCATGCTGTAACGCCCACTAACGACGAGAACGTTGTCAGTGCTATGTAGATCGAATATTCGTAGGCAAATTCTTCCCCTGTATCTACAATCGAGATATAGAACCAGAATGCCATGAATGCAGCGGCGATGGACACCTGCGCTACCGCCTCGACTACCTTGATGGGATGCTGGATGAACTCTTCGTTCACGGATATCTTTTCGAAGCGCGGAGATGCCTCAAATGTGGGCTCCGGTCCGTTCTCTTCGTTCATTCCCTCTTCCTCAGAATCTCAGTTATGTAATCATTGAGACTGTCGGCGATTTCTTCGGCGACAGGTATATCGAGATACTGGATTCTGGCTACGCCCCCGGCCGTGGTTATCGTGACGTCTGCAAGACGGAACAGATTGTTGATCGGACCGCGCGCGACCTCGAGCTGATGGACCCTCTCGATGGGTACGACAGTGTGCGATATCACAATTATCCCTTTGCGGATGTCGATTCTATCGCTATCGATCTTATACCGGTAGCGAGCGTAATAAACCAGGGGTCCGAAGGCCAGGTAGATGATGATAAGCGCGTAAACCGCGAACATCGTTATCACGTATATGCCAGGCACATTGTAAGACGGCAATGCGAACATATAGATCCCATAGACTATCGCCGTTATTACGACGGCCGCTATAGTATTGCCTATGTACATTGACCCGATCGACCTCTTCGGCAGAATGTGATATCCGTCCGAGGTCAACCCATTATCGTCGACTTTGAATTCGTTGCTCATTCGATCACTATCATTCGAGATAGGCGCCATTGGCACCGTTGGTGACCAATTTTCTGTATTTTTTCTGAACACCTGTGACGGGTTTCTCGACCCTCTTGACCCTAGACATACGCTCCTCGATCTGAGCGTCGGATAGTCTGACATCCAATCTCCTCGACGGTATGTCTATGTCGATCGTGTCGCCATCCTGCACTGCGGCGATTGGACCTCCTTCGTATGCTTCAGGTGAAACGTGCCCTATGGCTCCGCCCCTGGATGCACCCGAAAATCTTCCGTCGGTTATAAGTGCAACCGAGTCGCCCAGGCCTCTTCCTACTATCAGGCTGGTGGGCGAGAGCATCTCGGGCATTCCGGGTGCACCTTTGGGGCCCTCATACCTTATGATGACCACGTCGCCCGGGACTATCGAGCCGGAGACTATCGCCTCGGTGGCCATTGCTTCGCCGTCAAAAACCCTCGCGCGCCCGGAGAATCTCATCATATTCGGACTTACAGCGGCCTGTTTTACGACCGACCCCATCGGGGCGATGTTTCCCTTAAGGACGGCGATGCCGCCCTGCTCATGGAAGGGATTGTCCAGAGGCCTGATTATATCAGGCTTTACGACCTTTGCAGACTTGGCTATCTCCAATATGCTCTTTCCGTTGACCGTGGGCGCGTCCTCAAGGACGTCCTTCAGCCTGTTCATGACGGCCGGTATACCGCCCGCAGAATCAAGATCGGCCATACTATATGGGCCTGCGGGCCTAAGGCTCGTGATATGAGAAACATCTCTGGAGATATTATCGAAATCGTCCAGGGTCACAGGGGTTCCGAAGTCCTTCGATATTGCCGGTATGTGGAGGGCCGTATTGGTGGACCCGCCTATGGCCATGTCGACCCTGATCGCGTTCCTGAACGACGCTTTGCTCACTATGTCGCGGGGACACGTGTTGGACATTGCGAGTTCGACGGCCTTGCGTCCAGTCTCCTTGGCGATCTGTAATTTCTTTTTATCAGATGCTACGCAAGTAGCGCAACCTGTGAGGCTGAGGCCCATTGTCTCGGTCAAACATGCCATCGTGTTAGCGGTGAACAGCCCGGAGCAGCTTCCCCTTCCCGGACATGCCTTGCATTCGATATTTCTGACGTAGTCTTCATCGACCTTGCCTGCCGAATATTCGCCGAGCGCTTCGAACACAGACTGAAGATCGAGGTCTTTATTGCCGTCCTTTCCGACCTCCATCGCTCCTCCGGTCAACATGATCGCGGGAACGTTCATCCTGCCTGCTGCCATTAGCATTCCGGGCGTGACCTTGTCGCAGTTGGTGATTCCGACCCAAGCATCAAAGGCGTGACCTTCGACCATGACTTCGCAACAATCGGATATAACTTCACGTGATATCAACGAATATCTCATTCCCTTGTGGCCCATCGCAATACCATCGCATATTGCTGGGACACCGAATGTGAAAGGATATCCGCCAGCTTCGATTATACCTTCTTTGACGGCATCCGCGAGCTTGTTGAGGTGTATGTGACCGGGCACCACTTCGTTCCAAGAATTGGCTATGCCTATGAAGGGTTTCTCAAAGTCCTCATCGCACAGGCCATCTGCTCTGAGCAGGCTTCTGGCCGGTGCCTTATCTATGCCGCTCTTTACAGCGTCGCTCCTCATTTGAATTACCTGAGTGGCCTATCGGGAGCGACCGTATATAATTATCTGAAAATAAAAAAATAACAGTTGAAGGGGCATGGAAAAACCATGCCCCTGGGGGAAAACTAGTTTCAGATGCTGCGGAGGACAATTTCGATGTTCACACCGTCAGGGACGTCGATCCTCATGAGCTGCCTAAGGGCGCGCTCGTCGGCATCGAGGTCGATGAGCCTCTTGTGGATGCGCATCTCCCAGTGGTCCCATGTCTCGCTTCCTTCTCCGTCAGGGCTTTTCCTGCAGGGCACCCTGAGTTTCTTCGTGGGCAACGGAACAGGTCCGCGTATGGCCACTCCGGTCCTCTGGGATATTGCCTTGATCTGGCCGCACACGTTGTCGACCTTCAACGGATCGCTCCCGCTTAGAGATATTCTTGCGCGTTGTGACATCTTGATCCCTTGTTTAATTGTACGAGAGGTCCTCAGTTGGACTTCTCAACCTCAATGCATGCACCGGCTGCGACGGTCTGTCCCATATCACGGATGGCGAACCTTCCGAGCGGCGGGAACTCTTTCGCTGTCTCAATGACCATCGGCTTGGTGGGCTCGCACCTTACGAACGCGATATCGCCGGTCTTGATGAAGTCAGGGTGATCTTTCTTGACTGCACCGGACTTGGGGTCGATCGTCTTGATCAGTTCGGTGATCCTGCACGCGGTCTGAGATGTGTGGCAGTGGAACACGGGTGTGTATCCGACAGTGATCACAGAGGGGTGATTCAGAACAACGATCTGAGCAACGAAGGATTTCGCGACGGACGGCGGGTTGTCGGCCGGACCAGCGACATCTCCTCTCTTGACATCGTTCTTGGCTACACCGCGGACGTTGAATCCGACGTTGTCACCGGGAAGGGCCTGAGAAAGGATTTCGTGGTGCTCCTCGATCGATTTGACCTCTCCCAGCACGTGGGAGGGCTCGAATATGATCTTCATGTTGGGCTTCAACACGCCGGTCTCGACACGCCCGACGGGGACGGTTCCGATACCGGTAATCGTGTAGACGTCCTGAACCGGCAGCCTGAGGGGCTTGTCGGTGTGCTTCTCGGGCACCTTGAAGTTGTCAAGGGCCTGAATGAGGGTGGGTCCGGTGTACCAGGGGGTCTTGTCGGACTTGACCTTGATGTTGTCTCCCATGTATGCGGAAACGGGTATTACTTCCATAGGCTTCGCGCCGACGCTTGCCATGAGTTTGATCATGGCCGCCTTTGCGTCCTCGAACTTCTTCTGGTCGTAGTTAACGGCGTCCATCTTGTTGATGGCGACGATGACCTGCTTGACTCCGAGGGTGGTCGCAAGGAAAACGTGCTCCTTGGTCTGTGCCTGTGGCCCCTCGATGGCGGAGCAGGTGATGATCGCTGCATCGGCCTGGGATGTTCCGGTGATCATGTTCTTAACGAAGTCACGGTGGCCAGGGGCGTCGATGACGGTGAAGAAGTACTTGTCGGTGTAGAACTTCTTGTGTGCTACGTCGATGGTGACACCTCTCTCCCTCTCTTCCTTCAGGCCGTCCATGACCCATGCGAAATAGAAGGTACCCTTACCTTTTTCCTCTGCCTCTTTCTTAAATTTCTCAACAATGTGAGGGTCGATTGCACCGGTCTCGAGAAGAATCCTACCGGTGAGGGTAGACTTTCCGTGGTCGACGTGTCCGATGATGACCAGATTCATGTGCTCTTTGTCAGCCATTTTTTTCTCTCCTTAATATGTATTTACTTGGATTGATTAGCCATAATATGTTTATTATTTAATGTTTACACTCCGGCGTAGTACCTTTCATCGTACGGTTCAGGATTGAGCCCCTTCCTCGTCCTTATCTCGGCAACGACCTTCTTCTGGAGTTCGGCGGGCACCTGCTGGAACCCGGAGTTCTCGGTAGACCAGAGGGCACGGCCCTGTGTGGCGCTGCGGATATCGGAAGCAAACCCGAACATATCTGAAACGGGCACGGTTGCGGTTACCGACGCATCGGCCCCTTCCTGTCCCATCTCAACGATTGTTCCGCGGCGCTGCGTGATCATATTGACCGCCGATCCCATGTAATCAGGAGGAACGCTGATGAACAGCTTCTGCATAGGCTCGAGCAGAGTTCTTCCCGCCTGGCACATTGCACCATATATTCCGTCCCTGACTGCGGGTATGACCTGTGCCGGACCCCTGTGAATCGTATCCTCGTGGAGCTTCGCGTCCATGAGCATGACCTTGAGCCCGGAGACCTTCTCATTGGCGAGAGGCCCTCTGACCATAGCCTCATCGAAGGACTGTTTTATGAGTTCCATCGTCTCGTGAAGGTACTGTATACCTTTCGTCGTATCGATCAGGACGTTTGTGTTCTTGAAGCAGACTACTCCCTTGGCCTGATCCTTGCTTACACCGAGCTCCTCGAGCTGCTTTGCAAGTGCCTTGGGGTCCTTGATCTTTGCATCCGGGTCTATGTCGCCCTTGTGGATGGCCTCGATAACGCCTTCCTCCATAGGTTCAACTATGAAGTAGAACTTGTTGTGTTTGTTGGGCGATTTCCCCTCGAACTCGTGGGAGTTCGGCCCCTTGACACTCTCCCTGTAGACCACGATGGGCTGCGAAGAGACTATGTCTACGTGCTGCTCGTTGACAATACGGTATTCGGTGATCTCCAGGTGAAGTTCTCCCATACCGGATATCAGATGTTCGCCCGTATCGTTGTTGATCTCTATGTTCAGCGATGGGTCGGCCTTAGCGATAGATCTGAGAACCTCCACTAATTTGGGAAGGTCCTTCGTGTTCTTCGCCTCGACGGCTTTGGTGACCACGGGCTCCGAGTAATGGGTCATCTTCTCGAAGGGGTCCGTTTCCCTCTCGGATGAAAGTGTAGAACCGGATATTGCATCCTTGAGTCCCGTGAGAGCGACGATGTTGCCTGCCTCGCACGCCTCTATGGGGATCCTGTCGGCTCCGACCATCAGAGCGACGGTCTGCACCCTCTGGGGATTTGGCATTCCGGATATGTAGAGTGTGTCTCCCTTCTTCACTTCCCCCGAGAACAGTCTGCCGAACGCGACTTCGCCCGCGTGGGGGTCCATGATGATCTTGGTTACCATCAGAGAAGTAGGTCCCTTCGGATCGCAGGTCATCATTGCCTTACCGATAGGCGTCTGCTTGTCCCCTTTCCAAATGGTGGGGATACGGAGCTTCTGAGCCTCCAAGGGGTTGGGAACGTGCCTGATGGCCATTCCGAGAGCTACCTCGTGCAGAGGAATCTTCTTTGCCAGCTCGGCCTGTCCTCCCTCGCGGTTGCAGTAATCGAATATGTCGCTGAATGTAAAATTGTACTTCTTCATTGCCGGAACGGTTATAGCCCAGTTGTTGTAGGCCGATCCGAATCCGACAGTGCCGTCCTGTATGCTTACCTGCCATTGCTTGTTGAGCGGTGCGGGCAGGTTGACTGAAATCTTGTGGTTGAACTCGGCGACGAGCTTTGCGAACTTTTCGATCATCATTTCTTTGGTGACCTGCTGTTCGACTATCATCCTGTCCACCTTGTTGATGAACAACATGGGCCTTACGCGCTCTTTCATAGCCTGTTTGATAACCGTCTCGGTCTGAGGCATGATCCCCTCGACCGCACAGCATAGGATGAACACACCGTCCAGGGCCCTCATTGCCCTGGTGACGTCCCCGCCGAAATCTACGTGACCGGGGGTGTCGATAAGATTGATCAGGTAGTCCTGACCTTCCCACCTATGAACCATCGATGCGCTCGCAGCGTTGATCGTGATTCCCCTTGCCGATTCCTGCTCGTCGAAATCCAGGACACGCTGCTCCCCTGCGAGCTCCGAGGACATCATTCCGGCACCTGCAATGAGGTTGTCCGAGAAAGTGGTCTTTCCGTGGTCGATATGGGCCGCTGTACCGATGTTCCTGATGAACTGGGGCGTACTCATTATTTTAGTTGCTTTATGTACGTTATCTTCTTTCCTTCCCATTGGTTTCACACACCGGTTACGATCACCTGGCGGCCTGGGCCACCCTTTCGATCTCTTCCTTCTTGGCTACCGCGAAGGACTGCATGTCCCCTCTGGATGCTAGCAACATTTCATCGGCCAGACACTCAGATATTGATTTCTTGCTCTTGGACGATGACTGGACTACCCCTGTGCTCAGGTTGCGCAGAGCGATGTCTAGCCTCCTCTGAGGCGAAATGTCAACGGCCTTGGGTACGGAGATTCCTCCAAACTGAAGTCTGGTGATCTCTTCCCTGGGCGCGGCGTTCTCGAGCCCTGTCACAAGGATCTGTATCGGATTCTGCTTGGTCTTAGTGGCAACGATGTCAAAGGCCTGGGAAACGGTCTTGTAAGCCTTCATCTTCTTGCCCGTGTACTTCTCGGTCCTCATAATGTCATTGATGAGCCTCTCGACAATGCTCAACTTCGACTTTCCGAACCATCTGTTTGCATGCTTTCCTCCGGAGTGAGGAATGTTCGTCGGGGTGAGGTCGATGTATTTTGCCAGACCTCCGTCTCCTACTACGACCTCTGTCGTGTCGTACTTACCGAACATCAGAGCCTTGGGTGCGGAAAGCACCTCGGTGGCTTCAACCGTTCCTTCTACTACTTCATCTACCATGAAAATCACCTAACCGGTTTCTCCGTCCTTCCTCTGACCATTTCATCGAGGGAGACGTTGTTTACTTTGATTACTTTGAAACGGACACCGGGGATGTCTCCGTAAGAACGGCCCATCCTCCCGCCGATACCTTCTATGAGCACCTCGTCGTGCTCGTCGATGAAGTTGATGGCTCCGTCGCCCACTGCGAAAGCTGTGACCTGGCGTCCATTCTTTATCAGCTGGATCTTAACGCACTTGCGTATGGCGGAGTTCGGCTGCTTAGCCTCTATGCCCACCTTTTCCAGCACGATGCCCCTGGCCTGGGAGGACCCTTCCAGCGGGTCTGACTTCTCCCTGAGCCTGAGCACTCTCTTCTTGTATCCTCTGTCGAGCCAGCGGAACTTCTGCCTGTCCACTTTCATTTTCCTTGCGGTGTTTAGACCATTTCCCAAACTTTCACCTTCGTCGAGTATATCACGCGATATTTCAAGCGTATTTAAAGACCACGTATAGACGGGTCAGTATGCGGAACATGGCTATCATAACTCCCTATTTAAGACCTTTTACGATTCCTGGTACCATATCTATTATTACGCATATATGGTAGCATTATGGGCAATAGAGATGTCTGCACACCTCTCCTAGTATCTTCATACCATCCTCGATTTCCCTGAAATCGGGAGTGGCAAAATTGAGGCGGACCGTATTCTCCCCGCCCTTTATGTGGAAAGGGCGACCCGGCATAGTGACCAGACCTTTATCAAGTGCCAGTTCGAAAAGTTTCATTGCATCGGTTCCGGCCGGCGACCTGAGCCATATGAACATTCCGCCCGCCGGATCGTTCCATCGCATCTCCTCCGGGAGACGGTCTTCCATCGCATCGACAAATATTCTCTTCTTGTTTTTGTAGCCCCTGCGAAGCGATGACAGGTAATCTTCATAGTCTTTGTTCGACAGGAAGTCGTCGATCACCCTCTGGGAGAACAATCCGGATTGCAGAGATGCCGCCTCGATGGACCTGTTGGCAACCTCCCTCATCCACTCGGGAACAATCATCCATCCGACTCTCATGCCAGGCGATATTGTCTTGGAGAAAGAGCCCAGAAGTACCGTGTCCTCGGGAGCAATGCTTTTGATAGTGCTTCCCGGACGCCCTTCGTATCCAAGCTCCCCGTAAGCATCATCCTCCACCAGAAGGCAACCGGAACCTTCGATAATCTTTGAAACTGCAAGTCTGGCACATCTTGAATAGCTTCTGCCTGACGGGTTCTGGAAATTTGGGATCGAGTAGAACATCTTGGCCCCGCCCTCCACCGCATCGCACAGCATCTCCCCGTCGGGGCCGTCGTCCGTCATCTCTACCGCTCTGAAGACCGGCCCGTACGAAGAGAACGACTGCAGAGCGCCGAGATATCCCGGGTTCTCCACCGCCATAGTGTCGCCGCGGTTCAGGAACATCCTGCCCAGCTGGTCGAAGCATTCCTGCGATCCGTTGGTCATGAAAACATCGTCCGCGGAGGCTTCGAATCCCAGTTCGGACCTGCATCTTTCCGCGATCTTCTCCCTCAGCGGACGGAACCCTGCCGTCGCCCCGTATTGGAGCGCCGAGCACGCTTCATCGCCGGTTAGCACCCTGTCGACGGATTCCTTCAGGCCCTCTGTGTCGAAGAAAGAATTGTCCGGAAGACCTGTGGCGAATGATATCATGCCGGGCCTTTCTGCGACCTCCACGAGCCCCATGATATACGAAGCCATCGTGCCGTCTGCGGCTTCGGAAAAAGATGGGCGCATGATGACGTGATGTGACCAAACCATAAAAGCATACACCTGCGCGCGAGCATAACCTTTAAGTCCTACTCGGCTTAGCGGACACAGGAGATAAAATGGGGAACGAAGAAGATTACTTGGCATTGCTCGGCAGAGCGAAGATGAACCTACCGGAGACTATCGAGAGCCACGAGAGGTTCGTACTTCCGGAACTGGACATCATACAGGAAGGTAAGATTACCATCCTCAGGAACTTCATGGATATCGCCGACAAGGTCAGACGCGACCCTCAGCATCTTTTGCACTTCCTCCTCAGAGAATTGGGGGCGCCTGGCGACATTGACAACAGAAGGGCGGTCTTCAAGGCTAAAATCTCATCTCAGACCATCTCCGAAAGACTTCAGCAATACATGGACACCTACGTCGTGTGCACCGAATGCGGACGCCCCGATACGAAGATCGTGAAAGAAGACAGAGTCATGGTATTGGAGTGCGAGGCGTGCGGTGCACGCAGGCCCATCGCCGTCCGCAAGACGATCAAGACAGACGCCAATGCACTGAAAGTGGGAGATATCCTCGAAATACTGATAACCGACGTCGGAAAGAAGGGGGACGGAATAGGCAAGTACAATGATTTCGTAATAATCGTCCCGGGCACAACCAAAGGGGCCCGCGTACATGCCAAGGTCACCAACATATCGAACAAGACCGGTTTCGGCCAGGTGACGAACGAGGCCGTAACCCGCTGATATCCATGAGATATTTCGTCGAATCCTACGGATGCACGATGAACTACGGCGAGGGGGCGCAGCTCTCCGAACGTATGTCTGGCATGGGATACGAAGAGGCTGCGTCCGCAGAAACAGCGGACGTGGTCATTTTGAACACTTGCACCGTGGTCGATGCAACAGAAAAGAAAATGGTCAAAAGGATGACCGAACTCAGAAGAATGGGTAAAGAGGTCATAGTCACTGGCTGCATGGCCGAGGTACAGCCCGGAAGAATATCTGTGCGGTTGCCCGATTCGTTGATCATACCTCCTAAAAGTTATTCCGAGTTCTCTGATAAGGTTGGAAATAAATACGGATGCTGGCACCCTCTAGACAATATGGAGACTGGCACTTCGGCGATACTGCCGATAGCCCAGGGTTGCTTGGGCGCCTGCTCGTACTGCATCACCCGTTTCGCGAGAGGAAAGCTTCTCAGTTATCCAGGGGACGAGCTTCTCGCAGAGTTCAGAAAAAGGGTTCAAAGAGGGGCGAAGGAGATCCTCGTTACTGCCCAGGACACTGCATGCTACGGCCGCGACATCGGCTCCAGCCTGCCCGATCTTCTCTCCAGGATGCTTGAGGTCCCGGGGGATTTCAGGGTCCGCATCGGCATGATGAACCCCGACTGGCTCTCCCCGGTAGCCGACGAACTGATGTACGTTTTTGAAGATCCGAGAGTCTATAAATTCCTGCATATCCCCGTACAGAGCGGGAGCGACGACGTACTCAAGGCCATGAAGAGGGGATACACCGCAGGAGAGTACCTGTCTTTGGTTAAATCCATACGTGCCAGATACCCCGAGATCAGCATTTCTACCGACATGATAGCCGGATTCCCGGGGGAAACGGAACAAGACCATATGAAAAGCGTAGGGCTGTTGCGCGAACTCAGGGCCGATACTGTCAATATAACGCGGTTCTCGCCCCGTCCCGGGACGAAGGCGGCGGAGATGGAACAGGTCAACGGACGTCTGATCAAAGCCCGTTCGACCGAGCTCACCGATGTAAAGAACGAGGTCGAGCTTGCCAATAACGAGAAGCTTGTGGGAAGGACCTTCAATGTCCTCGTTACTGAAGAGGGAAAGGATAGTTCTGTGATCGCCAGGACCGATAACTACAGGCCCGTAGGGATATCCGGGAACATTCCGCTGGGTACTTTTTGCGATGTCGAGATAACCGGGTGCAGCTCGACTTACCTCATCGGAAGAACGTTAAATAACGGAAGCAGATAACCGTTTAGAGTCCTGTAGTGTAGCGGTCAATCATGCTGGCCTTTGGAGCCGGCGACCCTGGTTCGAATCCGGGCAGGACTACCATTATAATTCTGAATCTGGCTCATATCAGTTCAAAAAAGCGCGCAAGACCGTATGAGGCACCGATGGACACGAATAGCGAGAAGGTCGTCCTTGCCGCTGCTCCCATACCACGTGCCTTACTGGCCTTTCTCCCCTCGCCGGTCTTGAAGAATCTTCCGTAATTTACCCAATAACTTCCGAGAGCCAACATTATCGCCACAGGGATCAGGGACCTGAAAAAGAGCACCAATACGAATTCCTCTGAAAAAAACGACCTTTGGAAAAGAGATGCACCGATCATGCATCCCGAAATAATGTGCAGAATGCCATTCACTGTGGAGATCCTCTTCTGATCATACAATGACAGTTCCTCACGGGACATCGAAGAAAATTCTTTCAACGTACCGATGGGCCTGTTTCCTAATATCTCGTGCACCCCTTCCGTAGCGATAACAGCCGAGAATGCTGCGAACAAGGTCATCAAAAACGATTCCAGGAATCCGGTCCGAGAGAGGATTATCAGATTGACCGCAAGAAGCAGGAAGAGGGTCCAAACAATGAAACCAGGCAATGACGCCCTGACCCCGTCGCTCATATCGGTTCAACATCGTTCCGATAAATATAGCTGCGGAAACCATCGGCTTCCAGTTTGAGAACGATCGGCCCGCCGATGTATACAATATTATAATGGCCTCGGCCATAGAACAATTACCGTGGGAGTGCAGACATGAAAGAGAATATCAAGGGCAACGTCAGCTGGGTCGGATATATGGATTGGGAACTTCAGAAGTTCCACGGAGATGACTTCACCATAATGAACGGATCAAGTCAGAACGCATATCTTGTCGAGGAGGGCAAGACCGTGCTAATTGATACTGTCTGGACGCCGCATGGGGCAGAATTCGTCGACAATCTCAGGAAAGAGGTCGGCCTGGAAAATATAGATATCATAGTGATTAACCACGGAGAGGCCGACCATTCCGGGGCACTGCCCGAACTCATGAGAAATATTCCTGACGTACCGATATACTGCACCGCCAACGCCGTTAAGAGCCTGGAAGGACAGTACGGCAAGAGAGGATGGGACCTGAGAACGGTCAAGACCGGTGACTCGGTGGACATAGGCAACGGCAAGAATCTCATTTTCATAGAGATGAGGATGCTCCACTGGCCCGACAGTATGGCCACATATCTGACGGGGGATAACGTCCTCTTCTCCAACGACGCCTTCGGCCAGCACTTCGCCGTTGGAGGGCTCTTTAACGACACTGCAGACCAGTGTATACTGGAGAAGGAAGCGACGAAGTATTACGCTAACATACTCAACCCGTTCTCATCCTTCGTTTCTAAGAAGATAGACGAGATAAAATCCATGAAATTACCAATGGACATCATCGCCCCGAGCCACGGCGTCATATGGAGGGACGATCCTATGCAGATTGTCGAAAAATATGCCGAATGGGCCGCCGCATACCAGGAAGACCAGCTCACAATAGTGTACGACACCATGTGGCAGGGCACCGCGGCCATCGCCCATGAGATTGCTGGAGCCGTCGCGAAGGTCAGCCCCGGGACAGTTGTGAAGGTATTCAACTGCTCCAAAGCGGATAAGAGCGAGATAATGGCCGAAATCTTCAGGTCCAAAGCAATAGCGATAGGTTCCCCTACTGTGGGCGGCGATGTGCTCACCAGCGTCAGCGGCACCGTTCGCTTCATGAAGTCCCTGAAATTTAAAGGCAAGAAAGCTGCAACATTCGGATGCTACGGATGGAGCGGCGAGGGCGTGACCATCCTGAAAAGAGAGCTGACGGATGCTGGTTTCCAAGTCATAGATGAGAACATCCGCTCAATGTGGAAACCTGATGAGGGGGATCTTGCATCGGCCGAGTCCTTAGTGATGGCTTTGCTCGGATAAAACCCGAGTTTGACGAAAGAAAATATGTGCCGATCGACATCTCATTGGCCCTGATATGCAGACGGTCTACGCTCCGAACGATTCCGAATAGAAGAATCCGTGAGAGAGAATCTGAGAGGCGACATATGCTGCAACCGGCGGATAACGAGCAAACCGAATATTGGAACTGAATGTTTCGGCTTCGAATTCAGAGACATAGGAGCTCTCCAGCCCCGATTTCCCAGATTGCTTCGCGTACCTCTTCGATTGGCCCCTGCGCCCGCATTCTTTCCCATTCACACCAGGAATCGCGTCACCGCTTGCCGTACATGCGGACCGTTTCAAATTTATCAACGTTGAACATGATTAGGTCGCCAACGGTACCCCCGCGACAGAGGATATCGACACATATGGCGTTCCCCGCGTTATCGCGCACCATGATCGCTTCTGGCAAAATCGCATTTATGCCTTCGGCCGACTTCAAAAGAACGTCTGACACGCATACAACTCCTCACGGAACATACGTATCAGTATAGTTTATAGGAAAATATTAAAAAAATCATATGACGTTCGATGCTACGTTTAGTGCATGGCAAGCTGCCAAGGAATCGCGGGAAATCCGTTTAGAATTTCCTTGCTTATTTCGTTTTTATACACACTTAATTTTGGTTGAGGGTGGGGTGTGAACCCCACCCTGCTTAGGAGGTGATCCATCTGCAGGTTCCCCTACAGATACCTTGTTACGACTTAACCTTCCTTGCTAAATCTCAGTTCGAATACCCTAATTAGAGGTAACCTCACTGAAACCCAACTCGGATGGTTTGACGGGCGGTGTGTGCAAGGAGCAGGGGCATATTCACCGCGAGTTGTTGATTCGCGATTACTACGGAATCCAGCTTCATGAGGGTGAGTTACAACCCTCAATCCGAACTACGGACGGGTTTCGGGATTGCTTGCACCTTTCGGTGTCAGAACCCATTGTCCCGCCCTTTGTAGCGCGCGTGTAGCCCAGGAAATTCGGGGCATACTGACCTACCGTTGACCTCTCCTTCATCTGACTTAGCGCCAGCGGTCCCGATAATGTGCCTTACCCCCGGAGGGATAAGTAGCAATTATCGGTGAGGGTCTCGTTCGTTATCTCACTTAAGAGAACGCCTTACGGTACGAACTGACGATGGCCATGCACCACCTCTCTGAAAATCTGGCAGAGTCTTTAGCCCGGCCTTCATGTAACAGTCTTCCCTGGTGAGTTTTACGGTGTTGAATCCAATTAAACCGCACGCTCCTCCCGTTGCGGTGCTCCCCCGCCAATTCCTTTAAGTTTCATCCTTGCGGACGTACTCCCCAAGTAGCAGACTTAACAACTTCTCTCCGGCACTGAATGCCCCCAAAGGGCCTCCAACACCAAGTCTGCAGCGTTTACACCCTGGACTACCGGGGTATCTAATCCCGTTTGCGACCCAGGGCTTCGTCCCTCACCGTCGGATCCGTTCTAGCTAGACGCCTTCGCCACCGGTGGTCCTTCTAGGATTACAGGATTTTACCCCTACCCCAGAAGTACCTCTAGCCTCTCCCGGTCCCAAGTTCGGCAGTCTCCTCGGAAGTCGGGAGGTTAAGCCCCCCGATTTACCCAAAGATTTACCGAACCGGCTACGAACGTTTTAGACTCAATAAAATCGACCACCACTTGGGCTGCAGGTATTACCGCGGCGGCTGGCACCCGTCTTACCCAGCCCTTATTCCTCTAGTTTTCTAAGCTAAAGAAAAGCTAACACAAATGTGCTAGCACTAGGAATTCCCTCATCGGGGTTGCCCCCATTGTGAAGTTTTCGCGACTGCTGCGCCCCGTAGGGCCTGGATTCGTGTCTCAGAATCCAACTCTGGGCTCCCTCTCTCAAGGCCCATACCCGTCGTAGGCTAGTAGGTACGTTACACCCACTACTACCTGATAGGCCGCAGACCGATCCTTAAGCGCCGGAACTTTGAACCATGGGTCATTCCAGATCCCATGATCTATGGAGTATTATCCTCAATTTCCCGAGATTATCCTCCTCTTAAGGGCACGTTATCCACGTGTTACTGAGCAGTCCGCCGAGTCCATTACGACTCTCGACTCGCATGTCTTAATCGAATTCCTATAGCGGTGGCCGCCGGCAGGATCAACCGGAGTCAAATCCTATGACTTTATGTAATCGTCTTGGATGGATGAAATTTTTGAAACTGGCAGTTTACCATGTTTCACCACTGTCCTGTCAAACGGCTCACTCTTATCGAATGTTCCGTCAACAGAACATTCGTAGCATCGAACGTCAGAGTTCAAGAGTGCACGCCCAAAGGCGGAGATCTTGACTCTCCATGTGCCGCAACTTTCGAAGCCAGTACGTTTCCATACCGGCCTTCCAAGCCGCGCATCTCCTCGTATTGCGGTTGAGTATATAACAGTTTTGATGCTGTTATTCCTCCTCGCATATCGGGGATTTGAACAATACAGAACCCATATAAAATACTGCGCAAAGGCGCCACCGTTAATCGAGATTGTTACCCCCAGATGCCGGAACTTTGAGCTGAAAAACCATATCTGAACCTCAAATATGCTCCGATCGGCGAAATATCCAAAACTTTAATATCCCGACCCCATACCCCAAGGCATTGTGGGGGTGGCCCAGCCTGGTAAGGCGATAGACTGCTAATCTATTGTCCCAAAAGGACCCGCGAGTTCGAATCTCGCCCCCCACGCCATTTCTCAATTTAATTTCTGAAATTCTTATTCCGACTATTTCCGCGCTCAGCGCGCGCATATATGCGCGACTATTTGGTCGAGCGCACACGCTGACGCTCGCCCGGATACCTTATTTCAATATCGGCATTGGTTTTAACCCGCATATGGGTATGCGACCGCCTTAGAGTTCATGACACTGCGGTAAATATCTATCTCGTGCGGGCTCCCGCGCCCGAGCTCGATGCCAGTATCCGCGCTGTGCGCAAAATGTATTATAATTTCCTCACTGTATAGAAATTCATGAGATTTCTTGTCATTACCGATTTTCATCAAAAAATATCAATGCTCGATTTGATAAACAGCAGAATCGACGAGTACAAGCCAGAATTCACATTGTTCCTCGGAGACGTTACCGATATGGGCACTGGAGAAGATGCGGTCGGGATTATTTCTTCTATCAATTCAGACGTCTATGCTATACCGGGCAACTGCGACCCCAGGGATTTTCCGCAAAAGATTTCTGAAGCGGCCCATGATATGCACGGAAAGGGAGTCGATATCAGGGGACAATACTTCGCCGGGCTTGGCGGATCTAATATCACAATATTCGGGACACCGTTCGAACTTACGGAGGATGAGCTTTACAAAGGGCTCAAACCCATATCCAGGAAAGACATGGTGCTCATGACGCATGTCCCGTCCTACGGCGTGCTCGATATGATACCGTCGGGCCTTAACGTCGGCAGCAAATCCGTGAGACGGATAGTGGATGAATACAAGCCTGTGCTGGCACTGTCTGGGCACGTCCATGAGGCGATTGGTGCGATAGAGCTGAATGGGACCCTTTTTGTCAACCCAGGACCGGCCAGACAAGGCAGATGCGCCATCATAGATCTCGAAAACGGTCATGCCAGCGCCGAACTAATTGGTCCCATGGATTAAAGGAACCCACAAAGCTTTTTATAGGGCACCATGTTTAGTGGGTTCGATTAGAATGGCACTTTGGCAGGGTAAATCCAAAAGGAAGTCTACCGGAGGCAGGCGTGTGCTATGCGCCGGTAAGAGAAAGTTCGAGATCGGCAGAGAGAAACAATTCACCAAGATCGGCCCCCAGACATCCAAGGTATTCCGCGGAATGGGTGGCAACTTGAAGATTGGCGTGCTCACTGCTGAGTTTGCAAACGTTATCGACAAGAAGACGAACGCGACGAAAAAAGTAAAGATCATAAAGGTCAAATCCAACCCCACCGACCCCAACTACGTTCAGCGTAACATTCTGAACAAGGGAGCGACCATATCCACCGAAATCGGTGAGGCAGTCGTCACTTCCAGGCCTGGACAGGACGGGGTAGTAAACGCCGTTCTGATCTGAGTAATCTACTTTTCAGGGGCCGCCTGATTAGGCGGCCCTTGCCTGCCTCCTGCAATCAATTTTAATCGTATCATGCGATACGGTGCTTATTATGGTCTACGACGAAGACAACGCCATTATAATTTGGCCGGAATATTTCGACATCGAGAGGACTCGCGGGGAAGGAAGAAGGCTCCCGAAGTCCCTTTGTGTCAAGAATCCCGACCTGGATTTGATTGCCAAAGGTGCAATGATATTGGATTTAGAATATCGCATAGCCGATGGCAAATCATACCCGGGCAACGCAGCATCGAAGAGAGGTTGTATACGCGTTGAGAAGGGAAAAATGAGCAAGACTGAGATTATTCCGCGCATCGGCGAAGTCTTGGTAAAAAATCAGAAGTGATCCGGATGATGCCTGCGAAGGAATTCCGCATCCTGGACATCAACGCTGAAGCTGCAGGTGTGGATACCGTAACTTTGATGGGCAATGCCGGTTTGAAGCTTGCTGAAGTCCTTAAGAATAGATACGCGGGCAAGAGATTCCTTTTTGTCTGCGGCTCAGGTAACAACGGAGGGGACGGCTTCGCTGCGACGGCCGGGATGAAGGATGAAGACGTAACCGTCTGTCTGATCGGGCCTGCTTCTTCGATACATTCTGACGCTTCAAAGAATTATTTTTTAAATCTCGGCTGCCCCGTAATCGATTTCAAAGATGTGTCATTTGACGAATATGACATACTTGTAGACTGCGCATTGGGGACCGGACGGGCCGGCAATCCTCGTGGCCAATATTTAGATTATATCATACTGGCACGTTCGTTTAAGGGGCTGATTGTTTCTGCTGACGTACCTTCGGGCCTAGGTTGCCGGGATAGCATCAGACCGAATGTCACGGTGACTTTCCATGATGTCAAAAACAGCATGAACACAGAAAACTCTGGAGAGATTATTATCGCAGACATAGGTATACCGGAAGTGGCCGTAAACAACGTTGGTCCAGGAGATATGCTTAGGTACCCGATACCTGCACTTAATAGCCATAAAGGCCTTAACGGCCGTGTTTTGCTGATAGGAGGAGGCCCTTACTACGGGGCTCCGGCGATGTCTGGACTGGCTGCTTTGCGTGTGGGCGCAGATATTGTAAATATTGCCGTTCCGGAGCATATCGCTCAGACAATTGCCTCTTTCTCTCCGGTCTTCATGATCGAACCGCTGAGTGGAAAGTTCCTAAGATCCGAGCATGTGCCACACTTACTGAATAAGTCGAAGAGCTACAACACGGTTTTGATAGGTCCCGGACTCGGGACCGACATCGATACAATCGAAGCCGTGAGGGATTTTGTATTCAGATGCGAAGTGCCGTTGGTCATAGACGCAGATGCCATCGGCGCCATCGGCGCCGGTTTTATTGCCAATGTCCCTGTAGTTATAACGCCGCACAAAGGAGAGTTCATAAAGCTCGGAGGAGCCGACACGTTCGGGGAAGAGGATGTTCGCGCCCTTGCTTATTCTACGGGCTCCATTATTCTCCTCAAAGGCAATACTGACATTATTTCTGATGGAGTACGCACTAAAAAGAACACCACCGGTACGCCTGCCATGACCGGGGCCGGTACCGGCGATGTTCTGGCAGGCATCGTTGCAGGCCTTATGTCGAAGGGCATGACGTCTTTCGATGCCGCGTGCCTTGGGGCATACATCTGCGGCAAAGCGGGAGAATACGGATTCTCCGAAAGGTCGTACGGTCTGATAGCCACGGACGTCATAGAGAAGATTCCGATCGTTCTTAAAAATGAGCTGAAGGAGTAAAATGGACCTTCAGCCGATCAGCGGAACTCCTGCCCTGAAATACGACAGAACGCTGATAATTGGGGATCTCCATATCGGATTGGAATCTCATTTATTGTCCAAAGGGTTCCATGTGATCACGAGAACATGGGAAATGTTCGATTCTATAGTAGAAACATCGAAAGATTGTGACAGACTTATCATTCTCGGAGACATTAAAGACTCTGTTCCTGGCACATCTAAGCAGGAGTATCGTGAGATACCTGCATTCTTCGACAGTCTCCTGGAGTATTTCGATGACATCGATGTTGTGAGAGGAAACCATGATACCAACATTGAGGAATTCCTTCCCGGCGGCGTGAGGATACGTCCGGCGTCCGGTCTAAAGATCGGCGACGTCGGTTATGTGCACGGACACACCTGGCCCTCTCCGGAGGTGATGGAGTGCAACACGCTGGTATTGGCCCATGACCATCCGGCGGTCATGTTCAGGGACGGCGTTGGAAAGGTCACCACGGAGCCTTGTTGGCTACGCGGTAGGTTTGCTTCGGTCGCTTCTGAAAAATACGGTATGCTGCCGTCGGAGTTCGTAGTAGTCCCGGCCTTCAACAAAATGCTGGGCGGATCTCCCGTTAATATTATCGGCGAGCCTCTCCTCGGCCCGATCCTCAACAGCGAATTGCTGGACCTTGATAATGCCAGGATATACCTTCTTGACGGAATGGACCTCGGAAAGCGCAAGGACATGCTCCTGGAGGGACGCGACCGCTCCCGCTGGAAGAAGAGAAAATGAAAAAAGTAAAAAGTTGGAATGGGGGGTTCTTCCCCCCCCCCTGTTTTTCGCTCAGTTGCGGGAGACGGTCTCGAGGAGAGAGCCGTCTGCGTACCTGATCTCGGCCGTCATCGGCATCTGTCCGGGCAGGCTGTGGGTGGCACAGGAGTTGCAGGGGTCGTATGCCCTGAACGCCATCTCCACCATGTTCAGCAGACCGGGAGAAACCTCGAAGTTGTGGATCAGGCCCTTGGCCACCTTGGCAACGTCGCAGTTTATCGGTCCGTTGTTGTTGGTGGTTCCGACTATCATGTTGCAGGCGGTAACGATTCCGTTCTCGTCGCAAGTGTAGTCGTGGGTGAGCGTTCCCCTCGGTGCCTCGACGATACCGACGCCGCGTCCTCCGGGCATGACGTCGTGCTGCTTGACGTTCTGGTCGACGAACTTGTCGCTCTGAATATCAGCCAGGCACTTCTCTGCGGCGTAAATCATTTCGATGATCCTTGCCCAGTGGGTGGCCAGCGTGTGCTGGATGGGGCCTTCGACCCCAAGGTCCTTGAAGAACCCGTGGTAGTACTCGAACTCGGCCTGGGCCAACGGCGTGGAGATGCTCTCGGCGACGTTCAGCCTAGACAGGGGAGATGCACGGTACAGGCCGCTGTCCGGCCCTGCGACCATTCCCTTGTATCCGACGTTCTTGAGGTACGGGAACTTCTCGTAGCTCCACTCCTCGGACGCTTCTGAGACGTTGTCCAAATAGTCATAGGGCTCGTACTTTACGAACTCCCTGCCCTTCTGGTCGACGACCCTGACAGGTCCGTCATGGAACTCGAGCTGGTTCTTCTCATTGACCATTCCCATGTGGTAGGTCTCGTTGTAATAGAGGTCGGGGTTGGCGATGATGTCGACGTACTCTTTGTTTCCGAGCACGACGTCCTTCAGGACCTTCATGGACGTCTGAGAGAAGTCCACCATATCCTTCGCCATCGCTTCCATCTCCTTCTGCTCCTCGCTGTTGATCGGCTTGGTGACTCCGCCCGGGACTCCCATTACGGGGTGGGTGGCCTTTCCGCCTATCATGGCCTGGATCTTCTGTGCCTTTGCACGGGTAGCGAGGACCGCTCCTCCGAGCTCGAGACCCACGGTCGCAACGACTCCGAGCACGTTCCTCTGGGCAACGGGTGCGGCGGGTCCGCAAACGAAGTCAGCTGACGCAAGTGCATAGAAGTGCGCAATGTGGCTGTGCACAAAGTGGGCGTGGTAGAACGCATCCCTGATGGTGAACGCCGCCTCGGTAGGCTTGGTGTTGTAGCATCCGTCCGTTGCCTTGGTAGCGGCCATGTGGTGCGCACCGGGACATACACCGCAAAGTCTTGCGGTGATCTGGTTCATCTCGGTTACCTTTCTTCCGATGCAGAATCTTTCGAAGCCTCTCAGCTCCGGGACCTGCCAGTATGCGTTCTTTACGTTTCCGTTGTCGTCGAGGAATATCTCGATCTTGCCGTGTCCTTCGAGACGGGTAATGGGATCTATGACGACCCTCTTCTTATCTGTCTTATGTTTCTCATCCCAAATAATAGGTCCGGCCATTTACTGACCTCCTTCCTTGACGGATCTCCTAATCAGTGACTTAGACATCGAGAACGCATAGAAGTACCCGAGCGGGTCCTTTATCTGGCTCATGATCTCGTCGACCTTGTCCTCACCCATGAGCGGGTCCTCGTCGATGACCGGGAAGAGGGAAGCGATAGCCGTGAAAGCGCTCGATCCGATCTCCTGAACATCCGGCGAGGGTCCGTAGCATCCGCGACAGGGCTGTCCGACCCTGGTGCACTTTGCTCCGCACCCGCCCATCGTGGCCGCTCCGAGGCATAATATGCCCAGATCGACCAGGCACTGGTCGTTGTTGGTGTCAACCTGGTAGGGTTCTTTAACCTCAACTATCCTCTTGTAATCCTTCTTCCTGGGGCACTCCTCGCAGAGGGTCTTGGACGTGATTCCGACCATTGTTCCCTTCGGAGGCAGCGCAACGCCTTTGTAAGCGAAGTCGGCAACTGCTTTGAGCAGGTGCGAGATGGACTCCTGCATAGGGGGGCATCCCGGTATGTAGTAGTCGACATCGATGACCTGATCCAGAGAATAGACCGTATCATACATCAACGGGAGCGTCAGTTCTCCCTCGGGGACGGTTGTGGACGTCTGAGGGATTGTCGGCTTGACGTTGCTGTACTTTTTCTGGAAGGCCGCCGAGCTCGGCGTCTCGGTGTAGACATAGTCCAGAATCTCGTCCTTTCCACCGGGCACGAGGTTCGCAAGGGCAGGGGTTCCGCCGAAGCATGCGCACGTTCCGTAGGAAACGACGATCAGTGACTTCTTCCTGAGCAGCTTCACCATGTGCTCGTTCTCGCTGTTCCTGACCGCACCGTTGATCATGGATACGGTGATCGAACCGTCCTCCATGGCGGCGATGTCCTTTTCCTTACCGTCGATAGCGATTGGCCACATCACTATGTTGGCCATGTCGCCGATGGTCAGGATCCTCTCGTTAGAGTCGAGGATGGATACATCGCATCCGCCGCAACCGGCCGCCCAGTAGATAGCAAGGTTGACCTTGCCGTTCGGCGGGGCTCCGGGGAGCAGGGGTCCGAGGTCTGCAGCGGCGAGCCCGATGGGCTCTTTGTCGACTGCGCACTCGCACGCTCCGCCATCGGCTGCCTTCACAGTGGTGGCTTTCTTCTCGGAAGCGACCGGCTTAGCTGCCTTCTCCTCTTCCTTCTTTTTCTTTCTGTCTGCCCACCATCCCATTTACTCAGCCTCCTTTACTGCTTCCTTGCGGTCTACGACCTTCACCAGAGGGGTGGGGCCTAGTTCCTTTATTGTGTTCACGAAATTCGTTATTGTTGCCTGGAACTTCGTGGCCTCGGACGCGGAGACCCACTCGAGGTTTAGCCTCTTGGAGTCGAATCCGTACTGCTCGAGGACCATCCTGAGAAGGGATATCCTTCTCCTTGCCCTGTAGTTGCCACCGATGTAGTGGCAGTCTGCTGGGTGGCATCCCAGGACGATAACTCCGTCCGCACCTTTGGAGAGGGCCCTGAGGACAAACTCCGGGTCTATCCTTGCTGAGCACATCGTCCTGATGATGCGGAAGTTCGTGGGCATCTGGAGTCTGGCTACGCCTGCTCCGTCGGCGCCCGCGTACGAGCACCAGTTGCAGCAGAAAGCTACAATCTTTGGTTCAAAATCTGCCATGGTAATCACTCCCCTCCTGCAGGGTTAAGGAATGCGTCGATCTCGGCGCATATCTGCTTGCTCTTGAATCCTGCCTGTTCCATCGCTCCGGACGGGCATGAAGCAACACAGCTTCCGCATGCTTTGCACAGTGCGGCGTTGACGCTGCTCTTCAACTTCCCATTTCCGCAGTCCACGATGCTGATGGCATTGTAGTCACAGCATCCCACGCACACTCCGCAGCCGTCGCATCTCTCCGGGTTGGGGGATGCTACTATGCCTTCGGACACGCGCTTGTCCTTGGAGATGATGGTGATCATCCTGGAAGCGGCTCCGGATGCCTGCGCCATGCACTCGTCCATAAATTTGGGCCAGTGCGCGGTTCCTGCAACGAAGACACCTTCGGTGGCGAAATCTACCGGCCTCAGCTTCTGGTGGGCCTCGAAATAGAAGCCGTCTTTGCTGATGGGGACCTTGACCATCTTGGCGATCTCTTCCTTCTCCTCGCGACCGGGAGTCATGCCTGCTGCAAGAACAACTGTGTCAACAGGTATCTCGATCTCCGCTCCGAGAGTGGCGTCGAATGCCTTGACTCTCTTTCCATCATATGCCGGGAGGTCGTCCTCGACAGGATATCTCACGAACCTTATTCCGAGCTGGGATGCCAGATAGTACAGTTCCTCGCGGAATCCGTATGTCCTGACGTCCTTGTGGAAGTAAGTGACATCCGCCATCGGGTTGGCCATCTTGATCCGGACCGCATTGCGCAGTGCGCCCGAGCAACATACACGGGAACAGTACGCCACGTCCTTGGATCTGGACCCGACGCAGCTGATGAACGCGATCTTCTCGCCCTTGAAGGTGCCGTCTGCGATTTTCGCCTCCGCTTCGAGCGTGGTCATGACCTTTGGGTCCTTTCCATAGTTGAACTCGGTAGGCTTGTACTGGCTTGCACCGACTGCGAGAAGCACCGCTCCCGCCTCGATCTCGGACCCGTCGGACAGCTTCACGATGAAGTTGCCTACGTATCCCGGGATGTCCTTGACGGACACTCCGGTGTGCACCTTGATCAGGTTGCAGCTTTTGACCTTCTCTATTGTATCCTTGAGGAACTGGGCCACTTCGACCCCGTCTTCCTTGTGGTGGAAGTTGCGTGCGAATCCTCCGAGCTCCTTTTCCCTCTCGACGAGGTGGGTCTCGAATCCCTGGCCTGCAAGGTCGAGGGCCGCGGTCATACCGGTGATTCCTCCACCGATGACTGCGGCTACCTGCTTAACAGGAACGTCAGATCCGACGAGCGGCTCGAGGAGGACGGTCTTTGCGACCGCCATCTTAACGAGGTCCTTGGATTTCTTGGTTGCCGCTTCCGGGTTCTGCATATGGATCCACGAGCACTGGTCGCGGATGTTGGCCATGTTGCAGAGATACTTGTTAAGCCCTCCGTCCTGACATGCTTCCCTGAAGAGGGGCTCGTGCGTCCTGGGCGTGCATGAGGCAACGACGACCCTGTTGAGGTCCTTGGAAGTGATTGCTTCCGAGATTGCCTTGAGAGCGTCCTGTGCGCACGCGTAAGTTACATTAGTGGAGTATACGACTCCAGGCAGGTTCGCGGCGAATTCCGAGACCGCCTTTACATCAACGGTTCCCGCGATGTTCGATCCGCAGTGGCAGACCCAAACACCGACGCGGGGCTCCTTTCCGACGACGTCCTTCTCCTTAGGATACTCTTTGGGGGCGCAGGGCGTGAAGTCCTTGCCAACAATGTACTTTCCAGCCTTTGCGGATGCACCGCTCGCCTCTGCGACGGATGTCGGGATATCCTTGGGGGCCGCAAAAGACCCGGTGACGAATATTCCTTTCCTTGTGGTCTCGAGAGGGTAGTAGACGCTGGTCTTACAGAATCCATACTCGTTGAGCTCGATCCCGAGCATGTCGGCGAATTCCTTGGCTCCGTCCGGCGGTACGAGTCCGACAGACAATACGGCCATGTCGTATACCTCTGTCCTTCCGTTGTTGTCCGAGTCGGTGAAGTTGACCAGCACCTGTTTGGTGACTGGATCTTCCTCGAGATTGGAGACGCGGGCGCCTCTGATCATTCCGATCTTGTACTGGTCTTCGGCCCTGTGGATGTAGTCTTCGAACTCTTTTCCGTAGGACCTTATGTCCATGAAGTAGATGTCTTCTTCAACATCTGCAATGTGCTCCTTGGTAAGCATTGCCTCTTTGGTCGCATACATGCAGCATACGGACGAGCAGTACTTCTTCCATCCCTCTTTCTGGGACCTGGATCCGCAACACTGGATGAACGCTATCCTCTTGGGCGCTTCGCCGCTGGAGGGCATAACGATATGGCCGCTGCTGCAACCGGAAGCACACATGTACCTCTCGAATTCCATAGATGTGATGACGTTGGGTATCCTGCCGTATCCGTATTCGGTGGCTATCCCAGCGTTCCAGAGCTGGAATCCGTTGGCGGCGATTATGGATCCGACGTCGATGACGAGCTCCTCGTCCTTGTCGTCATAGTGTATAGCTCCCTTCTGGCATGCCTTCTGGCAGAGACCGCACTTTCCTTTTTGGATCATCCTGCAGTGCTCTCCATCGATGATGGCAACCCTGGGAACGGCCTGGGCGTGGGGGATATAGATCGCTTTCCTCTTGGTGAGCCCGTATTCGAACTCATCGGGAATATCCTTCACGGGACACTTAACGATGCAGTCGCCGCAGCTTGTGCACTCTTCAGGGTTAACGTATCTAGCTTTCTTCTTGACTGTTACTTTGAAGTCCCCTGCTTCACCGTCGATCTTCATTACCTCATGGTAAGTAAGCATCGAGATGTTCGGGTGACCCGCACAGTCTGCCATTTTCGGGGACAGAATGCATGCAGAGCAGTCGTTCGTCGGGAAAGTCTTGTCGAGACGGGACATCTTTCCGCCGATGGTGGGGTCCTTCTCCACCAAGTAGACGTGTATGCCTCTGTCTGCAAGATCCAACGAAGCCTGTATACCTGCAATCCCTCCTCCTATAACTAATGCTGATTTGGTCAAATCTTTGCCTCCGTTGTTCTAAGAAGTTTTGGAACGTACCGGTGTATATGATTTCTTATTATTAACCCTTCTACGCAACAGATTTAAATATATAACGACTTTAATTATGAACTTCGAATTTTCTAAAAATTACTTTCCGTAAAGAATCTTAGTAAATGATTTTTTTAACAGAGCCAGGTAGTTGAATAAATGTGGTTTTTCCATATTAGCTTATGAGATAACTCTACAATTATTTTTGTATTTGTGTTCATACATTTTTTGTATTCGTATGCCTTGGTTTAGGGCATTTATTCTTCCCTTCCGTGCATTATATATACAAAATGTTTATCTACTAGATTATGGACCTGACCGACACCGTTAATATGCTGGGTATCTTTTCAGCTGTGGCGATTTTAGTATCCATCGCGCTATTGGCCAGGCTCAACTCGGTAAGAAAAAATGTTGCTTTGAAGCGGCCGACCAGCGGAATTGCTACCTATTTTCTGGATGATTCCGAATCCGAGAAGAAGTGCGCGATCTGCTTCGGAAAAATAGGAACTAACGCCCTCTCAACATGCAACTGCGGCAAGATGTTCCACGACAGCTGCGCCTCTCCGACGGGGATGTGTCCTTACTGCGGAGGCCCCTATAGCAAAATGACCGTCGGCGAACCTAAACGTACCAGATGTCCTGTTTGCGGTCGTTTCCTGGACGAGAGCATATGTTCCTGCGGCGCTGTGTTCCCAAGAAGGGACGGCACTTTGATTTGCTCATGCGGCGGTTCTGTGGACTGCTCGCGTCCGCTCTGCGGAAAATGCGGCGCTCTTTACGAAAAGGTTGAAAAACACCCCGAACGCAGGGGCAAACATAAAACAGAAGCAGACGATTGAAGTATGATGACCGTCAAAAGCAAACGCGGAAGACGCAGATACATTGTCTTCGAGGTCGGCCCCGAGGTTAACGGAGGTGCGTTGTCCCGGGCGGTGTTCGGACTGGGGCCGCAGATCAAGGTCATCTCGTGCAGAGAGGGAATGGCTGCCATAAGATGCGCTCCGATAGATACGGAACGTGTCATTGCCACCGTGTTATCGTCCTTCCCGGGATCCAGATCGGTCAGGACGTCGGGGACTTTGAAGTCCCTCAGGGACCGTTACGGTTCTCTGAAAAAGGAACGCAGGCCCCCTGTGGGCCCTAGTAAAGGTGGGCACTGAAATAATATATACTGAGTCCCCTGTCTACCCGCGAGCACTATAGGAGAAGCATCATGCAACCAGGACAAATGGCTTATGACAGGGGGATTACGGTTTTCTCCCCCGACGGAAGGCTCTTTCAGGTCGAGTATGCCCGAGAAGCAGTGAAGAAGGGCACCACGACCATAGGGCTGAAGTACAAGGGCGGCGTGGCCCTCATCGTGGACAAAAAAGTGTCCAGTAAACTTGTGGAGCCGGCCTCCATCGAGAAGATCTATGACATTGATGAGCACATTGGGTGCGCGACATCCGGCCTCGTGGCAGATGCGAGAATCCTTGTAGAAGAAGCGAGGAAGAGCGCCCAGGTACACAAAATCACCTACGGCGAGAACATCTCCGTGGAGATGCTCGTCAAGAAGATCTGCGACTACAAACAGAACTACACCCAGTATGGCGGAGCACGCCCCTTCGGTACGGCCATGTTGATGGCTGGTATCGACGACATGGGCATCAGCCTTTTCGAGACTGATCCTTCGGGAGCGCTAGTATCCTACAGGGCGACATGCATAGGGTCCGGCCGCCCTGCCGTCATGGACATTCTCGAGAAGGAGTATGAGGACGGCATGGATTTCGAGGGCGCGCTTAAGCTCGCCCTGAAGGCGCTGGGCAGTGCCATGGAAGAGAAACCCGTTGCAGCGAATGTTGAGGTCGGTATCGTGGAGACCGGGAAGAAGTTCCGCAGGCTCACCGAAGAAGAGATTGCCGAACTGCTCAAAGAGTGAAAAGGAAATGGTCGACCTCGAAAACGCCATAGTGGCCAGGCTGGAGAGCCATGGCGAGACATTCGAGATACTTCTTGACCCTGCGGCGATGGACCTCATCAAACGTGGGAAAGAGATAGACTTATCAGAATATCTGGCAGTCGAGGACGTCTTTAAGAACGCCGGGAAGGGGACGCGTCCCCCCGAGGACAAGCTTAGAGAGGTGTTCGGCACCACGGACCCTCTCGCCGTAGCTAAAGTAGTGATACAGAAGGGCGAGGTGCAGATCACCACCGAGCAGAGGAGAGATATGCTCGAGGCGAAGCGCAGGCGGATAATAACGCATATCGCCGCCAACGCCATAAACCCACAGACGAAGCTGCCCCACCCTGCCCAGAGGATTGAAATTGCCCTGGACGAGGCCAGGTTCCGCCCGGACCTGTTCAAACCCATGGACAAGGAGATAGACGAGGCGATGAAGCTTCTCAGGCCGCTGCTTCCGATCAGATTCGAGAAGAGCAGAGTGGTCGTGAAAGTGAGCGGCCCTGATTACGCAAGGTGCTACGACGACATCGTACACTATGGCGTGGTCGAACGCGAGGAATGGGGAAGCGACGGCTCATGGATGGGGCTCATGGAGGTCCCTGCGGGACTTACTATGGAACTGTCCGAGAAGCTGAAGCACAAGACTAAGGGAACGGCATCCGTTAAGGTGCTCAATTAATTTCAAGATGTGATAGAATGGACAATAATAACGCAAAGAACGCCCGCGAGGTCGTCGTCCCAGGAGATAAATTGGACGGCGGTAACCTGAAAGCGGGAGAGAACACATATGTGCTGGACGGCGTGGTCCGAGCCAGCATACTCGGCGTCAAAATGGTACGTCAGAACACGATCAGCGTGATTCCGCTGGGAGGGCGCTACATGCCCGCGACCGGAGATACCGTCATCGGAATGGTCAACGACATAGGGTCTTCCAACTGGATGGTCGACATAGGCGCCCCCTATCCCGCACCGCTCCATGTGAGCGAAGTGCCCTGGAAGGTCGCATTTGGCGATACCTCGAAGTACCTGAACGTCGGGGACGTCGTCATGCTGAAAATCCTCATGGTCGATGAGAGCAACAAGATATCCGTCACAATGAAGGATTCCGGACTGAGAAAACTTGAGGGCGGGAGGCTCGTGAATGTCTCCCATACCAAAGTATCGAGGATCATCGGGAAAAGCGGGTCGATGATACAGATGATAAAAAACATCACCGACTGTCGCATATTCATCGGACAGAACGGAACAATATGGATCGATGGCGATGGCCTCAATGCGGACGTCGCGACTAAAGCGATCAAAATGATAGATGATGAGACCGTCAGGTCTAATCTGACCGAAAGGGTCAAGAAATTTTTAGAAAAGGAAATCCCTCAGGACGAGGAAGCAGAAGAGAACGAAGAGGGAGATGAGTGATCATGAGCGGACACAGTGACATTGTATTAGTTGACAAAAAAGGCATTAGGATCGACGGAAGGACCGCAGAGGAGCACAGACACGTGAAGATCGAAGCCGGCGTCCTCAAGAACGCCGACGGCTCGGCTTACGTAGAGATAGGAAAGAACAAAGTCCTCGCCGCGGTCTACGGACCCAGGGAATGCCACCCCAGGCACCTGCAGAACCCCACAAAGGCCATAGTCCAATGCAAGTACAATATGGAGGCCTACTCGGTAAGCGACAGGAAGAGGCCCGGAACCGACAGGAGGTCCGTCGAGATATCCAAGATAACGGCAGAGGCACTCGAGAACGTGATCCTCACCGGTCTGTTCCCCCGTGCATCGATCGACGTCTACATCGAGATCCTTCAGGCTAACGCAGGAACGAGGTGCGCCGGGCTCACCGCGGCATCGGTCGCCCTGGCAGACGCAGGAATACCCATGAGGGACATAATCCCTGCCATGGCCGCAGGAAAAGCCGACGGACACGTGCTGCTGGACCTCAACAAGGAAGAGGACAACTATGGTCAGGCGGACGTCCCCTTGGCCATCGTACCGAGCACGGACGAGATCGTCCTCCTCCAGATGGACGGCAACATGACCCGCGAAGAGTTCGACCGCGCCATAGAGATGGCTGTCGGAGGGTGCAAAGAACTATACGTCCTCCAGAAGGACGCACTTAAGAGACGCTACACCGTCGACGGAGAGGAGGATGATTCCGATGAGCAGTGAGATTATTTCAGAAATCAGGCGCGACTACATCGTAAACTTGCTCAAAGAAGGCAAGAGAGCCGACGGCCGCGGAGTGGCCGACATCAGGGACATCAAGTTCGAGGTCGGCCTCATTGAGAGTGCGGACGGTTCCGCAAAAGTAAGCCTGGGAGAGACCACCGTAATAGCCGGAGTGAAGATCATTCCCGGTACGCCGTTCCCCGACACACCGAACAGCGGAGTTCTGACCACCGGCGCGGAGCTGATCCCGATGGCGCACGCATCCTTCGAATCCGGACCTCCCGGAGAGGACGCCATCGAGCTCGCACGTGTCGTGGACCGCGGAATACGCGAGTCCGGAATGATCGACGTCAGCAAACTGTGCATAACGCCCGGACAGGAAGTCTGGATGTGCTACATAGACATCTACGTGATCGACTACTGCGGAAACCTGTTCGACGCCTGCAACCTCGCGGCAGTCCTGGCGATTAAGAACGCCATAGTTCCGGCGGAGCAGTACGGCAAGGGCGAGAACTATCCCATGCCGGTCACTTGCACTCCGATCTCGGTCACCGCGGCCAAGATAGGAAAAGACTTAATATTAGACCCAAATTTCGACGAGGAGCACATTGCCTCTGCACGTCTGACCATTGCGACGGACGATGACGGCAACTTCAGAGCCATGCAAAAGGGCGGCCAGGGTTCAATCACCCTCGACGAACTCAGCTCATGTCTCGACATGGCCGTGGAAACGGGAATCAAAATCAGAAAAATAATCGGGTGATATAATGTCTAAGAGAACCAACAAGGCAGGTAGCTCCGGAAGGTTCGGCGCAAGGTACGGTGTCGTCGTACGCAACAGGGTCAAATCAATCGAGGCCCAGCAGAAGATGAGACACGAGTGCCCAGTGTGCCACCACACGTCCGTAAAGAGGGTAAGTTCCGGAATCTGGGAGTGCAGCCGCTGCAACACGAAGTTCGCAGCACAAGCTTACACCCCCACCACCAAGAAAGAGATCTCCAAAGTATCGGAGCAGTGAGGCGACGCATGTACAGGTGCGCTAAATGCAACGAGCCTATAAGGAACGTCAACGCGCTGGGTCTCCAGTGCGAGAAGTGCGGCTCGAAGATCTTCTTCAAGGACAGACCGAACATCAAGAAGGTCCTTAAGTCAGACTGATGATATGCTGACTGCGGTCCTCGTCATCGGTTCCGGAGATGCCGACAGCATAGTCGCATCCGTCGGACCCGAGACAGGAGACCTCCCCCGTACACACGTGACCGTGCGTTCCGAGGGAGATTCCGCTGTGGTGGAGATTACCGCAGCGGACTCATCTGCGATGAGGGCTGCGCTAAACTCATATCTAGAATGCATAGCGATCACGGAAGACATAGAGAATATCATAAGGTGATACAATGAACGGAATCAGCCCCCAGCTCCAGAATCAGATAACTCAGTTCCAGCAGGTGCAGCAACAGCTGCAGAACGTCAGCACTCAGAAAGTACAGATGGAAGCCCAGCTCAGGGAGCTCCAGCGCACTTTGGAGGAACTCGGCAAGGCGAACGGCGACGTCTACAAGAACGTAGGGTCCCTTCTGATAAAGGTCGATGACAAAGACACGCTCAAACTGGACATCGAAGACTCGATGGAGACCATGGACATAAGGGTCAAAAGCCTGGACCGCCAGGAGAAGAGCCTGCGCGAGAAATACCAGTCGCTGCAGGACACCCTCAACAAGGCCATGGGAAACACCGCGGCCGGCGAAGAGTAAAAACAAATTACGGGCCTTCGGGTCCGAAAATATCCATTTTTCAGCATAGTTAACGCCCATGCAATAAATTTAATAACGCGCTATGCGTGAGCGCTCTCCATGGAAACTCTGCGCGTGGATAACGTGCACAAGATGTACGGGAACATAGAGGCCGTCAAAGGTATCGGCTTCTCGGTCAAGGAAGGAGAGATATTCGGCCTGATAGGCCCGAACGGTGCCGGTAAAACAACAGCGCTCAGGATGATATCGACGCTTATCACCATCACGTCCGGAAGCATCACCGTTTGCGGATACGACGTTGCAACTCAGGGTGACGAGGTCAGGAAATCCATCAGCTATCTTCCCGAGGACGCGGGCGCATACAAGGACCTGACCGGCCGTACATATCTGCGCTTTATTGCAGGCTTCTTCACTGACAATGAAGAGACGGATATAATGTGCCAGAGAGGTATCGATATCGCTAATCTAGGCGATAGGATCGACAGCAAGGTCAACACATACAGCAAAGGCATGATGAGACGCCTGCTCATCGCCAGAGCAATAATGACCGCTCCGCGCTTCGCCATCATGGACGAAGTCACATCTGGACTGGACGTAATGAACGCCCACGACATCAGAGAACTCATTCGGGATATAGCCAAATCCGGAGTTACCGTTCTGCTTTCCTCACACAACATGTTCGAGGTCGAATCCCTGTGCGACCGTGTCGCCATGATCAACAAAGGAGAAATCATCATGCAGGGAACTCCTGCCGAACTCAAGGCGAAGTACGATGCGAAAAATCTTGAAGAAGTCTTTATCAAGGGGGTGAAGTCGGTTGAACGATTTACTTAACCTCGTTAAAAAAGAGCTCAGGGAGCTAATGACCATCGAGTCTGCAATTTCGATAGTCGTCGTCATGGTATTGTTCGTGGGCCTGGGATTCATGATAAGCGACCAGACCGAACAGGCCATGGAACCTGTAAGGATGGGCATCATCAACTATGACGATCAGGGATCTTCGACTTATTACGACACGGTAAACTCCACATTGGATGAAATGTACGATCCCGCCACCAGAGACCAATATCTGATCAAACTTTACCCTTCCACGATACTAAGCGATGATAAGATAATATCGCTGATGAAAGATAACGGCCTCTCCAACCTGCTTATTGTGGATCCGTACTTCAGTGAAGATATCGATTCCGGAATACAGGGAAAAATCGAAGCGTATTATATAACGGTAAACTCCGGCGCGTTCGGCGGAATAGATTCTGATTCCGTACAGGGATTTGTATCCGTGATCAGCGGAGCGGTTTCGACAAAACTGATGGAGAACGAACTGTCTGTAGATCCTGCGGAGTCCGCGTTCCTCAAGAGCCCCGTGTCTTTCAACATGCCCGACAACCACACCTATGTCAACGGTAAGCTTTACTCCGACATAACGCCGTCGGCCATCAGCGGGGCGATGATGAGCCAGACGCTGATGGTTCCCATAATAATCATGATCGTCATCATGGTTGTCGGCAGCATCGTCATCTCTTCCATGGGCACTGAAAAGGAGAACAAGACACTGGAGACCTTGCTTACCTTGCCTGTGAAAAGGACGACCATCGTCAGCGGCAAGATCCTTGCATCCGGAATAATGGGCCTCGTTTACGGTGCTGCATATATGGTCGGGATGTACGCGTACATGAATGCCATGACTGCGAGCGCAGGGTCCGTTAACCTCGCAGATTACGGATTGGTATTGGAACCCATAGATTGGGCCATCACAATGCTTGTAATGTTCGCATCCATCCTATGCGCGCTTGGACTGTGCATGATAATGGGCGCGTTCGTCAAGAACTACAAGAGCGCACAGACCATGACTTTGCCTATATCCGTACTTGCGATGATCCCCATGTTCGTCTTCATGTTTGTAGGCTGGAACACGCTGCCGGCCGCGATGCAGGCCATCATGTTCATAATACCGTTCTCCCACCCGATGATGGTGATGCAGAACCTGATGTTCGGAGACTACCTTCTGGTCTTCGGAGGTCTGATATATTGCATCGCGTTCGCCGCGGTAACGGTCCTCATAACGGTAAGGCTGTACAACTCCGATATACTGCTTGTCGGCTTCGGACAGACAAGACTCGGCAGGATTTTGGCAAAGTTCAAAAAGGCAGACTGAGCATAGGGGCCATGGGACGATATACAGAAGTCGCGGAAGCTCTACGGCACGGAAAGAAGGCCGTGCTGGTGCACAGCAACGCGGACGTTGACGCGATCGGCTCCGCATACGCACTTTACAGATGCTTCCCGGACTGCACGATATGCGCATGCGGCGGGGTCGACTACGTTGCCAACGTATTCGCGGAAAAGCTGAAGATACCGATGACGAGCGAATATGACCCGTCCGACTACGACCTCACCGTCGTGGTCGATACGTCATCTCCCGAGCTGCTGTGTGTCACTGTCCCAGATAACAGTTTGGTCATCGACCACCACATCCCTACAAGCAAATGGGACGGCATGAGGTTCTTCTGCAACAGCGAAAGCGTGTCATGCTGCGAGATAATAGTCGAGATAATCCACGAAGCCGGGGCGAAGATCGACAGAGAAACAGGACTGGCACTTCTAGGAGGAATGCTCACCGACAGCGGTCATTTCCAGTTTTCCAAGTCGAATACACTTAGGCATTTCGCTGATGTGATGGATGAGAGCGGCGTGGCCATGGACGAAGCCATGTCCACCACTCACGCCGAGATCAGGATGTCCGAACGGACGGCAGTGCTGAAGACCATGGAGCGCGTGAAGTTCGAACGCGTAGGCGATATGATCGTCGCGTCGGCCGTGGGCAGCAGCTTCGAAGCCTCTGCCTGCAGAGCCGTAACATCTGCCGGTGCGGACGTGGTTTTCGTCGGTACGCAGAGAGATGATTTCTTTAGAGTAAGCGCCAGGGCGACCCAAGATATGGTCCGCAGGGGAATCAACCTCGGAGAAGTACTGAAAGACATCGGTTCCGAGATAGAATGTGACGGAGGGGGGCACATCGGTGCCGCAGGACTGTCCGGGATCGGAGATGTCGAAGCAGTGCTGGGCATCTGTGTTTACAGGACCATGGACTCCTTCCGGAAGATCAAGGCCCAGATGGGCGGCGGACCCGAGATCTGATCACATCTTTCCGAGTTTGACCAGCACTTCTTTCAGGGCCTCGAAGTTGTCCGGCTTTTTCCCGAAGTATTCCGATACGGGCTCAAGGGTCTCCGCCAGTGCATCAGATACGCCGTTCTTGAGGTCCAGCGGGAAAAGGGCCCCGCTGAAATATGCATCGGTCAGCTCCTCATAGCTGCCGTATGAGACCATGCCTCCGAACTTATCCGGGCGATTTATGTCCAGCCTGCCCATGCGCGGGAATATGACATAACGGCATAGCATAAGCACCGGATTAGTATCCTCTGATTCCCTCTCCTGAGGACAGAAGGCCTTCTTCATCTTTCTTGTGATCTCTTCCTTGGTATCGTGGATAGTTATGTTTCTGTCCGGCTTGCTCTTGGACATCTTCGACTCTGCGGGGTCCATCCTGTTGCCTCCTCCCAGGCCTGGCAACAATGGAGTGTGCAACGCTATAGGCTTTCTCCATCCCAACTTTTCGGCGGCATCTCTGGCGAGCATGTGCGCCCTCCTCTGGTCCATCCCCGCATACGCGAGGTCCACATCCATACAGAATATGTCCGTCACCTGAAGGATCGGATAGAATATCTTGGATGCGTCCACCTCTGCCTCGTCCTCGGAACGTCCCATGATGGTCATGGCCCTCTTGACCCTGTTCAGCGACGTCGCCTTTGCGACGATGATTACCTTCTCCCAGTAACCGGTGTCGCTTACAAGGTCGCTGGCATACTTGTACTCGACTTTATCCTGGGGCACTCCCAGGGCAGTAAAGCAATCCTCCATGTATCTGGCACATGTTCGGATATTTTCGATGTCACCTTCCAGTTTATCATTTATTGCCGCGTGCCAGTCTGCCCAGAATATTGTGACCTTGAACCCCGCATCCGCGAGGTCCCTGATCTTGGATGCCACGAGCACCCATCCCATATGGACAAGTCCTGACGGCTCGAAACCGATATACGCGGTGGGGTGCTCCTTAGTCCTGAGGAGTTCCATGAGCTCTTCCTCCGTTACTATCTCTTCCGCGTTTCGTGTTATCAGTTCGTACCTTTCGGTGGGATCCATTTTATCGATGATGTTATTGTACCTTCCCTTAAATACATCTCCTTCAGAACAGGTTAATATTTCCGAAGTGATGCACGGTCGGTGTACGAGCTTCTGAAAAAGAGCTTCATGGAGAGCCCGGTGATAGACAGGGGCGGTTATCCTTATTTTGTAAACCCCATAAGCGACGGCGTACCTCGCGTGGAGCCTGCGCTCCTCGAAGAGGTCATTGACGGCATAATCGACATCGGCGACTTCCAATGCGACGTCATACTGGCACCCGAGGCCATGGGCATACCTCTAGCCGTCCCCATTTCTCTCAGGCTTGGCATTCCGTACAGCATCATAAGAAAACGCAGGTACGGCCTTCCCGGCGAGATAGAGCTGAACCGCAGCACCGGTTATTCCTCCGGCGATCTATATATCAACGGGTTGGTCAGAGGCGATAAGGTTGTAGTGATCGAGGACACCCTCAGCACAGGTGGAACAGTTAGAGCGCTGGCGTCCGCCCTCGCTTCTCACGGGATCGAGCTGATGGAGGTTATCACTGTCTTCGATAAGACCGGGAATCTTGACACTGCGGTCTCGGGAATCAGCGTCAAAGCGATGTTGCGTGTAGGAATTAAGGACGGAAAGCCGTTTCTGGATTGCTAACTGTAATTACCTCCGTATATACCGCACGGCGACGGATAGCGCATTATGGGTGCAGAGGTTCTGCTACTTGTATTGCTGATGAGCTTGGCGGGAGCCTTCATGGGCGCGTTCACAGGACTCGTGCCGGGAATCCATGTCAACACGCTGGCGGCCATCATGCTGGCCTCGTATCCCTCCCTTTCTTCTTTCGTTTCAGGATTTGCGGACCCGGAGGTTGTCCCGCTTTTGGTCTCCGCATGCATAATCTCCGCGTCGGTGGTCCATTCGTTCCTCGATTTCATTCCTTCGGTCTTTATAGGGGCGCCGGATGCCGACGAAGCGCTTACGATGCTTCCCGGGCACCGACTGCTCACGGACGGCAGAGGCATGGCAGCAGTTAGGGCCGCCGCGGTCGGAAGCGCGGTCGGATCTTTCTGCGCGATAATGCTGGCTGTCCCCATCCAGTACATAATGTTGAACGGCGCGGCACTCGTCATGGAGGACCTTACGCTGGTCGTGGTCGTCTTCGTCTCCGCGGTTGTGATTTTTTCGGCGGAGGGCCTGCATGAACGGGCCCTTGCCGCGACACTGTTTGTTGCCTCCGGGATCCTGGGCTTAGTATGCGCGATGCCCGAGATGCCGTCCTCGGGAATTATCGAGAATGGCACTCTTCTTTTCCCGCTCCTCACGGGACTTTTCGGAATACCTCCCTTGCTGGAATCCACGAGGTCTGAAGGGATACCTGAACAGCTTGACGACGAAGGTGACACCGTTGGCCCCGTGCCAGGAATAAAGGGGGTGGTCACGGGCTGCATCGCAGGATGGTTTCCGGGAATAACCGCGACGGCCGGAGCCGCACTTTCGGCCAGCGTGACCCGCGAAGACGACCCCGAGAGATTCATATCGCTGGTAGCTTCGATTGGAACTGTTACGTCGGTGTTCTCCCTGGTAACGCTGTCTGTTACCGGGAGCGGAAGATCTGGCACATCCGCCGTTATAAAAGAAATCATCGGAGACGGGCTGGAAGGGTTCTGCTCGGGCGACTTCGTGCTCCTGCTGATCGCAATGTGCATCGCATCGATTCTGGGGTACATCATGACCATGGCCGCCGGACGGGGGATGTCGAAGTTGACGGAAAGTCTCGACCCCCGCATAATGAACCGCACCGCCCTTGTTCTGATACTCTCCCTTGTCCTCCTTATGACCGGCCCTTGCGGCATGGCCGTACTGGCTATATCGGCCCTCCTCGGGCTGGTCCCTCAGTCCGAGGGAGTCAGCCGCATTCCTCTGACAGGATGCCTCATGATGCCGGTGATATTGAGCGGACTGTTGTAAATCATATGCGCACGGCCGCCTTTTCAAGGAACTTTGCGACGTCTACGATGAATCTATCATGGGTGCCTTTGGCTATTTCGCCCGCACCGTCGCTGACCTTGAATTTGAACGAAAGGCGGCGGCGGTCGATTTCGACCAGTTCCGTCTCACATGTTACGGTCGATCCCACAAGGGTCGGAGCGAGATGTTCCAGTACCGTCCGGCTTCCGACACTGCATGTACCAGCTTCGAGCATGTCGATGATCGAGGTATATGCCGTTTTCTCCATGAGCGCAGAAAGTGCCGGGGTACCGAAAACTCTGAGCGTGCCGCTCCCCACGGATATTGCGGTCTTGTCCTCCGTCACCACTTCGGAGATTTTTCCTTTTATTCCCAATGACAGTTCATGCGCATCTCTAACCATTTGATCGCCCGCAGGGACAACATACTATAGGTTTTAATTATCACGCGCGGATTCGGGTCCGATGGGATCGAACGAGTTAGTTTTAGCGCTGAGCAGCCTCAGGGAAAAGATCAGGCGCGACGAGATGACGGACGACGGCCGTATGCCGAACGTCTGTTCGGACGAGGCGTTGCGTGAGATCTCGGAAAAGATGCCTTCGACCCCCGAGGAACTGGGATCCGTACGTGGTCTGGGCCCTGGCTTTGTCGACGATTACGGCGGTGCCTTTTTGGAAGCGCTTCAGAAATACCGCTCGGGCGGCGAGAACGGCTCGAACATGGATAAGAAGACGGCCGATACTCTCCGCGAGCTTGAAAAGAAACTTGTGAACATCAACAAGAACAACAGGATGCTGTACCAGGGAAGGATGGCCAAGGGCGTCACTTACGACCTGACCAGTATTGTGGGGCCCGATTTCTCCGATGTCCTGTTCGGCAACAAACGTTCCGCAAAGCTCTGCGACTCTGCGGCAGATCCGGAACAGATCAAGACCTACAAAGCCCTGAACGATATGATCAGAGAGGTCAACCGTAGTTCCAGAGAGACCGGACAATACGATCTTTTCATCGCATATCCGTTCGTACAGGGAAGGATGCCCGGAGAGGATTTTGATATAAGGGCTCCGCTCGCACTGTTCCCCGTACGCCTCGATAGAGACTCGCGCTACGTCACGCTCACCGTTGACAGGGACCGGGACCCCATCTATAACGGCACTCTCGTCCTGGCGTACATAAAATTCGCCGGAGAGAACAGGCCGATGCCTTACCTGACCATTGAGGACTACACTGCGGAGAACTTCTTCGGCAAAGTCATTGACTTTTATTCGAGCCAGGGCATATCGATGGAACTCTGCGATACCGCTCCCGCTCCTTTCAAAGAATACAGGTCCGGAGAATTTCCCAAATATCTCGCGGGAGACCTTAAGATGGTTCCCAATATGGTGCTCGGACGCTACTCTTCATATTCGAGCTCCATCCAATTGGATTTCGACCGCATCATAGAAAGTGGAGACATAAATGATGTCTTGAACGACCTGATAGTAGACCTGGAGTCAGGCGATTTCTATGACGACGGAAAGGACCCGCTGTCGGAAATACAGATCAAAGAAAAAGGCATCGAGGCGTCCGAAAAAGACCTCCTCTATGTCAATCCGCTGAACAGCGCCCAGGAGAACGTGCTGACCGGCATACAGAAAAACAAGGAGCTCGTGGTCCAGGGTCCCCCTGGGACCGGCAAGTCCCAGGTCATAACCGGCCTCATCATATCGGAGATCATGCGTGGAGGCAACGTCCTGATGGTCTCCGAGAAGAAGACCGCGCTTGACGTGGTCTATTCCAGACTGGGTACTCTTTCGAAATACTGTATAATGGTCGACGACGCTGCAGACAAAGAAGAGTTCTATTCACAAATCAGGCGCATGCTTGCGCCTTCGCCTCAGCGTCACGGTGCCAGCCTTAACGAGATATCCGAAGCTGTCGACAGGGACGTGGGAGTTTTGAGCAGTATAGCCGACCGGATGTACGAACCCGATTCGTTCGGCATAGCGCCTCACAAACTGTACTCGATGGACAGATGGCTCGACCTCGGGGACAGGCACCAGTATGAAGAATACAAGGAGCTCAAAGACGGCGTCCACCCGATCATACTCGCATTGGCCTATCCGGAGGTCAAAAATCTTCACAGGATGTTCTCTGACCCAATGACCTTGCGCGGGTTCAGAGAATATCACGAGTGCATAGCGCGCAACCCCTGGATAAGAGACATGAAGTCCGACCTGTCCGAATACGATATCGGAGAGATGAAAGTACTTTTGTCGGGTTTCATCGATGACGTGAAATCATGGAGGTCCAAGAACGCCATTTCGCGTTCGATGGGAAGGAAGAAGATCGAACAAGAGGCCGAAAATATCCTCGAGCGCGGTTTCGGGTCCCATGGCGAATCAATACTCCAGAACCTTATAGAAAATCCTGAGAACATCCTCTCGGCCCTTGACGACTATGAGATGTTTTCCGAGCGCAGCACCGTCTACAATCGCATGGATGACCATGAGAAGGCCTACGGAGAGACCCTCATGAAACTTGCCGTCTCCATGAAGTACCAGCCTCAGCAGTGCAACGACCAGATTTTGAAGTATGTGCTGAACGAGCGCCTTCAGAGGTTCGACGCGGACAATAAGGACCTTATTCAAAACATACAGGACTTCGACCGCATCGTTTCCGACATGGACTCCAAGATACACGAAAAGATGGAGATGTCGAAATCATCGGCAGAACAGAAGTTCCAGGAATTTCTCAGGAACATCAGCGAGTCCAAGAGGCGCGGCGATATAGCCAGAATCGCAGAGAGTAAACGTAAATGGAATATCAACAAGTTCGTGGAACGCTACAACTACGAACTTTTCAGAGGCGTGAGAGTATGGCTGCTCACGCCCGATGCCGTGTCCGAGATACTTCCTCTCAGGATGGGGCTTTTCGATCTGGTGATATTCGACGAGGCGTCTCAGATGTATGTCGAAAGGGGCGTACCCGCAATATATCGCGCAAAGAGGGCCGTCGTGGCCGGAGACCACAAGCAGCTCAGGCCCAGCAGTCTGGGTTTCGGCCGCATCGACTATGAGGACGGGGGAACGGACGAGGATGCCGCGGCCCTCGAGGAAGAAAGCCTTTTGGACCTTGCCAGGGCAAGATACGATTCGATACTGCTGAACTTCCACTACCGTTCCAGGTACGAGGAGCTTATCGCATTCTCCAACTACGCGCTCTACGGCGGACGCCTGTATGTATCTCCCAACATCTCCGAACCGGCAAAACCTCCCATCGAAGTACACAGGGTGAACGGCATCTGGGAAGACACCAGGAACGTGGCCGAGGCAAAGAGGATAATCGAAATGCTTCGGGATTTCTTCCTGAACAGACGTAACAACGAGACCGTCGGAGTGATAACCTTCAATGCATCTCAAAGGGACCTTATAAACGACATGCTGGACGATGAGTGCGCCAGGGACCCCACTTTCGGAAGAATCGTCAACGACGAACTTAGGAGGTTCGACAACGGCGAGGACGTGGGACTTTTCATAAAGAACATCGAGACCGTGCAGGGAGACGAGCGTGATGTTATCATGTTCTCGGTCGCCTACGCGCCGAACAAAGAGGGCAAGATGATGCAAAGGTTCGGCTGGTTGAACAACCGCGGAGGAGAGAACCGCCTAAACGTCGCCATAAGCCGCGCCAAGAGGAAGATCCACATAGTCACCTCGATCGATCCCGAGGACCTTAAGGTCGAAGAGACCATGAACGCCGGCCCGAAGATACTCAGGAAATACCTGCAGTACGCAAGGGCGATAAGCGACGGGGACAGACGCATGGCCGACAGCATCCTACGTTCGTTCAACGACGACAGGTGGAAGGAGGCACCGATCATAGAATCCGAGAGCGGAATAGCTGACAGGGTCTACAATTCGCTGATCCGCAAGGGTTACACTGTGGACCGCCATGTAGGCATAGGAGGATACCAGATCGACCTGGCCGTCAAGCAGAACGGGAACTACATCCTGGGGATCGAATGCGACAGCCACCTCTACGAGATGTCCCAGTCTACCAGAGAAAGAGATTATCACAGGCAGAAGTACCTTGAATCCAACGGATGGAGCATGCACAGGGTTTGGACCCCGGGAATGTGGAAGGACTCCGAACGTGAGATTTCAAAGATCGTCAAGGCCATAGAGAACCGTAACTGATTTTCAAATACCTGTATTCGGATGCGTGCTTATGTCTAAGTCCATTCTGAAAATCCAAGGTATGACTTGCGAGATGTGCTCCAAAAGCGTTGACAGGTCCCTCAGGGCCGTGAAAGGAGTGTCCGAGGTATCAATCGACTTGAAGAAGGGATTGGCTACGGTAGTCTACGACGAGGAACATTCTACAGACAAGGACCTTGTCCGCGCGGTCGTGGACGCGGGTTACAGAGCGGAGGTGAAGCGCGGTCTCTTCGGCTGAGGGCCGTGAAAGGATCACCCTCCGCATTGCAGGAATGTCATGTTCCGCATGCGCGACTAGGATCGAGAAATCGCTGCAGTCCGCTCACGGGGTCTATGAAGCTGCGGTAAACTTCGGCAACAGCGTAGCTGCCGTCAGTTTCGATCCGGAAAAAACGGACCGTGGAAAGCTTGTAAAAATAATCCAGAAGGCCGGATATTCCACCATCGATGACGATCCGGAAACAATCGCCAGAGCCGAGGCCGAGGAATCTTTACGCATGAGACGCGACCTTGTCCTCGCAGTTCTGTTCACCGTCCCCCTTTTCATAATCGCCATGGCGGACATGTTCACGGGGATACCTTGGCTTTCGGGTGAGCGCGCTCTGCTCGCCGTCCTAGAACTCACATTATGCATACCCGTGATTTACGCGGGGAGGAGGTTCTACATCCGCGGGTTTCCCGCCCTGTTCGCCGGGACGCCTTCGATGGATTCCCTTGTGGCCCTAGGGACCGCGGCTTCTTTCCTTTACGCTCTCTGGAACACGGCGACCGTGCTCTTCGGCGGATCTGCGGACGGCCTTACTTACGAATCGGCCGCAGTGATCATCGCCCTGGTCTCCGTCGGAAAGTACCTGGAGGCTCGCTCCAAGATCAGGACCGACTCGGCCGTGAGGTCTTTGATGAAGCTCCAGCCAGAGACGGCGACCGTAATACGCGACGGCGTAGAGAAGGAAGTTCCGATATCAGAGGTCGTTGTGGGAGACAGATTGTCGATAAAACCCGGAGACCGTATCCCAGCAGACGGAATAATCATATCTGGCACATCTTCTGTGAACGAATCTATGCTTACCGGAGAGAGCATGCCTGTCCCTAAATCCGAGGATAACGAAATCTTTGCGGGGACCGTTAACGGAACCGGCGGATTCATAATGGAAGCCGTCGAAACGGGAAAAAATACAGTGCTGTACCAGATAATCTCGATGATCGAGACCGCTCAGGGCACCAAAGCACCAGTGGCGAGGATCGCCGACCGCGTGGCGGGGATTTTCGTTCCGCTGGTTATCATCATTGCTGTGGGGGCATGTGTCGTCTGGCTTATCTCGGGAAGAACATTTGAATTTGCACTCACCGTGCTGATTTCCGTGCTCGTGATATCGTGCCCGTGCGCCCTGGGGCTCGCAACCCCTTTGGCCATAACCGTGGGCACCGGGATGGCCGCGGACCGAGGGATCTTATTCAAAAATGCATCGGCGCTCGAGAGGGCAGCAGATATAGATACCGTTATACTTGATAAGACTGGCACTATTACATTTGGGTCCCCGGAGGTAACAGGAATAGCTTACAGGGCAGACAAGGACGAGCTCATTGCCCTTGCCGCGGCGGCCGAGAGCGGTTCGGAGCATCCGATCGCCTCGGCCGTGGTCTCTTATGCGAGGAAGGAAGGGATAGATATCCCTGTACACAGCGACTTCACCTCGGTCACGGGAGGCGGCGTCAGGAGCACGGTCGATGGAGAGATTGTTACCGTAGGCAGCTCCAAGCTGATGGACGATATAGGGTGCGACGTCTCGGAATACGACGATGATGCCGAATCCTTCGCCGCCCGGGCCATGACATATTTCTATGTCGCAAAGGGAAACAGACCTCTGGGCATAATAGCGGTCTCCGACCCTGTCAGACCCGAATCCAGATTTGCCATTTCACGCATAAAAATCAACGGTGCGCGAGTGATTATGGTGACCGGCGATAACAAGGCCACCGCCGATGCGGTAGCGAAGGAGGTGGGAATAGACAGCGTCATTTCGGGCGCCACTCCGGAAGACAAGCTCGAGGTTGTGAAAGACCTTCAGACAGAAGGCAGATATGTTGCCGTGGCCGGAGATGGGATCAACGATTCGCCCGCCCTCGCACAGTCTGATCTGGGTCTTGCAGTCCGCAACGGTACCGATATAGCGATGGACTCGGCCGATGTTGTCATGATGACCGATGACATAAGGTGCATACCTGCCTCGATGGAGCTTGGGAAGGCCACCATCAAGAACGTTAAGCAGAATCTTTTCCTGGCTTTCGTTTACAACGTGATAACCATCCCGATAGCCGCAGGCGTCCTTTATCTGTTCGGCATAGGCGACATATCCATGATGCCGATGATATCTGCGGCGGCAATGTCCGCATCCTCCCTGCTGGTGGTCGCAAACGCCCTGAGGCTCAGAAGATATGTTCCCGGGAGCCTATCTTAAGCTTGGCCACGTTGAGCGTTCCGGAGTTGCGGCCGATGACCTTGTCGGAACCTGCGATTTCCAATGGATAGATATGCATCGGCGAGTCCTTGACCAGAGTCTCATACTCCCCGCCCTCGCCTATGACGCTGATTCCGTATTCCCGGTTCAACACCTCGAGATCTGATATGGCCTCATCATCGATCTCTCTGCCCAGCCACTCCGATCCAAAGCCTTCCGCATAGTATCCGATCACCACTGCTTTTATTCCGGAGGCGACGATCTCGCGAAGCATCATGCTCTGGTCCTTCCTCCACATCGGCGCAAATACTTTCAGCCCCATTTCTCCGCATACACGGTTAATGCGGTCCCATTGGTAATCGGACCATACGGCCCCGACCACGACCCCTTCGATGTCCAGGCCGGAAAGCGCATCCTGCAGACCAATCATATCCCCTTCCTCCGTGCCGTCGGTGGAGCCCATTATGTGCTGCCTGTCCATGGCCTCCGCCATTGCCGGAACGTTACCGATGTTCGGAACGTGGAAAATCCATGAAGCGCCGCTTAGGGGGCTTATGCTCACTACATACGGCACCTCGTGACCGGACTGGACCATGGAGTACATTGAGAACACCGAGTCCTTGCCGCCGGAGAAAAGAGATGCTAGGCGCATGCGGCTGCTAAGCGGTCAGATTAAATTAACGTATCCCTATGCGCGGACATGAACGTGGGAGAGATGACACGCGACGAGTTCGCCGAGGCCGTTGATATTGGAGCTATAGCCGTATTCGTCATCGGCGCCACGGAGGCCCACGGGCCCCATCTCCCCCTCAACAGCGACACCCTTCAGCCTATGTGGGTTGCGGAGGAGCTCGACCGCAGGTTGGAGAACCTCCTGATATTTCCGCCGATGAGTTACGGCGTCCACTCATCGACCAGGAATATGCCCGGAACGGTTGCACTTACTTTCGATACCATGAGGTCTGTGGTCTATGATGTGCTGACCTCCCTTTACGAGAAGGGCGTTGGAAAATTCCTGATCATGTCGGGACATGCGGGGAGCGCCCATATGACGGCATGCTCGGAAGCATGCAAACGCTTTGTACGAGAAACCGGGAGCAAGGTCATATTCCTCACGGACTACGACATAGCAGAGGGCCACCCTGACATCAACGGGATAAAAGGCGACGGACACGCAGGTTTCCTGGAAACCTCCCGCGTTATGGCGATCCGCCCCGACCTGGTGAGGGACGAGCGCCCGATAGGATTATACTCGGACCACGGTTTCCTGATTCTCGGCAATGCAGAGATTTGTTTCCCTGAGGGGCTGGCCGGCGACACTACAGGGGCGTCGGCGGAACTGGGAAAGAAGATAAACCGCTATGTTGCGGACAGACTCGAAGAGATGATCAGGAATGACCTTATCTGAAAACGATGCGATGAAGAAGGCAGCGGCCGAGAAGGCGGCCGACGAGTACATTAAAGACGGAATGACAGTGGGCCTCGGAACGGGTTCCACGGCCTTTTTTGCAATAAAGAGGATAGGCGAAAGAGTGGCTGATGAGAGGCTGACGCTCACCTGCGTATCCACTTCCGAGAAGAGCGCACAGCTCGGCAGGTCGTGCGGACTGAATATCGTCCCCTTCGAAGGCACCAGCGCGATAGACGTGACCATTGACGGTGCAGACGAGATCGACCCGCGGCTCCAGCTCATCAAAGGTCTCGGCGGCGCCCTGCTGAGAGAGAAAATCATTGCCGCGGCAACGGAAACAGAAGTTATAATCGCCGACAGATCGAAGCTCGTTGACGTGCTGGGCACAACATCCCCGCTCCCGGTGGAGGTCCTCCGCTTCGGATACGAGCGAACCAAATACGCCCTGGAGAAACAGGGTTGCGTGGCGACCCTCAGGACGAAGGACGGCGAGATATTCATTACAGACGGGGGGAATTATATCTACGACTGTAAGTTCGACGCCATCGACCGCCCCTTCTTCTTAGAATCGCGCCTCAACATCATACCCGGGGTGATGGAGAACGGGCTTTTCCTGAACACCGCATCCGTGGCGCTTGTTGCCAGAAGCCCGGACGAAGTGGAAACGATCAGACGGACCTGAGACGCCTGAGTCCTTCGTCGATCTCTAAAATCCTTTTCCTTGCCATCTCCTCTATTTCATCGGCGATGGCATCGAACGCCTTGGAGAGCCTATACTTATGTCTGGGTCTGCCCTTGGTGTCCGATCGGATCTGCTCGGTGGCGAGCCATCCCATTTCATCTAGGTCTTTTATGGCCGCCGAAACGCTAGGTTGTCCGATACCGAGGGCCGCCTCCAGGTCGTCGGACGTCGCCGCATCGTGGCCGGCCATATATATCAGGACCTTGGCGCTGTTGCGACGCATGTTCAATGCAATCAACAGGCTCTCGGCGGGACCTCCGTTTTCTTCAGACATATATTTTTCAATTTAGAGTTATAAATATATTAATGTTTGCGAAATAATATATTCCATTGGATGTAACTGGTGGAATTTTGCATCCAGCGATACGGAGAATGGTGTTGAATTGTCTTTTTTATACAGACAATCAGATATTATAAAATAGAAAGAAGGCATTGTTACCTTCCAGTATTTTTCCCAGTCCCCGTTTATCCACCGATATACTCGCGTAATAGTATAGGCCGACGGGTGAGCTTATTTATATGTCCTCGATATTAGCACGTTCCGTCCCAACAGACGAGGTGACTTGATAATGAAAATGCCCAGGGCTATCAAGACTTACTGTCCTTTCTGCAAGACTCACTCCATGCACGACGTGGAGAGGGTCAAAAAGAAAAAGGCCAGTGAGCTCAAATGGGGTCAGAGGAGATTCAGAGAAGTAACATCCGGTTACGGAGGTTTCCCCAGACCTAAACCAGAAGGAAGAGAAAAACCGACTAAGAGAGTGAACATCCGTTACAGATGCACTACGTGCAAGAAAGCACACCTCACAAGCTGCATCAGAGCTAAGAAGTTCGAACTTACGGAGTGATTTCATGACCGGTGATTTTATTAAAATTAAATGTCCAGACTGCGGAAACGAGCAAATCGCCTTTAGGAAGGCTGCAACCGAGGTTAAATGCCTTGTTTGCGGATCCACGCTCATCGTCCCCAAAGGAGGGGTCGGTAAGATCAATGGCGAAGTGCTCGAGGTGGTCGGCTGATGTCGAGGGCCAAAGGCTTTCCCGAATACGGCGAGTTGGTAGTTTGCACTGTAACTAACGTAAAGAATTTCGGTGCTTTCGTAACTCTTGACGAATACGACGATAAGGAAGGATTCGTCCACATAAGGGATGTAGCCACTGGCTGGGTCAAGTACATCAGAGATTACATTAGAGAAGGTCAAAAGATCGTCTGCAAGGTCCTGGGCGTGGACTCCAAGAAGGGTCAAATAGACCTTTCCCTCAAATCGGTGAACGAACACCAGAAGAGAGAGAAAATTCAGATATGGAAAAATGATAAAAAGGCCGAGAAGCTCGTTGAGATCATTGCCGAGCGCATGTCGATAACCGAGGACGAGGCCTATCACATGTTCGTCGACGAACTTGTTGAAACTTATGAAACGCTTTATGGCGCATTCGAATCGGTCGTCGCCGACCCTAACGGATTCCTGGAGGATTTTTCAGGAGAGTGGGTCGAAACGTTCATCGAGGTGGCCAAAGAGAACGTCGCGGTATCGTCCGTCCAAATAGACGGTACGCTTATCATGACGTCCGCCGCCCCGAACGGAGTGGTCCTTATCAGGGGCGCGCTCGAAGCCGGACTTGTGGCTGGAGAGGGGTATGATGTGGGAATCAGCTGCATAGGCTGCCCCAAATACAGAATACTCGTCAAAGCGGGAGATTACAAAGAGGCCGAGGAGATCATGAAAAATGTATCCGCGGCAGCTGTGGACAAACTCGTGGCCGCTGGCGGTTCCGCGACCCTCAAACGCGAAAGCAAGTGAAGACATGAAAGGAAAGATGAAACGTTGCAGCGCATGCGGAAGATACTCGTTCAAAGAGGACTGTCCGGCCTGCGGAAAGCACACTTCATCACCTATCCCCCCCAAATATTCTCCGGAAGACCGCTACGGCGCATACCGTCGCAAAGCCATTGAAGAGGAGTACGGAGAAAATGGAAAGTATCATAAGATATGACTCTAAGCCTGAACTTATAAGGCCTCTTGTAATAGAGGGCCTTCCTGGCATCGGGAACGTGGGCAAGATTGCGGCCGACTATCTCGCCAATGCCCTGGGAGCGAAGAGATTCGCCTGTCTCTATTCTCCCGATTTCCCCCCTCAGATAAGCGTGGACTCGAATTGCGTTGCTGATTTCGCAAGGAACGAACTTTGGTTCGCAAAGGCCGGAGACAGAGATATTGTTTTTATCAGCGGGAGCTACCAGGGATCCACCCCCGAAGGGCAGTTCCTGATATGCAGTGACATCATGGAGGCCCTCTTAAGCTACGATCCCTCCGAAATCATTACCTTGGGAGGCTACGGCACAGGGACCATGGTCGAATCCCCACGCGTGCTGGGGGCCGTCTCCAGAATGGATGTTAGACCTGCCTATGAGGACCTTGGCGTTGTTTTCGAGCCGGGAGAGCCCAAGGGAGGGATAGTAGGTGCCAGCGCTATGTTTTTGGCGTTCGGACAGATATACGGCATCGATTCGATCTGTCTGATGGGCGAGACACCGGGATACTTTATCGACCACAAGAGCGCCGGCGCGGTGATGGCTATCCTGGTGAAGAAACTGGGTGTCGAAGTGGATACCAGAGAGCTTGACACCCACTCGGCCATGATCGACGAGCTGAACCAGAAGGTAAAAGAGCTTGAGAACAGTCGCAATTCGTGTGAAGACCTTAATTATTTCGGGTGAAATAAAATCACCCATACCCAAATGGTTTTAAGTAATGTGCATATAATCCCCAAACGTCCCCACCTAGCTCAGTCTGGCCAGAGCGGCTGACTGTAGAGAGTTTCCGGATTTATCCGGTGCAGCCGCCGATATCAGCAGGTCCCCTGTTCAAATCAGGGGGTGGGGACCACTCCCATCTAGCTCTACCAGTTAACAGCGCTAATTGATCTGTATTTGATTTTCGGCGATGTTGCACCGAATTCTATGCGAAACGGGATAATTCTGAGGACATTTTGACGAGGAGGAAGACTGATGCCATCCTGTCCCCTCACGCCGGGCACGGCATGCGCGGCCGCCCTTGAGCTCGCTTCATCTAGCAGTTGCATCGGGCGCCCCTCTGCTACAATTACCGCCATGGCCGCCACAACGACATCGAGGAGTGCCGGGATTTGCAGAGGTTGAGAGAATGAAAAAAGCTTACTCCCTTTCTGATTTAACCGCAATTAGGCGCCTGGGCCCATCAGAGGACGGGGACCGTCCCTTTACAACTTTTCCCAAGATTCTTGTTCGAATCTATCAGAGAACAGAAATAAATCGCATCGAATTAATAACAAGCAGATATCAATAACATCATTCTTTGGCTTCGACGTCGTTTATACTTGCGTTTTCGGTGTTTAGGAACTTTACAAAATAAGGTTGTATGTCAAAGTGCTCCTTCAGAAAAGTACCGAACGCCTGGACGAATGTTCCCGTTATCACTGCCATTACCACTGTCCCGATCCCGATTCCCGCAAGGTCCCCCATGAACGCCAGCGACACTGCGACAGAGATGGTCAGACATGAAACGTCGAACATTGTCTTAATCCTCCTGAATGAAGTATGATAGTATGATGAGAGGCCGTTCGAGAACAGATCTATGATCAATAGCGGCATCTTGGACGTTATCATGAGAGCTATTCCAAAGCACATCAGCAGGAAGCTTCCTCCGAACAAAAGTATCCTCAGGTGGATTTCGTCAGGTACCGCTCCGATCATCATCTTTGTGAAATCAAGAATAACCGCGAATAAAAGGACCATTATGAATGAAATCATGTGAGTTCCCTTAACCTTGCGGGTGATGGACACGAGCATCACATAGAGCACGGCCTGGAATATCAGGTTCCACGCACCAAAAGAAATTCCTGGTACAACGAGATTAAGAGCATATGGCAGCGACGATATCGTTGATACGCCGAAACCGAGCGCGATCATCAGCGATATTGAAAAAGCAACGAGGAACAAACCTGCGACAATGAAAATCTCGCCGGGTAATTTGATCTTGTTGCTTGACATCCTGCTCTGTGGTCTCCTTGACGGAACAACGCTAAACTTGGCGATATATAAATCTGAGTTTGTTTACTAAATTTAAAAGGGCCGTTAGAACCGGACATCGAATATTGAAGTGCAATGTCTTGAGACGCCTTACGGGGACTCAGGATGCTTGTGCGTCTTTCTGTACCTGACAACCATTACCGGGCAGCTGACCTCTCTGACTGTTTTTTCGGCGACGCTCCCCATGCTTAAGCGCTTCCATCCTGTGCGGCCCATTGTGCCCATGACCACCATATCGTAGTATGCGGACATGCCGCCTATGACCTCGCTTGGGCTTCCCGGAACGATCTTCTTCTCCACTTCGAGCCCGATCTTCGAACCCTCTTCATACACATAGCGGACGGCGCTCTCGCAAGCGGTCTCCGTATCTACATTCCCGGATGCGCGAGAGATGGTCTTATTGTCAAAAACGCTGAGAGCTGTGATCTTGGTCACGCCGGGGGTCACCTTGGCCATCTTGAGCCCTTCCTTCACCGCAGGATCGGTGTATTCGCTCCCGTCGGTCGCGATTAGCATCTTCTCCATCTTGAACGATGCCTCCGGATCGAGGTTTCTTACTGCGATAACGGGGCATTTAGAATAACGGATTACTTTCTCGGTCACACTTCCCAGCAAAAGATGGGCCGCGCCCGCCCTTCCGGCCGTACCCATGACCAAAATGTCGAACTCCGACGTTCTCTTTATTATTTCGTCTGCGGGTATCCCGTCCGCGATCATCGTTTTGACCGTCATATCAAATTCTGTGCCTTTGTTCGCAATCCAGCCGAGTGCCGTCTCTCCCCTGATGCGGGGAGTGCCGCAGGCCAGATTGTTCACGTAATTTGTGGAGTCGTTGACATAGAGGGCCGTGACGTTCCCGCCCACGGCTTTTGCGAGCTTGAGAGCGTATATTGCGGACGCTTTGCTCTTATCTCCTGTGTCGGTGGTGACCAGAATATTGTAGACCATCTCGTTACTCCTTTGTCTCGGTGCCCTCTGTTTTGCCCTTCCTTTTCTTGTATAGCGCCTCTAGGTATGGCTCTATTTCAAAGTGGTCGTTCAGCAGTGTACCGAATGCCTGAATGAATGTCCCTGTTATTATAGCCATTACAACGGTCCCGATGCCGATCCCGGCAAGATTGCCCAGAAATAATAGCGAGACTGCTGCGGATATCGCCAGGCAGGTAATGTCGAACATTGTCTTGATCCTCCTGAAAGAAGTGTGATAATGGGATGCCAGACTGTTGGAGAACATCTCTACTATCGTCAACGGCATCTTGGATGTGATCATGAGGGCGACTCCGAAGCACATCAGCAGGAAGCTTCCTCCGAACATTGGCACCCTTATGTAGATTTCGTCCGGCAGGTCTCCGATCAGTGAATCCGTAAAATCCAGCATAAGGGCGAACAGCAGGACTATTACAAATGAGGCGATGTATCTTTTCTTGAATTTCTTGGTTATTGATATCAGTATCACGAAAAGAATGATCTGGAACGCAAAGTTCCATTCACCGAAGGACAGGAACGGAATTATGAGGTGGAGAGCATAGGGCAACGATGATATTGTCGAAATACCGAATCCCAACTTCACCATGGTGGATATGGCAAACGCAACAAAGAATATGCCCAGAGCCATGAAAATCTCTCCGGGCGCTTTGTATTTTCGATCGGTCATTCTATACTTTTTTCTCCCCGGTTTAAGCGCCGATTTAACAGTCTAATATATAAACATACGTTAGATAAAAAGAAAAGGTTACTCGTATCCCGAGATAGTCGTTCCGCGATAGTATCCCTTTTATCGCATCTGAGGGCCCGTCCGCTCCGGCGTTGTTCCGAACTCTGTTTATCGGTGCGGGCGGTCTCGGCAATGCGACCGTCCTATCCCGATTGCCGACAGAATATCAAAACGACAGAATAAACTTTTTTAATCGTCTGAAGTCGTTTCATTTACTTTCTTCGACCGATTCCACCTGCTCTCCGAAGAATGCGCGCGGGGACCTTTCTTCCCCCTCTTTCTCTTCCTTGTAGTATCGATGGTAGTGGTTGAAACTGTGGGTGTGCCCCCCTCGGTGCAATACGGGCTTTATCTCGATGTTGCCCTTTGCAAGAGCGAATGCGCTCTGCTCCCTGTACGTATAGATGTTCAGCTCCCCTCTGTTGCCTTTACCGTGCCTGATGCCCATGATTGCCCTTGTGGCCTCCATCGTGATCGGCGCTTTGGATATCATGGACCTCATCGGTCGTTGGTTCTGACCATCGCTGATGAACACCAAATATATTCCGCCGTTCTTCCTGGCTATCGCCTCTCTTGCGGTCATTTCGATCATATTCAGGGTTGCTCCTCCGAAATCGACCGCAAGCTCCAGCTCGCAACTCTCGGAATTGTAGTAACAGCCGGCGGACGACATCTTTCCGCTCCATACCATTTTTTTGAAAGTCTGGTTCCCGTTTCTGAACTCGCGCCTCAGTACCGCTATGACCATTGCGACCAGAACAAGAATTATCAGTACTGCGAATATTATAATCGCATCCACGTCACATAATACACATCTGGAACATATTATGATTACGTTGTTAATACCGGTTAAAAGAAGTTATTATACGCACATATTCCCATAGACGATTCGAGGCATACTATGAAGAAATGGCGTTGCACAGTTTGCGGTTACATACACGAAGGCGATGAGCCCCCGGAGGTCTGCCCTCAATGCGGAGCACCGAAGGAGAAATTCGAACTATACGCCGATGGCAAGAACATTGACGCCAAGGAAGAAATTTCGTACGTCGAAGGCGATACTGTCACCGATGTTGTCATAGTAGGCTCCGGAGCGGCGGCGTTCGCTGCCGCCGTGACTGCAAGGAGCAACGGTTCCGAAGTCGTCATGATCGAAAGGGCCGCAAAATTAGGCGGGACCACCGCCAGGTCGGGAGGCGGCTACTGGATTCCCAGCAACCATCTTCAAAAGAGGGCCGGGTACCATGACAGCAAGGAAGATGCCATGCGCTACATGGCACGCTATTCGTTTCCCAATTTATACGATCGGAAAGCTGAAAGGTACGGCCTGACAGAGCACCAGTTCGACCTCATCAACTCGTTCTACGACAACGGCTCCGAGATGGTCGAATATCTCGAAAGAATAGATGCCGTACACTCGATAATGGATATCGGCTGGAAAGGTAAGGCCCAGGTCGACTATGCGGACCACCTCCCCGAGAACAAAGGTATCCGCGGACGCATCTTGTTTTCCAAGACTCCCGAGGGCAAGCAGAGCTACGGTTTCAACCTGATCCAACGCCTCGAGGAGTGGGCGAAAAAGAACGGCATCATAATAATCACGAACTGCCGCGCCGGTGACCTCATTAAAGAGAACGGTAAGGTCGTCGGAGTGGAAGCCGAATCTAACGGCAAGAAAGTCAGGTTCCTTTCACGCCAGGGAGTCATGTTCGGCACAGGCGGATATTCGCATAATGCTGATTTGATGCAGCATTTCCAGCCCGGACCCGTTTACGGAGGGTGTGCGGTCCCCACCACCACCGGAGACTTCATTTCCATCGCTGGAAAATCAGGGGCGAAGATAGGCAACACGCACGGCGCATGGAGGGCGGACAGCGCTATCGAGCTCCATCTGGATGATCCAAACGGCATATCCAACATTTTCTTCATGGTCGGCGACAGTGTAATCATGGTCGACAAATACGGAAAAAGATACGTCGACGAGAAGCGCAATTACAACGACAGGGGAAGAATGCACTTCGAATGGGACCCTCAGAACGCAGAATACAAAAATATGCTCACGTTCCTGGTCTCCGACGAGCGTACCGCATCTATGTGGCAGGGCCATATGCCATATCCCAAGAAGGGCAACCCGATCCCAAAATATCTGATAAAAGCTGATAGCCTTGATGCTCTGGCAGACGAGATTGCCGAACGCCTCGGGAAGATCGCTGGCCACACCGGAGGTTTCTCACTCGCACCGACATTCAAGGAGAAGCTGAAAGAAACTGTCAAAACGTTCAACCGGTACGCCAAAGACGGAAAGGACCCGGAGTTCAGACGTGGCGAGTTCGACTACGATTTGGAATGGACATCGTTACCGCCATCGGACCCCGCTGCGGAATGGCCGGAGAAGGGTACGAAGAACTACAGCATGCATCCGATCGAAAAGCCTCCCTATTACGCTGTGATCCTAGGCTCCGGAACTCTCGATACCAACGGAGGGCCTGTCATCGACGGGAAAGCCAGAGTGCTAGATTGGAGCGGGGTGCCCATAGACGGACTATATGGTGCAGGTAACTGCATCGCATCTCCCACGGTGGAAGCATATTGGGGCGGAGGAAGCACGATCGGCCCCGCAATGACCTTCGGATATATTGCCGGAAAGCAGTTGGCCTCCAGAGACAGGTTCGAACCGGGTGTTTGAAAATGATTGATGACAAAATGATTAAAATCGTGAAAGGCGGACCCTATATCGTATCGGGATCGGTTCCGATATATGAAAAAGTCATCACCCCCAAGGGCGAAGGATATATCTGGACGGACGGAAAGGAGATAGAACAAAAAGAAAAGTACACGCTATGCAGGTGCGGGCGCTCAAAAACTTCTCCTTTCTGCGACGGCAGCCATTCCAAATCCATCGCGTTCGGTGGACGGGAAAAAGCAGACATGGCCCCTTACGAGGAAAGGGTGAAAGTGCTCGAAGGCGAGACATTGGATCTAAGGGACGACGGCAGGTGTGCCCTCGGGCGCTTTTGCCACACGGACCTGGGAAAGGTATGGACCCTTGTGAAGAACTCGGGGGACTCCGAGTGCCGCGAAATGGCCATAAGGGCCGCGTGCGAATGTCCTGCCGGCAGGCTCACCGCATATGACAAGGACGGCAAACCATACGAGGATGTTCTTGAGAAGGAGATTGTGGTGATCCAGGACCCGGAGAAGAACTGCAGCGGCGGTTATTACGTAAAAGGAGGCATAAAGCTGATCTCGGCCGAGGGCCGGGAGTATGAGGTGCGCAACCGTTACGTACTTTGCAGGTGCGGACATTCGAGGGACATGCCGTTCTGCGATGCGAGCCACATAGGGTATCGTTTTAAAGCCTGATAGATAGATATACTTAACATGGCTCAAAACGATTACAGAAGGCCCATATTGTTGAGCTTATTCGCAATATTGGAGATACTGGGTGGCATTATAACAGCGGCGATCGGTGCGTTCTTCATATTGGGAGGAGCGATTTCCCTTCCTTTCGCACTCCCCGCCGGAATAACACTCGTGGTGGCAGGCGGCATAACGATAGTGGCAGGCCTTATCATGATCATGATAGGAGTGGCCATGTTCTCCGGAAAGAAGTGGGGATGGTGGTTCGCAGTGATCATGACTGCACTGGCACTGATATTCAGCCTTATCTCGTTCAACATCGTCAGCGTGATTATTGAAGCGATCGTGCTCCTGTACCTTAACATGAAGAACACGAAGGGATGGTTCGAGATCTGATCAGAAACTATCCAACGGCACGAACACTTCGCTAGCCCTTACGACCATGACCGGGCACTTAGCGTACCTGATGACCTTTTCAGCAACGCTTCCGACGCGCATGTCCGTCAGACCGGTGCGTCCCAGCGTGCCTATGACGACAAGGTCGTATTCCGAGGAGCGCTCCGCGATCTCTTTGTGAGGGACCCCGTCCTCTATTATCGGATCGACGTTAAGGCCCAGAATTGCGCCCTGATGGATCACCCTGGTCACGGCTTCCTTGCTGATGTCGTTGAGCTCGGCCCTCGCCTCGTCGGCGTTCGTGCGGGGGATTTCCCTGATATCATTGATGCTGATCGTGCTGACCTTCATCCCTAAACGAGATGCCAGGCGGAGACCGCTGCGCACAGCCGACTCGTTGGCAGCACTGCCATCGGTAGCTATTAGCATGTTTCCGAACCTTGTGCCCTCTTCCTCATGCTCGGACTTGCGCACGACTATTACAGGACAGTGTGCCAGCTTGATCACTCTTTCTGCGACGCTTCCCACAAGCCACAGCGAAACGCCCGATCTGCCTATCGAACCGAGGATGATGGCCTTAGCGCCTATCTCTTCGGCCTTTTTGACGATTTCGACCGCCGGTATACCGAACTCGATGAACGGTTCGACGGGAATGGCCCTCTTGGTCGCCTCGTCTACGGCGTACTGTACTGCCGCCTCCCCGGGAGATACGTCGTGCTCTCCTTCTTTCAGAGGTTCATCGCTCACATAAATTACAGCTATTTCGTTTTCAAGAGCGGATGCCAGATCGAGGGCGTATTGCACCGTTTCCTCGCTTACTCTGCTGCCATCCGTCGCTATAAGGATTTTGGACAACTCTTTATTCCCCATTCGCGGCCACGTTACGCACCGCAGTGTTCTATAATGTTTTTCATTGAAGAACCTTGCGATGGATGGGGCCTCTGACAAAGAAAAATATGGTAAAAAGTTTGGAAATGCTGTTTGTGAAGCTTATGCTTCCCTTCTCAGGAATATCAGCCAACCGAGCACGAGCGGAACCGCCCCCCAAAGGAATAGGGTGATCAGTGCCTTAGATATCTGAACGGTTGAACTGAAGAGCGAGGATATGCTTCCTCCGGCTATGTTCAGCAGGTACCAATAATCTCCGCCTGGCTGCACGACCGTCAAAATCACAGATATGATCTGGGGAACCATAAGCACCAGGAAGAAGGTCATGAGCGCAGATATGCTTCCCTTCTTGGAGATACAGCTAAAGAATACCGCCAGGCCCGATACGGCGAATATGTAGGCCATCGCCATGCCGATGGATTCCAATGTTTTCGAGGTGACCGCTCCTTCGAGTACCAATGAGTGTACCGCTGAAACGCCGTAAAATCCCAAAACCACGAGCAACGTGATAGCGTAGCATGCCAGGAACTTACCTACGAAAATTGTGGTCTTCTTGACAGGTCTTGTGAACAGCAGCAGATAGGTCCTTTCCTCGAACTCGGAAACTATTGTGAACGAAGCAAAGAGAACCGCCCCCAACAGCACAATGAAAGAGATATTGCTCGCATGCCAAGACATTATTTCTTCAGGGGTTGATAAGAATGCCCCGAACTCTTCCCAGTAAAACGCCGGGAGAGCTATGTCTATCACAAGGAACAGCGCGGTCAGCAATATGAAGAGGAGAATCTTCTTCCCGCTGAGGAACTTGCGCATCTCGTTCTTTGCTATGACCAGCGACTGTCTGAGGTCGTCGCTCGTAATGCTTACTTTTCCTTTTCTGAATTTGAAAGACTCTGTTAACGACATGGAATCACCTCGACTCCTTGATGAGGCTCAGATATGTGGCTTCGAGCGATTCGTTCTCGTACATATTGTACACTCCTATTCCGAGATCTGAGATCGCCCTGAAAAGATCGGGGCTGCGGGCAAATTCCGACGGCATCTTAGCCTCTATGTCGACTCCGAACCTGGAAGCGGACGTGATCCCTGAAATCGCCGCGACCTTTGCCACATCGTCAGTGGTCGGGGTGTGGTCCAACTTGATTATTATCTGTCTGGCGCCCGATCTTGATGTGACTGCATCGATCGTGTCGTCCAGTATCAGCTTTCCATGGTTCAATATCGCAACGCGGTCGCAGAGGTCGCTGACCTCATGGAGCATATGGGAGCTCATCACTACCGTAACGTCTCTTCCGTTCCTGATGTTTTTGAGGACATCGCGCATCTCCGCCATGCCCCTCGGATCGAGGCCGGATGTCGGTTCGTCCAATATTATGATGCTGGGTTCGTCCAGGAATGCCTGTCCGAGGGCGACCCTCTGCCTCATGCCTTTGGAGAATGTGCCGATCTTCTTGTCCGCCCATTCGGTCATCTTGACCATTTCCAGTATCGATGCTGTCTCCGCAGAGATCTTTTCGCTGCTCATTCCGATTAGCTGTCCCAGGAGCTCGAAGGTTTCCCTTGGGGTCAGATATGTGTAGAACTCGGGAGTCTCGACGACGGTCCCGACCCCGGTCAGCGCAGCCTTGGGATCCCTGGTCACATCTATGCCGTTGATGTATGCCTCTCCGGAGGTTGTGTTGATCAGATGTGTCAGCATCTTCAGGGTTGTGCTCTTTCCGGCACCGTTGGGGCCTAGAAGACCTGTAAAACTGTTCTTTTTAATGTTTAGGCTTAGATTATCGACCGCGGTAAATTCACCGTATCTTTTTTCTAGGCCGATAATCTCGATTGGGTCTCTTGTTATGTTTAACCCTCCTTAATTTTGCCATTCTAAGTATTGTATTAATATGTTGCTAAACGACAGTTTATCATCATATATATTTCACATATCAAACATAGTGCTCCTTCTTTGACAAACATCATTAAGTTCACTGTGCATCTGGTTTCGATGCAGAATGATTTCGCCCCGAACAGTTTCTTCGGAAGAATATACGAAGGCAAAGAGCTAAGCAGCGAGGACCCCGACTATCGGGAATTCGCCGATGCCTTGGAACGTGCCAGATGTATATGCGACGAATATAATGAACTGAGGAGAAGGACTCCGGAGGAAAGAAGAGAGATGCTGGGAAGGCTGCTTATGGATGAGATCGACCCGGATACTATGATAAATCCTCCGTTCAGATGCGATGTGGGCTTTAACATAGTGTTAGGGAAACAGGTGCTCATCAACTGCAACTGCACGTTCCTGGACTCGAACCGCATAACCATAGGAGATTTTGTCATGATCGGCCCCAATGTGACGATTATCACTCCCGACCATTCCCGTGACCCCGCGAGAAGACGCGTGATCGGGACCGTTTCCAAACCCGTCACGATAGAGGATGACGCCTGGATCGGTGCCGGTTCGATACTGCTTCCAGGCGTCACAATAGGAAGGGGCTCTATTGTCGGAGCGGGGTCCGTCGTCACCAGGGACGTGCCTCCCGGAACTACCGTGGCTGGCAATCCCGCAAGACCGATAGGTGTCAGATAATGTTCGGAATAGTGATCCCCGGGGAATATGTCACGGGCAGCCTGTCAGGCGACATAATGCTTTTTATCATTCCTATCAACCTCATATTCATATTCTCAATGATGTTCTGGGAACGTTCCAACCCCAAGAGCACCATACTTTGGCTGCTCGTCATGTTGTTGTTCCCGCCCCTGGGATTCATACTGTACCTGTTCTTCGGACAGACGTTCTATTCGAAATATGCGTTCAAATCGAAGGCCCACTACGACGGGAGGCTCAGAAGGGCTGTTGAAAGCCAGAGGGTACGCCTCCGGATGGACTGTTCTTTGCTTGAAAAGAACCAGCCGGGAAGCGGCGAATTCGTCAGCACGATGATGAAGATCGGGCATAGCTACACGAACGATAACAAGATCAAAGTCTATACGGATGGGCGGGACTATTACAGAGACCTTTTTGAAGATATCCGCAAAGCAAGGGAGACCATAAATTTCGAGTTTTACATTATCAGGGACGATGAAATGGGTTCCGCCCTGATCAACCTGTTTATCGAGAAGCTCAAACAGGGAGTTCAGGTCCGGGTCATGTGCGACGCGTACGGTTTCGGAAAGGGACCCAAGAAGAATATGAGGGAGTTCGTCAAGGCAGGAGGCCAGTTTACGCTGTTCCACAACCGTGCGACCTGCCTGCTTACCCCGCGAAAGAACAACAGGAACCACCGCAAGATAATGGTAGTAGACGGCAGGATCGGATGGACAGGCGGCCACAACGTAGGTAACGAATACATAGGAAAGGGGCCGCTGGGCGACTGGAGGGACACCAGCGTCAGAATCGAGGGCGGAGCCGTCCTTGGAATGCAGATCAGGTTCTTGACGGATTGGAGATATGCCACAAGAATGGACATCACCACGGAGGACATCTTTTACAAGAACGTGCCTGGAAACGGAAAGGAGATCGTGCAGATAATCTCCGGCGGGCCCGATGTTCTGGAGAGCAGCCCGGTTCACGGTCAATATATGATGATGTTTACGCGTTGCAGGAAGACCCTCTACATACACACTCCGTATTTGGTGCCGGACGAGGCCGCGTTGTCGATGCTGAAGCTGGCCGCAACCTCAGGCGTTGACGTCAGGATAATAATACCTGACAAGCCCGACCACCCCCTCGTATACTGGACGAACCTGTTCTATGCCAACCTGCTGATGCAGGCAGGAGTCAGAATATACCACTACAAGAACGGATTCATTCACTCCAAGGCCATAGTCGCCGACTCGTACTATTGTTCTGTCGGCTCTGCGAACCTGGACGAACGAAGCATGAACCTTAACTTCGAGACCAACGCGATGATATACTCTCATGATGTGGGAAAACATCTGTCCGAGGCGTTCCTCAAAGACCTCGAAAAAAGCGTAGAGTTCACCACCGAAAAGTACGGTGAAAAGAAGATAAGAGATTCTGTCAAGATCGCTTTCTGTAGACTTGCCGCGAGTCAGCTCTGATTTCGTTTTCCTCAGGTGGCCTGCGATGTCTCCTGGAGTTCATTACCGTCTGTCCCAGTTGGACGAATCCCACGGACGGCGTATGCCTGCAGAACTCTGTAAGGGATACGAGGCCCATGCACGCCTTTGTAGCCAGATTCTTCTCGCGTCCGATCACGCTGTTCTTTCTTTTCACAATGCTGTCCAAGAACCCGTCTATGTCCGAAGCTTCCGAAATCGTGACGATTTTTCCAAGTTCGTTCAGAAGGTGCCCGTCTGTGCCTCCGGTGATGCCGAGGTCGTACTTCGTCGCACATTCGCATGCGACCATATTGGACCTGCGGGAGATGCCTCCGCTGATAACTTCGAACGCATCCAGGCGTTCAGCTTCCGAGACGGGGATGTAATTTTTTCTGATACATACTTCAAGCCCTTTGTTAGAACCGAGGTATCCCATGGGATGCGCGGCTGAGGTCACACAGTTCTCGTTCTCGAGAACGTCTAACAACCTTGCAGTCGGCATGTCCCTCAATGCGATCCACTGGCACTATCTGATGTGCTCCCTTATGTGATTGTCCCAAAAGGCCTTCAGGTCTCTCCAGCTGTAAAAGTATGTCAATATATGAGGGCCGTCCGACGTGCTCACTTCCATACCCGGGATTATGAATGCGTCGCTCTTCATCTCCATTGCGTCCAACACTCCCCCTATCTGGTTGTGGTCGGTGATTGCTACGCCAACGCCCCGATCTACAGCAAGCCTGACGACGTCCTTCGTTTGTGTGTAGCTGTCCGAATAATGCGTATGAAAATGCATATCCGCACATGTCTTGCCCGAAGAGACCGTCAATGCCACATCGGGCCTTTTGAATTCTATGATCTGGGTCATCTTAAGCAGAGTTGCCTCCACACCTGCTCCGACTCTGCAAGCACCGCTTCTGTGTCCAGGGTGCTGATGACAGCATTTTCCATAACGAGGTCCCCTTGGCACATTGTATGTTTGACATTAAGGCCAGATGCAGAGTAGGCTATGTTTCCGATTATGTTCTCGGGAAGCAGAGGCCTCATGTTCGGTGCCTTTCCATCTAGAACTATTATATCGGCATATTTTCCGGGCTCCAGCGAACCTATCTTGTCGGCCATTCCCACCGCTTTTGCACCGTTGATCGTTGCGAAGTCTATCAGTTCTTGCGCCTTGGCCACTGTTGCATCCCATCTGCTGGCCTTCTGAAGGAGTCCCAGTATCTTCATTTCGGAGAACATGTCCAGGGAATTGTTGGTTGTGTTCCCATCGGTCCCTATGGACACGTTCACCCCGCCGGAACAGAACTCGGGGATCGGGGCCACTCCGCCGGTCGCCAGTTTCATGTTGGACGCCGGACATGTGGATACCGACAGGCCCGACATGCCTATTAATCTGACTTCGTTCATAGTCAGCCATGCAGAATGTGCCGCGACTCCTCTGGGTCCGAACACTCCGAGGTCTGCAAGCCATTCGGCCGGCCTCTTCCCTGTTGATTTTCGGTGTTCGTTGACTTCCCCCCTTGTCTCCGAAAGGTGGAAGTTCATCGGCAGTTTTTCCCTGTCGGAAAGCTCCTTTGCCCCCAGGCATGTCTCCTCGTTGCAGACATAGACGCCCTGCAGCCCCACGCCCGGCACTATCTTTCTGACATTTTTATTTGAATTACAGAATCTGGCACAGTTCTTCAGGGGATTTCCGGACTGAGTAGTCTTGTCTTCGTCGAGCACGCACCAGCACAGCACACCGCGTATTCCGGCCTGCTGTGTGGCCTTGGCGATGATGTCTTCCGAATAATATAGGTCCATAAAGGTCGTGGTTCCGCTGCGGATCATCTCCATGCATCCGAGCTTTGTCCCGACATCGATATCGCTGTCGGTCCTGTCGGCATCGATTTTAAAACTGGAATTGAGAAAATCCGGGAACAGCAGGTCGTCTAGCGAACCTTTCATAACCGACATCGCGACGTGGGTGTGGGTATTGACCATCCCTGGCATGACGACATCGCCTTCTGCATCGATGTCCCTGTCGGCAGAGCCTTCGTATTTCGGCCCCGCATAGATTATTTTCTCGCCTCCGACGGCCACATCTCCCCTGTACACATCCCTGCTGGGATTCTGGGTGACGACCCATCCGCCGCGAAACACTGTGATCATAGTCCCGGTAAGCTGCTATGCGACTTTAACGTTTTCCGGAATTCAAAAAACGGATATATTCATAGGGCATACTAAGGCGAGTGTCGACACGTATTATTTTCCTAGGGACCGGAGGCGGTCGGCATACGACGATGTATCAGACACGTTGCACCGGTGGCTTCCTTCTTATGGAGGGAGAGGATATCATTCACGTGGACCCGGGGCCAGGTGCATTGACCCAGATGAACAAAATAAGGTATGATCTAACCCGTACCGATTCCGTGATAATCTCCCACGCGCACCCTGATCATTATGCCGATGCGGAGTCGGTGATCGAAGGGTGCGCGTTCGGTGGTTGGAAGAAGAGAGGACACATTTACGGAAGCGTCACCGCGCTGAAGGGGCAGGACAACCTGGGACCTTGTATATCGAAATATCATCAAAATATCGCCAAGGACTGTACAGTCATCGTCCCGGGCGATGTGCTGGAAATAGAGGGCCTTAGGACAGAAATATGCAAGTCCCAGCACAGCGACCCCACGAACGTAGGGTTCAGGTTCCACACTCCCGATGGCATAATTTCATACGTAAGCGATACCGACTACACGCCCGAGATAGCGGACCAGTATATCGGATCGAGAGTCTTGATCCTTCCCGTAACCGCGCCCGACAGCATGCATATCAAGGGACACCTGTGCACAGACCATGCGATATCTTTCATCGAAAGGGCAAAACCGGAAATCGCCATCTTTATCCATCTGGGCATAGTCATGATAAGGACCGGCCCGGAGAAACAGGCAGAGAAAACGGAAAAGGCCACGGGAGTCACTACCGTTGCAGTAGGTGACAGGACCATCATGGACATTGGTCAGGACATAGTGTTCCATGAGGCCCAGGTCTATGAGGGAGAATGGATACCGAACAGCTCGCCCTGATCATACGGGATAGAAACCGTTCATCCCCGTGGGGAGACCCGTAATTGTGGGCTCCACCCAATCGGTCAGAGGCCTGTTTTCGTATTCGACACTGGTATATCCGATGTGATATTGACTGTCCGTTGTGGTCTCACATCCGTAATATTTGGTAGAAACGCCGTCGATCGAAACGGTCTGAAAAATCTGGTAGTCGCCGACATAGCTTGGTGTTGAGTAAGAATACGGGTTTGAGGTAAGCTTTACTCCCGCCATCGCATGTCCCGGCACCATGGCAACAGCCGCATCGTACCCCGCAGCCTTGAAAAGAAGAGCGCAAAGGAAAGATGTGTCCTCGCAGTCTCCTGCACCTTGCATTATGGTCTCAGTGGGAAACGCCCAGTATTCGCTTGTGCCGTATAGAAGTTCGTCGGGGCCCCATTCTTCGCCGTCGGATGTGGCATCAGGGTAGCTGAACTCCTCCTGCACGAACGTAAGAATGAACGATGCATAATCATAATTGCCCGCCGTGGCGGCAATGGACATCTCTTCATAATAAAGAGCAGCAAGCTGTTCTTCCAGTTCTGTGACGACTTCGCTATCGGATACAAAAGGGGCGATCAGGTATTCGATGGTCGAGACGTTGCTTATGCTGCGTTTCCCGGTATACTCGGCCGCAGACAGACAGTCGCCGTACTGGAACTTGAACTCCAGCGTGAAATCGATCCCTCCTGTCTGATCGGCCGAATAGGTCGGGTCGAAAGTCCATGAATAATTCCTGACAACTTCTCCCTGGAGGACGAACGTGCCCGAATAAGTGCTGCCGTTGACCTGAACCATCACCGAATAGCGGCCTGGTTCCAGCGTACATGCCATCGTCCTGCCGTCGTCGCTGAGCGTTGCTCCGTCGGGCATGCTATGCCCGGTATAGACGTACGTGTCCACTCCGTCATACTGGTACAATGCCTGGTCCAAAGACCTGATGCCCCAGGTATATCCCCCTAGCGATTCCGCGTTCATCGTTAAGGTCACAGCGCAAGATCCGTCGGTGGGGTCCGTATCGGATGGGTCGGACACTATTGCTATGACTCCCGACCCTACGTCACCATCGGCATAAAGAATATATTCGTCGGCGACAAAGGGATCTCCGCTCGGATTTATCCATACGACATAACCTATAGCGCCGGCGGAAAGGACCGCAATGGTCGCGATCAATGCAATGAGCATGTTCCTTTTCGACTTCTGCGGTGCTTTGGCCTCTGGCTGCCATGGTGCAACCCCTCGATCGATGTTTGCTCCGCACCGTATGCAGAAGCTTGCGCTGTCCTCATTCTCGGAGCCGCATTGCGAGCAGAACACACTCTAACAAAGTCTATACGGCTATTATAAATTTGGCAAAATGAGAAGGACCGCCCGAGATGGAGAGCTATCGGATCGGAGATAGCAGGGACATCCTTAAAAGTGGGATGTTGATTTCCGGGACAATGAGCATAGAGTCGGAAGTGCTGGAAATAATAAAGCCCAAGCAACATGAGATCGAGCGTATCTTTGATGCAGCGAAGAGTCTCAAGAATATGGCTGAGAATTACATCCGGGACAACGATCTTTCGGCCACCGAAGTGCGGTTCGTCGGCTCATTTGCAAAAGACACGTTCCTTTCCGACCCCGACCTTGACATTTTCCTTATGTTTCCCCCTGGTGTTCCCCGCGAAATACTGGAGAGCGAGGGGCTGAAAGCCGGAGAGGACATTCTTCACGGTTCGCGGATGTATTCGGAACACCCTTACACCCGCGGAAAATTCATGGGACTGGATGTGGATATGGTCCCTTGCTATATCCTCGAGAACACCAAGAAGCTGCAGTCCTCGGTGGACAGGACCCCATTTCATACGGAATATGTGCTCTCCCACCTTAAGCAGGAGCAGAAGGACGATGTCCGCCTCCTTAAGAAATTCATGAAGGGGATCGCTGCATACGGTGCAGAACCCAACACCCGAGGTTTCTCCGGATATCTGTGCGAGCTCCTTGTCATCAAGTACGGGAGTTTCAGACAGGTTCTTGAAGCGGCATCCGAATGGAAAGAGGGGGCTGTGATCGAGATAGAAGGCAGAGGGCCGGTATCCGTCGCCCCTATGACCGTCTACGACCCGGTGGATTCCAGGAGGAACGTCGCATCCGCTGTACATCTGGACACGATGTCCCTTTTTATTGTCGCCTCGCGGGCGTATCTTCAAAGCCCGGATATGAGATTCTTCTTCCCCATAGATCGCCACGTGATGACGCAGGAAGAGCTCAGGGGCAAGGCAGAACACCACGGCTCGCGCCTTCTTACGATCGTTTTCAAGAGACCGAACGTGATAGAAGACAACCTATATTCACAGCTGTGGAAGACCCAATACGCTTTGACAAGAAAAATGAACGAGTTCGATTTCACGGTGCTGAGGTCCGTCCATGAGATGGATGACAGAGAGATGAGGATCGTTTTCGAGCTGGAGCGCGACCTTCTTTCTAAAACTTTCAAACACGTCGGCCCCCCGGTAGGCGTTCCGAATGCAGACTCTTTCCTTAAAAAGTGGAAGAGCAACGAGTACGGAGAGCCGTTCATTGAAGACGGAGATTGGAACGTTATAGCCGAAAGGATGTACTTGACCGCAAAAGAAATGCTCTCTGAAGAGGCTGCTATAGCAGGCATTGGACGAGAGCTGGACCCGGAGACCATGACCATAAGGGACCACGAGGACACAATAAAATGTACCCCGGCAGACCTTCTGACCGAGCTTCTTGACCCCCGGATGAGCTGGGAGAACTGACTCAGAAGAAGGGCGGGTTGATCAAAAGTATCGTGATGCCCAGCGCAAGCAGGAAATACATCGCGTAGTTAGCAATCATGCTTTTACCATCGATCATCTCCACTCTGACCTTTAACACTGCCAGCAGTTTCTTCATGAAGACGATTATCAGTATGCATATCAGTAGCCCGACGAGCCACATGCTATCTCCCAGAGTGTATGTAAAGGACCATACGATACCGCTGAGCAACGCCAAAAGAATAACTGCGAAGAACACCTTCGTATTGAACAGCTCTTTGAGAATGAACTCCTTCTCATCGAACTCGGTAGGAGTGAACTCGTAGGTCTCTTCGGGCTCCTCCTTTATTCTCCGTTTCTTCTTTGCCATCGCGTGCTAATCCTAGAACTTAGATATAAAGATTTACGGAGTCCGATTCACCATTTTCGGAAAAATCGGCGACCCCCCATACTTCGGATTAAATATCGACGCCTTGTTTGAGTGTTGGAGAGATACCAATGGTCACCAAAACTCTAGAAGACATACCAGGAGTAGGACCAGCCATTTCAGAAAAACTCCGCGAAGCAGGATATACGGATCTGATGGCCATTGCTGTTGCCCCACCGAAAGAACTCGCAGAACTCTGTGAGATCGGAGAGAAAAAGGCAGCAGACATCATCGAGGGCGCAAAGCTGTGCGCAGACATCGGTGGGTTCGAAACTGGAGACGAAATACTTGAAAGACGCAGGCTTGTAACCAAGCTCACGACAGGCTCAAAGGCCCTCGACGAGCTCATGGGAGGAGGTCTTGAAAGCCAATCCATTGTGGAGTTCTATGGCGAGTTCGGGAGCTGCAAGTCGCAGTTATGCTTCCAGCTCGCGGTCAACGCCACAATGCCCGAGGAATTGGGAGGCTTGGATTCGGATGTAATCATAATCGATTCGGAGAACACGTTCAGGCCTGAAAGAATCGTACAGATGTCTACATATCTGGGACTGGACCCTGAAGCGACGCTGAAAAGGATCCATGTGGCAAGGGCTTTCAACTCCCAGCACCAGGTTCTCCTTGTGGGAAAGGCACTTGAAATGGCGAAAGACATGAAAGTCAGATTGATGATTGTAGATTCGCTGACATCACATTTCAGGGCTGAATACATAGGAAGAGGTACGCTCGCAGAGAGACAACAGATTCTCAACCGCCATATGCACGACCTGTTGAACTTCTCGACCGTCAACAACTCTGTGATAGCCGTTACAAACCAGGTCTCTTCCAAGCCTGATGCGTTCTTCGGAGACCCTACGCGGCCTATTGGAGGAAACATCGTCGGACACACCGCAACCTTCCGCGTATATTTGCGCAAAGGCAAGGCCGGAAAGAGAATAGCCAGACTTGTCGATTCGCCTAACCTGCCTGAGGGAGAAGCGGTCTTTATGGTCACCGAAGACGGTATTAAGGACTAAAACCAATGGGGTTCCAGTGAACCCCATTTATTTTTTTGAACTCTCAGGCGAACTGGGAGAAATGCCCAGAGCAGAGGTCATGAGATGCGCCTTTGCCGAATCGGGAGAGGAGCACGAACCGTTCGCTTCGGGACCTGGCTATGTTGCGCTCGCCGTACCGCCCGAAATCATACCTTTTATGGCCGACAGGCTTGCACTGACACATGGTATAGGCCGTTATCTTGGGTCTTTCGAACCCGGCAGAATATCGGAGGTTCCACCATGCGAACTTCCCTGCGGGACCTTCGCGGTCAGAGCCAAGAGATTCAAGGGCCTGATGGAAGATATCGATTCCCAGAAGATAGTCAGGGAAGTGGGCGCATTATTCTCAAAGAGAAATACAGTCAATCTTAAAGATCCAGATATCGTAGTTAAAATGCTTATGAGCGACCGGGTGCATCTTTTTATCGAAGAGTACAGAACAGAAACGGATCTTTTCGAAAAGAGGAAGGTCGGAGAACGCCCGTTTTTCTCCCCCATATCGCTTCACCCCAAATATGCCAGGGCCCTGATCAATCTTACTGGCGTACGTCGCGGAGGCACGGTCTTGGATCCTTTCTGCGGAACGGGCGGCATAGCCATCGAGGCGGCCCATATGGGCATGAAGGCTATTGTTTCGGACTTCGACCCGCAGATGGTAGCAGGTACGGAAGAGAATATGGATTTTTACGGCCTGAAATTGCACGAAAGCGACGTTCTCGATATCGGAGATATATCAGAACGCTGGTCCAACATCGATGCCGTAGCCACCGACCCCCCCTACGGACGTTCGACCAAAACAGGCGGCGAAGATATAGAGGACATATATGCCAGGGGCCTAAAATCCATATCTGAGGTACTCCGCCCCGGAGGATGCGCAGGAGTGGTACTTCCGCATGAGATCAGTACTCCAAATCTAACTCTCCAGCATATATTCCCGCAGAGAGTGCATGGCTCACTGACGAGACATTACCATATATTCCGCGCGTGATTAACTATTTCAACGTCGAGAACATCAGTCGCGCGTGAACAGGTATCTGAGATTGTTCAGGTTCGGCAACGGCATAATGGGCATGGTCGGCGTAGTGGTCGGCGCCTTCATCGCTTCCGGCCTTGACATTACAGATTATTGGCTTGGCATTTCGATCTCATGCCTGATCGTCTTTATTTTCATGGCGGGAGGAAACGCGATAAACGACTATATCGACAGAGATATTGATGTCGCCGCCCACCCGGAACGTCCCATACCGCGTGGGGAGATAGAACCCGGGACTGCTAAAATCCTCGGCAGTGCCATGATGATCGTCGCGATAATGCTGGGAATCATCACGCTGATAGCCTCAGAGGTACTGGGTGTCCGCTCCTGGGATCTCGCATCCACAGTGATAGTTGTTCTGGCCGCCGCCCTCATGACATCGTATGAGGTGTTTCTCAAACAGCGCGGATTCGTCGGGAACGTCACCATCGCGGTACTGACCGGCATGTTGTTTTTGCTTGGCGGTGCGGTTTGCGGAGACGTCATGACAGTAGTTCCCATAGCGCTGATGGCCATGCTCGTCAACATCGGCAGGGAGATTTCCAAAGATATCGAGGACGAGGACTCCGATGAGGGGAGACGTACTCTCCCTATGATCATAGGCAACACAAAAGCAGCGGCCTTTTCTGCAACATTCTTCCTGATGGGCGTGGCACTGAGCATCTGGCCATTGCTTGCCGGCTCACTGAACGACCTCTATATGTTGGTTTTCTGCGCAGATGCAATGTTTATATATGCCGCCATTATTGTTTTCAGAAACGCACATAAGGCTCAGAGTACTGCAAAGATTGCAATGATCGTTGCGCTTTTAGCTTTCATTGTCGGTGTGATATAATGAACGTCAGACAGTATCTCTTGGACAGGATGAAAGAAGGAACCATACATATGGCATTGCTTGACCCTGACAAGCAGAGACCGGAGGACGCTGGAAGATTGGCGGCGGCCGCAAAAAGAGCAGGGAGCGACGTTATCATGATCGGAGGATCGACAGGCGTCACGTCCGACAACCTCGGTGCAACCGCTAGGGCCATCCGGGAGATGTCCGGGCTTCCCAGCATACACTTTCCAGGAGGGCCGAAAGAGCTCTCGGCCGAGGTCGACTCGATCTTCTTTATGAGCCTGGTTAACAGCACCGACCCATTATGGATATTCAAGGCTCAGGCTTACGCCGCTCCATATGTCAAAAAACTTGGAATCGAGACGCTTTCCATGGGATATATCGTGATCGAACCGGGAATGAAGGTCGGGGAGGTCGGTAAGGCCGATCCGATCAAACGCACAGATATTGACAAAGCTGTAGGTTACGCAATAGCATGCGAGTTGTACGGTATGAGCTTTGTCTACCTGGAAGCGGGTAGCGGAGCTGATAAGCCCGTACCGCCCGAGATGATCTGCGCGGTTAAGAAATCGATCTCGATACCTCTGATCGTAGGAGGGGGCATACGCACCCCTGAAGCTGCCGCTGCCGCGAGGGAGGCGGGAGCAGATGCGATCGTGACGGGGACTTTCATTGAAGAATGTTCAGACATCTGCCGTCTTAAGGACGTGGTCGATGCAGCGAGGGGTCGCCCATGACGGAAGAAAATGCACCGATTTCCCCGCGTGACCCTATGTGGCTTACTCCCGAGGAACGCGGCGCGGGCATCACGAAGGACCTGAAGGTCGCCGCCCGCAGGTTCCTATGCCCCGTATGCGGTCACGAGTTCAGCTTGTTCCAGTCTAGGGCGGTCGCTTGCATCGCGTGCCCCAAGGCGAACCAGAACTGCCCCTACGTCAGGTGTCCTTTCTGCGATAACGAGTTCCCGCTCAATGGATTTTTGGTCCCGGACAAGGAGGGTGCCGTCCACATGAACAATTACGCGGACAGCGTCTTCGACAACTGGATGGACTCCTTCGGCATCACAAGACGCTGATCATTCGACGGTCAGAAGTCCATAGCCCGTTTTCTTGTCTTTCTTCCTGACTGGTCCACTACCTGTCATTTCTGTAATGACCACTTCGGTGACCAGCCAAGCGAAGACATCCTCGCGGAAGCACCCCGTCACAGATCTGCCTTCTCTCCCGATCGACCCATGCATATGGAAGGTAGGCTTTCCCGATTCATCGGGGAAGATCGTTCCGAAACCCGTGACCTCGCTGGGGGCTTCGATTTTGAACTTCAGTGGTTCGATGTTGTTGCATATCGGAACCCTCGGCCCCACAACCAGAACAGAACCTCCGTCTACGCCTCCGACCACGGACACGGTTCCGTAAATGACACCGTGTTCTAAAGAAAATTTCTCAATCTCCTCTCGGATTATCTCTCCCGGATCGAGGCTCAATACAAACATGCGTCCGGGGCGCATCTCTGAATACTTCATAAAAGGTCAGCGGTATTTTCCGTATTTATCTAAGAGCCTGCTGATACGGTCAAACTCTTCCTTGGTGAGTTCCCCTGAATCGAGAAATGTCCTGACGAAATCCTTTGCTTCCTTGGTGGATGTTCTAGACGACTTTGCAATGACACTCGCTAAAAACGACGATGCCTTATCAGGATCCATTGCGGACGCCGTCAGAACTTCGTTCATATCGTACTTGAACGGGCTGACCTTGTGCATATTGAGCATTGACTGTCTCTTAGCCGTCACTTTGGTCTTAGGCTTGAATCGTTTACTGTTCTTTTTGACATTGCTGCTGGGACCTTTATTAGCGCTACCGGTTTTTTCGGTTCCAGGCTTTTTTACCGCATCTACCAAGAATATTACTCCGCCTGAATGACTGAGTGGTATTATTTAAAGATAGCCTACAGACCTTAAGCGGTGCGATGACCCGGTTTCTTATGGATTTGCATCAAATTTTCTGTTTTTGAAAAGGGAAGATGTTTGTCGGCCGATATCGGCCGTAACGGGTTCATTACGAAGACTCACTGTGAAGCTTTGAGCTTCGCTTTCGCCTTCTTCAGAGAGTTCGCGATCAAAATCGTGAATATGATGGCCACGATTGTCACGACTACTGCATAGACGAACAGCCCGATGAGCTCCCCGTCGCCGCCTGCAGGGAAGATTGCGGCGATACTTGTCTTGATCGCCTCGTTCCATGCAAGTGCTGCTACCAGTCCGAACGCTGCTGTGATCAGAGCGGCGAAGGTCTCGAGAACCTGAACCTTGAATTCATTTTTTGCATTCTGTTTGTCTACTGCATCTGCCATTGAGTGCCTCCTTCGGTTCAAAGAACCTGTCTATAAATTCAGTGTTAATTATAATATCCTTTTTACAAAATATATCCTTGTAAGCACGAAAAAGTTTTTATAAAATGAGAAAAAAAATAAATATCCGTCACCGCGGCGATGTTGCTTTATATTCATCAGAATCATGTCTTTGACTGTATATGACCGAAAGAATAGTAAAAAAATTAGTCAGAGGAGTACCTGCCATCGACGGAGCAGGAGTTCATCTGGTCCGGGTGCTGGGACACGACACCGTCTATGATTTCGATCCTTTCTTGATGCTGGACTCCTTCGATTCCAAAAATCCGCGCGACTACATTGCGGGTTTTCCGAGACACCCCCACCGCGGAATTGAGACCGTCACCTACCTTATCAGCGGAGAGATAGACCATGAAGACAGTCTGGGAAACAAAGGAAAGATTCTCTCTGGCCAGAGTCAATGGATGACAGCGGGAAGCGGTATAATGCATCAGGAAATGCCCCGACCTGCCGATAGAATGCTGGGTGTTCAGCTTTGGATAAATTTGCCCCGCAAGGATAAAATGACAGAGTCGAAATACTTCGAGATAACTGAAGAGATGATTGGAAAGAAGGTTGCGGGCGGTGCGACCGTGAGGGTGATCTCTGGAAAGTACAAGGATGTTACCGGAATTAGGCCTCACCACGTACAGGCAACATTCTTGGATGTGGAGCTGAACGGCGGTTCATCGATATCTTTGGACACGAAGCCGGAAGAGAATGCCTTCGTGTTCCTCATAGAGGGGGAGGCCGTCATACAAGGTGACCTCGTTCACGAGAAGACCGCGGTGCTTTTCGGTGATGGGGATTACGTTACAGTGTCCGCTCCGTACGGAAAGAATTCCCGTTTCCTGTTTCTCTCTGCCGAACCGCTCCGCGAACCCATTTCATGGGGAGGCCCCATAGTCATGAACACGGATGAGGAATTACGGAACGCCTTCGACGAGCTCAGATCTGGGACTTTCATCAAGCACATTCCGAAATAAGTGAAAATGAGTGCGGGGGATGGGATTCGAACCCATGAAACCCTAAGGTCTAGGATCTTAAGTCCTATGCCGTTGGCCAGCTTGGCTACCCCCGCTCGGACGAAATAACCGCTTAATATTGATTAATCTATCTCAAAAAATGAAAACATATTATCTTTGAAAGAAATACCCAGCGCGAATGACCTATAAGATTCCGGACGAGGACACTGTTGCAGACTCGATACTCATAGTCATGCATAAGAATCCTCAAGTAAGGTCTCAGGGGGAGCTTACCTATCTCGTAAGAAAGCAACTGTCCGCAACGGACCCGGAGTACAAGGTCAGCGGCGAGCGCATAAGAAGAATCGGTATAAACAGGAAAATAATGGGTGTAGCCATCGATTATAACACTTTGAAAGCATCGAAAATACCTGAGCACTGCCCCGTGTGCAGGAACTCCATGGTCACCATAAAAAACAGGACACTTGACGGAGATGTGATCGAGATGCGGAGGAAATGCTCGGTGTGCCCATACTCGATGGGCTCAAATCCCACTGTTCCGGGAAGATATTGTTTTACTAAGAGGAGGTGATCTTACGGACACCTCCGAACTAAGAGAAATAAAACTACGGGAAGCTTCTGAAAAACTTATCGAGGCTTCCCTGCTTATCAGAGATGCACTGCATATGTCCGGCCTGGAGAAACGCGGAGAGGGCATTGTCTCTGCCGTAGAGCATTACACGACACTCAACGGCGACCCATGCAGCATCCCCAATATCATAAGAGATCTGGATGACGCCCAGGATGACCCCTGTTGGACCCGCCCCTTGATATCTATAAAGCGGTCGGACCGGAAAGATATATGATTGTTGCAATATATGGGTTCAAGGGATCCGATGAAATTTTGGGAATTCGCAAAGGTCAAGGGTACTAAGATCAGAGTAGATCAATGGCTTTCTGACACGATGGGGCTCGTGGACGGCGGGTGCGTATACAGCACGCTTTTCAGATACCCAGCAGAGGGCCCCAAGGACTATGAGATAATTCTGTCGATGTTCCCTCAGGAGAATTACCGTACTCTCACCCACATAACCATCTATATGAAGGATGTCCCGGGGTCCAGCGCCCAGGCGTCCGGGTTCCTGGCCGAACGCGAGATCAACATTCTGAACTCCGTCTCGCTGAACGGAATTTCGGACACGGTGATAATCTGGAAGATAATGGCCGATCTCAGCTTCGCCGGGGAGGCCGATCTCCTGTTGGAAGATTTCGAACAGAGGAAGAGCAACAACGACCCATCCGTTTCGTTGATCGACCACATAGTTACCAAACCCGCCGAGATAGGCCGCCTTTTCCGCTCCGATACTGAATATCACACGAAGGAAGAGGTTCGCCGCGCAGAGCCCTGTACTTTAAGGGGAGGCGTCTTCGATACGGACCCCGGATACGGAGATATACTCAGAGATATAGACGGGCGGGACGTCATGGTGGTAGCAGACGCAGATTCCTGGATGCTTTCGGTCACATTTTTCAAGCCGGGGACCAACCTGATAAAATTAGTGTTCGAGGTACCTGACAATCCGGGGTCGATGAGACAGGCGTTCGACCTACTTGCAGGAAGGAACATCAATCTGATATCGGTGTTCAGCAAGATCAAAATATGCTACCAGAGGATGCTCCTTGAACTCGTTGCCGACATCGGCACCAGTAGAACTTCCGCAGACGAGCTACGCAATGTGCTACCTAAAGAGTTGGAAACCCTTAATGGCATATTCGTCCTTAAGGAAATCAAAGAGCTAAGCTGATATGGGATTCATGGATATTCTTGCGAAAACTGCCGGAGACATCCAAAGCCTCAAAAGAGGACGGGATGCACTGGTCGCGGAAGCGATAGATCTTGCACTTTCTATTCATGGAGAAAGGGTCCTGTGTTGCGAAGGAACCGACTACGGATTGCCGTCCGTATATGCCTGGAGGGGCCCGGGGCCCGTCAGAGCCTCTGATGTTCCCTCGATATTCATGAAAGGAAACGAGACGGGAATCGACAATATGCTGAATCTCGGAACCGACGCTTCCATGGCGTTTGACGTGCTGGCATCCATCGCCGGCATTGATATTGTCCCTGACTCTTGGCTTGATGCTTTCGGGATGGGACTGATCAAAGGAACAGTGCCGGGAATCGCATTATTCATCGGCAAGCCGAATTCCCGTTCCATTGATGAGGTCCGCGAATGCGTCAGTAAAGGTTTGATAGTTATCCTGTCGGACAAATATTACGACATGGAGTTAGAAGGGGACAATGTCCTCAGACTTAGCGGGATAGAGGCCCTGGGCGTAAATGGGTTGGTCTCCCGTGTAGCTTTAAGGTTTGGCGGTGCGGAACCGGGCAACAAGACCTCCGTGGCAAAATATCTTAAGAAAAAACCAAAGCTGATCGTGATACATACCGGCAGGCTTACTATACTCGATGTGACAATAATCTTCTCTGCCGCCGTTGCCGGCGCATTTATCGTATCCGATTCCCTAGGATTTCCGAGCATTCCTAGACTTTCCGAAAATCTTTATGAAAACATGGCCGCCGGAGCAATGGCCGGTCGCGGGATAATATTCCCAAAAAGCGGATGCATCCGCTCTGGATCCGCCTTCGAGAATGAACGCATAAGGAAGGCTGATGCCCGTCTCGAGTTCGGAGGGCCCGATGCTCCCTCCTCCTATGAGATTGCAATATCGTCCGGAGAAGCAGAGGACGGCAGAGTTAGAATCGTAGGAAAAGATATTCAGGAATTGGAACAGGGAGGTCACCACCTATCTGTCGAAGTCTTTTTTTCCGGCGATGTGGACCCTGTGATGGAACAGGCGGTCGAACGTCGCATCCATTTCGCGTTGAGTCGTACCGAGGGGGTCTGGCACAGCGGACAGAGAGATAATATGTGGATGCGCGTCGGCAATGTCGCGGTGGACAAGGGGCTTACATTCGAAGAACTGGGACATAATATCATTTGCGATATCAAGGACAACTTCGCAGCGGTGGCAGAATCGGTAGAAGTGAAATTCTCTTCCGATCCTTCGGATGTTTCATCGGGAATCTCGGAGGCGAGGAGACGTTACGAAATGCGGGACTTCAATATAGTCGGCCTCACCGACCAGAATGTAGATTCGTTCTACACATGCACTATATGCCAGAGCTACGCCCCGGGCCATATCTGCATTATCTCGCCGGAACGTCCGAGCGTATGCGGTTCAGTGACCTGGACGGATGCAAGAGTTGGAGGCGAGCTTAATCCGGGAGGCCCTCAAAGACCTTTTCCCAAGGGGGTCCTCCTTGACGCCGAAAAGGGAGAATGGAGCGGTGCAAATGAAGTTGTAAGCAAAACATCCATGGGATCGATACAAAGGGTCTGCATGCACAGTGTTGCAGACTCGCCTATGACCACATGCAGCTGCATGGAAGTTGCCGTTGTTTTATCTGCCGACCGCAGATCCATTATTTTGCTTGACCGTTCAGACTTGGGAAGGAATCCGTCCGGATATTCGTTTTCCGACGTCTCTGCGATTGTTGGAAGGGGCGGACAGCACCCTGGATTTATGGGAATCGGAAAGCATTACATCTTGTCCGGCAGTTTTCTGAGGGGGGACGGGGGACTGGAGCGCATATCGTGGATCAGCTCGCGCCTCAAGTCGGTTCTGGGGGAACCGTTGCGCAAAGCATTCAACGTTGCCGGAGGAGCGGAACTTTATTGTAAGATCGCCGATGAAAACGTCGCTGAGGATGCTGGGTCTTTGGAAAGATGGCTTTACGAAAAAGAACATCCATCAATATTCATGAGACCTCTCTGACAATAAGTGCCAGCAGTTTGTTTATTGATTTCCCGAAGGGCGTATCGTCGGGTACATCCAGCACTTCGGACTCCATCGCGGATTCTGTTATGAAGAGATCGCGGGGGAAGGCCAACGTTTCATTGAAACCCGCTTCTGCCGCCGCGTCCGACAGTCTTTCGGCAAGCCCGCCGGTAACATTGTTCACTATGAGGATCTTCCTTCCGATCTCTATGCCAACCTCTTCGGCAAGCTCGGAAAGACGTCCCGCAGTTTTGATGCCGGTGACCGTCGGATCCGAAACGAAGAGGAACACGTCCGCCTGCGGAAGGACCTTTCGGGACATGTGCTCCATTCCAGCCTCGTTGTCTACGACCGTGAAATCATAATTCGGGATCAGTTTGACGAAACATTCCTTAAGGGCGCTGTTGATAAAGCAATAGCAGCCCTCTCCTTCCGGCCTTCCCATGATCAGAAGGTCTACGGATTCTGTTTCCGTCATAGCCCTCTGAACCTGGTCGTATACATATTGCTGCTTGCTCAGCCCGGATGGCACCTTGCTTGGGTCCGCTATTATCTCATCCCTGAGCTCGCCGATTGTTCCTTTTTTTTCAATCCCGATCTTGTCGCACAGGTTGGAGTTCGGGTCGGCATCCACTGCCAGAACAGAACCTCTGACCGACAATTTTCTCACCATCTGTGATGCTATTGTGCTCTTCCCTACGCCGCCCTTCCCCGCTAACGCAATGATTGTCATTATATCACCTGAAAAATTTCTTCTTGATAGGCGGGAATATTCCATCCTTCCTGTTTGGCAGATAGTACGCGTCGCGGAATTCCGTTTCGTATATCTCGTTGTGCGTGTCCATTACCCTGATTCTCTTGCGCACTTCGTCGGCACGGTTCCTGACATCCTCCGAAAGCAGGACGTTCTTGGCATATGTCATTGATGCATTACCCAGGTAGTCGTACTTTTCGCGGTCTGCATCCGGTAACATTCCTATCGATATCGCATTATCGGCATTGATGAAATTTCCAAAGCTTCCCGATATCACTATCTTAGATACATCTTCGGGTTTTGTCCCTTCATATTCCATCAAGGCACGCACGGCTGCGAACACCGCGGCCTTCGCCTTGATCACTGATGCTATGTCGCTTTCGGTAACGTATATCTTGTCGGTTAGGGGGAAAGCTCTCCCCTTCTCCGACTGGAAAACCTTCGCTTTCTTCGTGAATTTACCATCGGCGTCCACCAGGCCGTTACGGAACATCTGTGCCAGAAGGTCTATTAGGCCCGATCCGCAGATACCGGTCGGAGGGATTCCTCCGATCACGGTGTAGTTTAGACGTTTGCGCCTGAACATTACGCTGTCTATAGCCCCGATGGACGGGGTCATTCCGAACGTGACATTACCTCCCTCGATGGCTGGCCCTGACTCCGAAGCGCATACTGCCACCCCTTCCCTGTTGCCAAGTGCCAGTTGCACGGTCGACCCCAGGTCGACAAGCAGGATCTTCATTTCTGAAATGTCCATGTTGGATCCGATTATCCCGCCGATGAGATCTCCGCCCACCTCATCCGATATGTCCTTTACCGCATAGGTCGGAGCATCTTTAGCTATACTGAGCCCCAGTTCGGTGCCTCCGAGGCAGAAGGGCCCCTCCGCCATGCTGCAAACTTCCGTGAGCGATTCCATTAGGAAGGGTTTTCCGGATATTACCGCGGCCTTGATATCCTCTGGGTCGTCAACGAATATGTACATGAGATCGTTGATACGGTCTATCGCCGCTTTTCTGAGAACTTCATCTCCCATTTTTTCTGCATACGCTCTGCGCGACCCGAGATCGTCCCCGGCGAACGACTGCGGGTTGTCCCCGACGGTCGAATATAGCTCGTTGCCCTTCTTTAAATCGAGGATACTGACCGCTATCGCTGCCGTTCCGAGATCGACCGCGAGACCCAGCTGTGTCTTTCCGCGCGCCTTTACCACCGGCAGGAGCTTTCCTTCGTATGCCTTCCTGCGGTCCTCCCCGGCGACTATCCGACCGTCCTCATCGAGCGGAAGGAATACATCGATATCGTTCGTAACGTATTTCTGGCATGCGAGCACGCGCTCCATACCGTTGGGGTCCGGGGATTTCTTGTCCATCGGCGTTTCCGTTACGTATACAACGCAACGTCCGCAACGTCCCTTGCCGCCACAGGGCAATTTGATATCTATGTCTGCCAGTTTTGCGGCATCGACTATCTTCTGTGTTCCGTCCACCACAACCTCTTTGCCAATCGGATAGAAACGGACGATTCTCGGAGCCATGCCGGAATATTGTAATTCTTTTATTAATCACTGCACTTCACACCGTAACCGATAATAGAGCACGTGGCCATACCCTTTTCATGAAGATAGGGGGATTCATAAAAACCACGCTTTCTGACTGGGACGGAAAGGTCTCCTGCCTTGTCTTCCTTGCCGGTTGCAATTTTTCCTGCCCTTACTGCCACAATCCCGAGATTGCAAAAGGGACATGCGAGCACGTGGATGTGGATGAGGTCATTAGATATATCGCCGAAAACAGCGATTTCCTCGAGGGAGTGGTCATTTCCGGAGGGGAGCCTACCTTGAACGGGGACCTTTACCAATTTCTGAAAGAAATCAAGAAAATGGGCCTCGGGATCAAAATCGATACGAACGGCAGCTCTCCGGAAGTGCTGGACGATATAATCGGTGCCAAGCTCGTCGACTATGTTGCCATGGACATAAAAGCCCCGCTCGCAATTGATAAGTACAGGCAGGCGACGGGCGGATACGGCGATGTCGACGCTATAAAGAGGAGCATCTGCCTGATAATGGACTCCGGAGTTGGATATGAGTTCAGGACCACCGTATACCCCGGAGTCCTGTCCCATGAAGATGTCGTGGACATAGCCAGGTCTGTGAAGGGTGCGGAACGATTCTGCATCCAGCAGTTCCGTCCCAAAATCACATTGGACCCCGAAGCGGGCAAGGTAAAACCCTATTCCGTAAAAGAGCTCAGGGCTATGCACGACGCGGCCAAGCCTTACGTGAAGAGGGTCTCCGTAAGAGGGCTTTGATCACGCCAGGAATTTCCCTATCGCTGCGTCCAAGGCCGGAAGCATCTCTTCGGTGCCTTTGTTCACGTTGATGTGCGGAGCATCGGCGAATTCCTCGAATTTTGCCAGTGCGTTGACGTCCTTTGAGAATATCGATGCAGACTGCCCGCATTCTGTGTTCATTAGCTCTTCCATCGCTTCGTCGAAGTTGGATACGGATACTATTGTCAATATGGGCAGCCCCGTGTCGAAGCTCCCGAGCTCACAGTCGTCGGTCAGCCCGACGACGATTGCGGGAGTCACGTAGCTTCCGTTTTCAAGGCCCGGGCCTTTTACCCTTCTGCCTCCGAATATAACATTGTCTCCAGCTTCCACTATGTAATTCTCGAATCTATCGAGATCTTCCTCGCTCATCAGCGGACCGGCCGTGATGCCGGGTTCCGCCGGGTCCCCGACCTTGATGGACTTGGCGGCCTCCTTTATCGCCGAGATGAATTTATCCCTCTCATCGTTCGTTACGATGACCTTGGAGCATGAATGGATCCTTTGGCCCGAGCTCCTGAAAGCCGATTCGATGATGTTCGAAGCGACGTTCCTGAGGTCTCCCGGCCTGTAGACCATGATCGGGTTCATTCCCTTGATCTCGTTTATGAACTTCAGCCCATCGTCGACGGGCAGGAAGATCAGCTCCTCCATCCTGTCCCCGCTTCCCGATGCCGCGAGCCCCCTGACGGTCATATCGTCTACCAGCTCCCTGTCCGATTCCGGACCGCGGGCTACCGTGATATTGAATACGCCGACAGGCAGACCGGCCGCCGTGAGGATGCTGTTGAACATGAACATCGGCATGGGGCAGTCCTTGGACGGAACGCTCACTACCGTATTCCCTGCTATCATCGCGCATGACGCGAATCCGGCAGGCGATGCCAGGGGCGAGTTGTGCTCCGATACCACTCCCCATACTCCGATGGAAGAACCCTTATGGCCGTCGGCATCGCATGCCTGCTCTATGACTTCAGCAAGCCTGTCGGCCTCCGCTAGACAGTCCTTTACAACCATCCCTGTACTGATCATGACACATGCCGCTAGCCTGTATCTCTGAGCCTTGACCCTGTTCAGGACGTCGCGGAATATCTCCGCCCTTTCGGAACGTGTTTTGGACGACCAGCCCTCTGATGAACCGGAGGCTGCGCTGACTGCCGCCGCCACCGTCCCCTTTTCAGGCATTTGGAAATTACCGAATATTATCGACCTGTCGATGGGGCTTGTGAGCTCGTAATCGTTACCGGATGCGATCATCATGCCGCCGATAAAACTGGGATAGCCCTTCTTTTCGGTCCCTAGGAGGCCGTCCAATGCTCTCTGAAACAATTCATTCTCGTTGGCGACCTGTACGTTCTTCTTGGAATCCGGCATGTTCATGATAATAAGATGCTCTATGTTAATCTTTATTATACGTTTCCGCGAGCGTTAAATATAGTAACGATATTAGTCGAAAGGCTGGACTCGTAGTCTAGGGGTTATGACGTTGCCTTCACACGGCAAAGGTCGCCGGTTCAAATCCGGCCGGGTCCACCATTTTTACTATTTTATTTTTCAACCGGCCTTCGCTTCGTGAAAAAACAGAGAGTGATTTTGCCGGAGGGTCGGAAGGAGGAGGACCGAACGCATATAGCAGCTCTCCGGCGATGTCCAATCAATATGGACATATCATCCATCCATAGTGATACGAGTATTTATTTTATTGCATATTGAGCCTTGATAAAAAGTGGGCCCGGCCGGGATTGAACCGGCGATCTTCGCCTTGTAAGGGCGACGTCATAACCACTAGACCACGAGCCCGCGCGACAATGAACATTGCAATAGTATTAAAATAGCACGGAAAGAGAGTCAGCTTTATTAGTAGAAAGAGGTATTGCCGTTCCGCGCGACCGTAGTCCAGTGGTTAGGACGGATGCTTCCCAAGCCTCTGACCCGGGTTCGAATCCCGGCGGTCGCACTTATTTTCCTAAATCCAGGAACTTTTAAAATCAACATATTTTATGACGATCCCCTATTGTTCTGGAGTGAGTATTGTTCAAACGCAACATCACAGAGACAAATATGCAACAGATTACCTTTTTTGCAAAGGTGTTTAACCTGATGATTCGTGGTGTGGAGATGATTTGGCAAGATATGAAGCACCAGAAATATTAATTGATGGGGATGATGAACCACAACCACTTGCTGTAGTTTTCGCGGTGTTTGTTATTTGGGGAGCTCTTCTCATTGATTGTGCCACAGTATTCAACAATGCAGTAGCAACCACATCTGTAGCATGCTATCTCGCAGCAGTGGAAGGCGAAGAAATAAATTGTGGCATTCTATGAGATAAATAAGGTGAGCAAGTGTTATATGTTTTATTTCTTACCGTCTCTGTACTGATTGCTTTGCTCGGCATGCAGTTTTGGAGAGGTAAGTGGCTAGAATATATTACGCTTATAGATCTTAATCGATATGACCGGAAGATCTTATCAAAAATATCTGCGATAGTATGTTTTACTATCGCCCTTGCCTTCTCCCTGTTTGCCGCGGGTGTTCTTCTAGAAATGGTTGATGAATTTGCAATCATTATAATAGCAGTATGCATAGTCACAATTTTTGTTGGATATTATCTTATATTCGCGAAAGCAAAAAAGAACTCCCCTCAATAAACATTGTTAAGCCGTTCCATTTTATGGAACTTTTATTATTTTCTTCATTGAAAAATGTAGTTCTATATCTTAAGTAAATTTTATTCGATCTTACTAATGCTATAAAACTGAAATATGAACTCCATTAAATCAGATTCTATAGAAAATCATAAAAATATCAAGAGAAGCAGGAATCTTACCAAATCCTCGAAAGAAATACTCATGAAAGTGGTAGATATCGGTATTCTTGACACAGACACTATCTCTGATTTTGTACTCGATTACTGCTTGTATCATGAGTTGCGTTACCAGAAGATTGAATTCAATCCTACAGCGAATAGGCATGAAAAGGATTTTGCTGCACTTGGGAAGAAATATCCTCAGAAAAATGAAGCAGAGGATTGACTGAAAAACTTTGTGTGTATTTGTGAATTAAACCCACATTTATTTTTATAACTGTGTTGAGACCCTCAAAGAACTCGCACAGTCCTCTTTATTCTTTTCAATGATATCGATTTGTTCTTTTATTTTCTTCAAATCATCTATCATATCCTGTACATCAAACTCAGCATAAGCAGCTTCAGCAGATTGAGAATGAGGATCAGAACTATATCGACTCATCATCTCATCGACAAAGGTAAAATCTTCATCTCTCACACCTAACATCCTTGGGAGTCTCATGGATCCCACATTGAGATTGTGCCTTTTCACAATGCCGTCGAAAAGAACATCTTCTATCATTAATTCCAATAATCTTCTAATTTTTATCGCGAGATTGATTTTCGCAGAGGGCATTTCTTTCGGAGACAATTTTTTGATTTCTTCCGCCTCTTTGATCAATGTCTTTACATTCGATTTGGCCCCACCTAAGATAAATGATACATCAGAACTTATTAAACCAACTGGTTCAGACATCAATCTCTGACAGTTAAATGATTGTCCTCCTCTTATTGAATGAAGCAGCGATGACATCGTAATCCGGTGTGTAAACACTATGACCTGTCTTTCTTTTGACAACTCTATTATTCTTTTTGCTATTTCTGCCTCATATTTGTTATCCATTGAATTTGTTGGGTCATCAAACACCAGAGGCATCTGTGGAAAATCAACAATGATTTCTGCAACAAATGCTGCAAACGACACAGCCCTTCTTTCTCCTTCACTTAGAACCTCACCGAAAGATAGCCCCTTTGATGAGCTATTTAAATTCTTTAACGATATGCTATGGGCAGAAGAACCTTTGCTGGTTGCTATTTTTAATTCGACCTGGAGATTTTTTGCCCTGATCGACTCCAATTCTTTTTTGAATTGTTCCACAAATTTATCTGTTATCAAGATCGCAGATAAATTCGTTTTCAATACAGAAGTGCTATGTGTATCTGTGTTGAAATTGTTTAATTTTATCATTTTCTTTTTACGATCGAAAACATACTCATTCTGAGAGAACCACTTTCTTGAACTAAGTAATTTTTCCTTTTCTTCAATAACTTGTCTTTGAACAGAAGCCTCATGAAAGATCCTACATTTAGATTCTAATTCGGAGATTACTTTTTCATGAACAGCATTAAACTGTTCTAATGAAAAGATCTTAGTTTCCCTTTCACAATTCTTTTCATTCCTGATTTCATTTGATCTTTCAAATAATCGAACATAAAATATGCGTATATTAGCAATAATACTTTCCGGGACCCTATTTTTCAAAAGTTGTAGAGAGACGCAATCCCACTCCCAAATAGGCTCTGGCATTACATCAGCTAATTCTGTTTGAGCTTTCTTTAAACTTTTCTCTACGTCAGATGTAATATATTCCTCAAAGGATACGAAACGTTTTTGCGCATCATTTGAAAGTGTTTGTTGACATAGAACACATCGCGATCCATCCTCAGTGTTGGGAAATATAATATTAGGATATGCATATTTCTCAGAATAATCCTTTGCAGCTTCCCATAGGGCTTTCCATACGTCGTTTCCTAAACCATTGAATTCGGTACTTCCAAATTCTTCTTCTGCCCGTTTTACAGCAAGTTCAAAAGCTATACATTTTTCCTTTAATTTGATTAAATCGTTTCGCTTTTCATCAGAATATTGATCAAACCAATTCTCCATAATGTCTGAAAAACCATTGAGATAACTGATTGCTGATTCCAGGTCTCTCTCGCTCGCAGATGGATCTGACAAAGATAAAGACAAAACGATTGATTCAAGTTCCGATTCTTCTTCGGGACTGAGTTTAGATTGTTCTTTGATCTCATCTAGTGTCTCAGTGTTTGTGGCTTGTGTGTACAGTTTATGCACATTGGTTTCTTTAAATATCTCAGGAATGACAATGCTTTTTTTAAGTTCAGATTTTTCATTAATGATGTATGATTTGAATAAATTGAAAGATATCGCCATCTCGCCGAGAACCGCCAATAATTTGGGCTCCAATAATATTTCTGCACCGGTTTTCTCATATACGCGATAATAATTAGAATCAAAAAATTGTAATCCGACCATATCTGGGCACACTGCATCGGGGGTCCAATTGAACAATCTTTTTTCATCTGCCAGATATGAAATAGACGCACTAGGCGATTTTGGTTCTTCAAAAACATTACTCCGTACTTTCTTTGCATCTCTGGATCCACAGACATTTTTGAGTAAATTGATAAGTGTTGATTTACCACAACCATTATTGCCAAACAATAAACAAACATTACTGTCTTCACGGAATGTGATTCCCTCTGGATTTTTGATCTTACCTACGTTTTCGATATTATAAATTCCTAAAAGTCGTTTTAAAGAACTGGAATGAACTCCAAAACTGATTTGAGGCCTATCAGTTCTTAATGGTCCACTGTCAATATAAGTCTTAAAATAAGACCTCTGTTCATCTTCAGTCAGGTCTTCATCCATAAGCCTGTTGAATAGATCCTTTTGCCAATCGTCCAAATTACTGAACCATTTTTCATATAACATTGCAGGATCTTCTTCCATTAACATCACATCCTATAAGCACAATTAAGCGAGAAGACGGTTTCACATGGTTAATATACATTCTTTGAAAAACACTGGCAGTTAAAAAAATAATTTATAGAACAAAATATTGTTAAAATATTTGTTTGAATCAAAAGATAAATAGAGAACTTAACATAATACTGCAAGGAGACATAGTGGTCCGAATGATGACTGATGAGGATGCTTGTGAAATTCCGCCAAAAAAAGTATACAAAACAACTATATCTGAACTGATATCTCATGCCGAAACGACTCTTGACAGAATCATCGGTTTTATTAACAACAGCGAAGGAAAAACCGGAATAACCTTGACGATGGTGGGCGTGATCTTAACAATCATTTTCACACTCGGTGGCGAAAACATAATGAAAATGTTTTCAGAAGCTTGGAACAACCTTGAACCGATTACAGGGATGTTTCTCGTTCTATTTTCTTTATCATTTGCCTTCACGCTTTTTGGAATTTACAAACTAACAAAGGTACTCACCCCTAGACTTAGCGTGAAGATACATGAGGATGAGATGTTCGAAAAGGATTCGAAAATATTTTTTGGAAGAATTGCATCAAACAACGAAAGATATTCGCAGTTTCGAAATAAACTTTTAGACTATTCAAATGAAGATTATCTCAATGACCTCTGGTCTCAAATATACATTAATTCTAAAATCTGTACAAAGAAGTTCAACTATTTTTATCACGGCATAAGAATTACAATACCCAGCCTGCTGGCCATGCTGGCGATTACCGTCATATTTGGATTTTTTATTCTTGGGTGATGCATTGGCAGACTACAATTACAAAAAAGGACAAAAACGAGTTAACGAACTTTTGAACCAACCTGAAGAAAATTCAGTTAGAGCTGAAATTCCAAACGACAAAGATTTTCACTTTGATAATGGATATCTTTGCTGCATAACTAGTATATTTGTTGATATTCGAGATTCAACTAAGCTATTTGCAGGTAAAAAATCTACTATTTCAAGAGTGATCAGATGTTTCACATCAGAAACCATAGAAATTTTGAATACTGGAAGTAACATGAAAGAGATTGGGATCAGAGGAGATTGTGTGTATGGTGTCTTTTCAACACCAAATAGAGAAGATATTCATGAGGTTGTTGAAAAAGCAACATACATTAACACTCTGATTCTTATGTTAAATGCGCTGTTTAAAAAGAAGAACATTGCCCCTTTGGCCGTAGGCATAGGGATAGCAACATCACAAGATCTCGTTGTAAAAGCAGGTCGTGAGGGTTCGGGAATAAACAGTAAAGTCTGGATTGGGGAGGCAGTTGTGCAGGCCTCCAACTTGTCATCATATGGCAATAAAAAGGGATTCGTAAACAAGACGATAGTAATGTCGCCAACCACTTATAATAATATTAAAGACACATTCATCAAAAAATATGGCAAAGAAACCATTGAAGATTAGTTCAAATCCGTTAAAGTGAAGGACACACATGCGTATGTATGTAATCTGGAGAATGTAGAAATGAAAAAATGGATAAACAGTGGGATGAAAAACTAAGTTTTAACATCTCATCATTCTTCTTTTTAGGAATTTCTCCATACCTGACGACATTAAAAACTGAAATTCTCTGCTTTGTAGGTACATGAGCCCCGCTAGCGGGGCCTAAATACCGTCGCCCGTCCCCGTACGCCGCATCGATCATCGACTGCGGTGTACTGCGGCCCTTCAGCGTCACCCTCTTCTCTGGTTGCTTCACATCGAACAGCTCCATCAGCTTCCTGTTGCGCTTTGTCACCTCCAAGATCTTCCACTGCTCGCCGCATCCGACGGCGTATACGTTGTCCAGAGACTGCAATGCCGCCCGTGCCGGTTCGTTGCTGTTCCCTTCTCTGAGCATTCTCGATGTCGTGCACCACACGATCAGCGCCACGAACTTGATCGCCAGGCGTCCCTTCGCCGTTATCGGGTCGGAAACCCTCCATCCGCTCCCGTCCAATTCGTTCTTGAGGGCGTCGAACGCCTGTTCGACGAATGTCCTGCAGTCGTAGCAGGACATCATGTCCTCCCAGGGGCCGATGCCTTTGTAGAACATCACGAACATTCCGTTCCTGTTCATCGAGAACGACAATGCGTTCTTCTCGCGTTCGATCTTAAGCTTACCGTCATCGTCTGCGTTCAGGTCGAAATACTTCGCATAAGGTCCAGCGACCTTCTCCACATCCCTGGCGGCCGAGTAAGGATTCATCTCGTTCGGCCTCTTCTCGGTGTCCATTATCGCTTGGAACGACGTGTTCATGTCACCTGCCGCTTTCCCCGGGCCGTAGCATGCGTGAGCGGCCATCATCTCTCCGGAAACGCCTTTGAGAAGCGCTCGTCGTCAGGCAGTACCAGTTCGTATCCGGCCGTATCGTTGTTCTCCGGGCCGTCGGGACCGCAGTTCCTTTGCTTAGGAACAATAGCGACCTTCGATTCGAACACGGAATATGCGCGCTTGCCGTGGACCATCGGCGAATCCGCGTGCCGTTTCTCCTTCACAAGCATGGACATGAGCGATTTGACGCACTTCGTTCCCTTTTTACCCGGCATTACGGACGAAGGTCCGTTCTCGAGCATGTACTTCAGGTTGTCGGCCGAACCGAATCCGCGGTCCATCATCAGTGTGCAATCGCCGCCTTCAGCCCGCGTACGCGTTCCGCTGTGCGTTCCAGCGTCTTCACGTCCGCCATGGAAACCGGGATACGGCTCGAACATCGCCGGCACCCCGCGCTTATCGGTCACAAGGCCGATGTTCATCTGCCTCGTCTTCTCGTTGTCGCGGTCATGTCCCCATTCCGCCCGCCCCTTGATACAGCCGTTCGTTGACGCTGACATGATATCGTAGCTCAATGCGTCGTTCGTCCTCTTCGATCTGGATTCGAACGGTTCCTCCAGACATCCGAACGAACCGCCCATGGTCTTGGCGAGCTCGCTCATGCGCGGAGAATCGAATCCGGCCCTGACGCCTTGGAGCTCCCTGATCGGACAGCCGTCGACCGTGTCCTCGGTGGACGAGAGCGGACCTCCGGAAGGCGCCTGCGAGACGGCGCAGGCGAGGGCCTGCTCCCCTGCGGGACCGTATGATCCGAAGAGGTCCCCGCGAAGCCCGATACGCTCGGCGATGTTGAGAAGAACGTACGAACCGCCGGATCGTCTTCCGATAAGCGAGTCGTCATCCAATATTTTATCGGCCGAACCCCCGTTTTTCTTGGGAATTATTTTTCCGGTCTCTTCGTCCAATACGCCGAGGCATTCGTTGACGGCATTAGGATACTTGCCACCTGGCTGATAGACAGATGCGCTGGCGTATGCGTACTTCTTTCCGCGTCGCACATAGAGCACTTCGGGCACATACTTATCTTGCAGGTATAATATGTAATGCCCTCTCTTTATATGCAGCAGATAAATAAGCAATCGTCGATATATAAAGAAAAATGTAGCTATACAGGCTACCTGCAAATCATCCGAGAATTTCAGTTTTAAACTGGAAAATTGACATATTTCAAAAATGCTGGTTAGGGCTATTGTGCAACCCGGCGGTCGCACCAATTTTATTTACCGTGATATGGTTAAATCTTTATCGAAGCCAGAACATGTACCGCTGATGCTTTATGTTGGAGATTGACAGTTCAAGGGGAGAAGGCGGCGGACAGATGGTCCGTACCTCGGTCGCCCTTTCCGCCGTCACCGGCATTACGGCGCACCTTACCAGGATCAGGGAGAATCGCCCCACCAACGGATTGTCCAAACAGCACTGCGCCGCAATAAGCGCCGTCGCAGAGATGACCGGCTCTCAGGTCGAAGGGAATTTCACCGGATCCTCCGAGCTTATTTTCAGGCCGGGGACCGAACAGAAAGACAGTATCGCTCTGAACATAGGTACCGCAGGCAGCATCACTCTGGTCCTTCAGGCCATTTTACTTGCGGCCAGGAATCACAGGGAAGGAGTAACGGTCGACATAAGGGGAGGGACCAACGTACTCTGGGCGCCGCCCATTGACAGCTATCAGCAGGTCCTCTTTCCGTTGCTGGACAGAATGGGCGTGCACACCCGGGTGGAGATAGAGGAGAGAGGATTCTACCCCAGAGGCGGAGGCCATGTCATTGCGACCCTCGACCCCATAGGAAATATCGCTCCGATGAACCTGGACGGGCTGGGCGAACTGGTATCGATACAAGGCATCTGTTTTGCTCAGAACCTTTCGGACCACATCAGCAGAGAGATGGTGCGTTCGTGCGTCAGGGTATTGAAACCGATAGCCGACGCCGAAATAGAGATGCAGATAACGCATGGAGACTCGAGGGGGGCGGGCATATGTCTTGTGGCCGACTTCGAGAACGGGAAACTCGGAAGCAACGCGCTCACCACCAGGGAATATTCGGCCGAGAAGACGGGCGAAGATGCCGCCAACGACCTGATACAGGAAATACAGAGCGGTGCGACCGTCGACGTCCACACGGCGGACCAGCTGCTCCCCTACATGGCAATGGCCGAAGGGAGAAGTTCTTTCAAGGTTTCGAAGATCAGCAGACATCTGCTGAGCCAGATGGACACTCTGGAATCCTTCCTGGACGTCAGGTTCGGAGTGGAGCGCAGAGACGAAATATATCATTTCAGCGTAAACCCGGGGACAAAAAATGAGACCGTACATACAGATTAATTGCGCCATGTCGGCAGATGGAAAAATAGCGGGCAGCGACCGCAGGCAGGTTATGATCTCTTCGTCCGATGACAAAAAACGCGCTAAGGGCCTCCGTAAGGAGTTCGATGCCATTCTCGTCGGAGTGGGCACGGTCATATCGGACGACCCGCACCTTACGGTCAAAGACCTGGACTATGACACGAATCCTATCAGGATCGTGCTGGACCCCCACGGGAGGACTCCCGATTCGGCGATGGTGTTGGATGAAAGGGCTCCGACGGTCATGGTCACGCTCGATTCGTGCGATCGCGAATGGGACTGCGAAGAGACGATCCGCACAGGCGCTGACGATATAGACCTCGGGGACCTGATGGAACAACTCTACGAAATGGGAATCGATAGGTTGCTCGTCGAGGGTGGCGGAGAGACCATATCATCGTTCTTCCGCGCGGGCATAGTGGACCGCTACACGGTATTCGTAGGCGGACTCATCATCGGAGGGCGGGAATCGCCGACGCCCGCGGACGGCGACGGATGGGTTGCGGACGGCGGAATAGCTCTGACCCTCGAAAAAAGCGAGACCTTTGGCAACGGGGTCCTGCTGGACTTCGCCGTAGCCAAGAAATCCTGAGCCCGCGGTTTACGGGGCTTTATTGTCGAGGACGAATCTAAAATAATTGTTCTCCGGCCCAAACACTTCGCTCGAGACCACCGTGAAAGACATCCCGTACACCATCTCCAGCGCCTTGGCGAAATAGCCAACGGCATACATTCCCATAGTTTCGGCGGCCCCCTTGCTGACATTTAATTCGGAATCGATGATCAGCGTCAGCGGATTGAAAGAGAATACAGTGACCTTGCCCATGTTTGCAAAGGAATAATATTTGCGGATATCGTCTATGACCTCTTCGATCGGGCCTTTCTGAAACCTTCCGCCGATGGCCTGTGCGTGCACGCTCCCCATTATCTTCGACATGGGGCCCAAGGACAGCCCCACGCTGTCCATCGCCACATACAGGAAACTCACCATGTAGTTGCTGATGCTCTCGGGTTCGTCCGCCATATCGGCGAAGATCTCCTTCGACTTCGCGAGCGATTCCGAATCGGGAGATTTGGTCTCGGCAAGACGCACGGACGAGATGGAATACGTTTTCCTTCGGTTGTCGTCCGGGTCCTCCCTGGATGTGATCACGCCTTCCTTCACCATGCTGTCCAGATGCACCGAGAGAGTGGACTGCGCCTTGCCCGTTATCTCCACCATTTCTGTCAGCGAAAGATTCCGTTTTGAAAGTTCGTCCAGGATGCGCACCCGAACGCCGTTGGAAATATGAACCAGCCCTTTACCTGTGTGGTATAGGACAAACTCCCCCGCCATAGTATCGCTCATCATCGTGGCTAAGTGTTGTGACTAATAATAAGTCTTGGTGGGCCGTTCTGAATTCGGATGCTCGCAATTGATTTAACATAGCCCGAGCATGTGGCGATGTGGTAATATGAAGGTTAGATGCAGTTCCGGAGAGAAGGACATCCGCGCGGTCTGGTTCGAGGATGGCAAGGTCGTGATGATCGAGCAGAGAAAGCTTCCTGGGAGCCTCGAGTTCGTATACTTCGATGATTACAGGGAGGTTGCGGAGGCCATCCGGAACATGACCGTAAGAGGGGCTCCCTCGATCGGAGCCTCTGCCGCATACGCAATGTGCCTCGCCTCTCTGAAGGAGGAGGATCTGGATAGCGCTGTAAAGAACATAAAATCCGCCAGACCGACAGCGAACGACCTGTTCTACGCCGTAGATTATATGTATGAAGCTCTGGCCGGCGGGTCCGACCCTGTCGAGGCCGCAGAAGCATATGCACAGTCGATGGTGGATAAATGCACGGCAATAGGAAGGTTCGGCGAGCCGCTGATCAGGGACGGAGCAAAGATCATGACGCACTGCAACGCCGGTGCGCTTGCAACGGTGGACGTGGGCACGGCTCTCGCACCCATGCGTGCCGCCCGCGATGCAGGAAAGAAGTTCTTTGTCTATGTGTCCGAGACCCGCCCGCGCCTTCAGGGCATGCAGCTTACAGCATGGGAACTCGTGCAAGAAGGCATAGAGCATGCGATAATGCCCGACGGAGCTTCTGCCCATTATATGTCGAAGGGCGTCGACCTGATAATAACCGGTGCCGACAGAATTGCGGCCAACGGCGACTTTGCAAACAAGATAGGGACGTTGGACAAGGCCATCGCGGCGAACCATTACGGAATACCGTTCTATGTTGCCGCCCCTGTTTCAACATTCGACTTTTCAACAAAGACCGGAGAAGACATTGTCATAGAGGAAAGAGACGAGAGGGAAGTCACCGAGATCGGCGGCTTAAGGATCGCGCCCGAGGGATCAAGGGCGCTCAATCCAGCCTTCGACGTGACACCGGCCGACCTTGTGTCCGGATTCATAACCGAAGAAGGCATTTTAAGGCCTGACGAAATAAAGAAGGTGCTTAAGTGAACGAGCGATTCGGACGCGAACTTCTCGTACGTTTCTGCAAGATGCTGTACGACAGGCAGATTACTGTCTCTGCGGGCGGCAACATGAGCCTGATGATCGGCGACAGCGAGGTTCTCATTACGCCCAGCGGAAGGAACAAAGGACTGATTGAGCCAGAAGACCTGATACTTATGGGAACCGACGGTTCCGTGATATCCGATGGAAAACCATCCATTGAAAACAAAATGCATCTGGCACTTTACAATCTGAACCCAGAGACAAAAGCCGTGGTCCATTGTCACCCCTTGTACTGCACATCTATCGCAGTAAAGGGAAAGAATCTCAAAACGGAACTCACGCCCGAAGGCGTAATCCTCCTGGGAAAGGTTCCCATGGTCCCTTACTTCACCCCCGGGTCCCAGGAACTGGTCGACGCCGTTGCCGCACACCATGAATCCAAGGCCATCCTCATGGCCCGCCACGGGGCCATAACCCAGGGAAAGACAATCGAAGAAGCTTACAACAGAATGGAAGAACTGGAATTCCAGGCCAAGCTGCAGATGATCACGGGCAGAGCCAAAATCCTTCCGTCCTCCGAGATCGAAAAACTGTCCAGGATGTGAGTGCTTGGCGATACTGGTCACTAAATGGTTCGGAGTGTTTCTATGCGACGAGAAATCCGAAAGAGTTATGGACAGCATACCGATGCCGAAAGACCCGGACGAGAACGCCGAGAAACTGGCGCTCATCCAGAGAGGTAATATTCTGCAGGAGGAGAGGGACCTTGCCGCCAAGGCCGGGAGGGTCGCCGTATCTGAGAGAAGGCAGTCCGAGCTCGGAAGGCCGGAGATGTACGACTCGTCTTTCATTAAACCCGAGAAATACGGGTTCACGCCAGAAATGATGCACGAAGTGATGATACGCCTCGGAAAACTGAGGACGTCGGAACCCGTGCCCAGGGACAGGAACCTCGTCCAGGCCATCCGATATATGGACAGCCTGTATGAAACATGCAACCTGATCGACGAGAGGCTTCATGAATGGTACGGGATGCATTTCCCGGAGCTTGCTGACATGTCGAGCGACAGAAAATACTCGGACCTGATAGCCAGGCATGGCGAGAGGGAGGGGATCCTGGAAGAACTCGGTTCGGACGTCCAGTCCATGGGCGCCGATTTCGAATCTGCCGACATGGACGCAGTCAGAGCTCTCGCACAGAATCTTTCGGACATGTACGAAGAGAGGGAAAGGACAGAGGAATATATCGAATCTATCGTGAAGATTACCTGCCCCAACATGTGCGCCCTGCTCGGCGGACCGTTGGCCGCGAGACTGATTTCGCTCGCCGGGGGATTGGAGAGGCTCTCTTCGCTTCCATCGTCCACAGTACAGCTTTTGGGTGCGGAAAAGGCGATGTTCAGGCATCTGAGGTCTGGAAAAAACCCGCCGAAACACGGTGCGATCTACCAGAACCCGTCCGTCCACAGGGCCCCCTATTGGCAGAGAGGCAAAATAGCCAGATCTCTGGCGGGAAAGACGCTGACCGCGGCAAAGATCGATAATTACAAGGGAGAATTCCGCGGCGACCGGCTCGCTGAAGAGTTTAATGCCCGCGTAGATGATATCAAGCGCAGATATCCGGAAGCTCCGAAGAAAAAGAAACAGAATGTGTCTGGCAACAAGAGGAGACGCAAACCTAAAAATTCTGCTCGCTGAGCGACTTTACTTCCTGACATCCATGCCCAGAGTTATCATCTGGGCTATAAATTCGGGATAGGACACGGCTTCGCATCCAGTATCCGACATGTATACCGGGCCTCTGCATACAAGCGAAGCTACCGCCGCGGACATCATTATCCTATGGTCGTCCAAATGGTCGACTGTTCCCCCTTCCAAGATATCTTTTCCCCTTATGATGCAACCGTCCTCGGTCTCTTCGGCGTCTGCACCTAGCGCCCTCAGCATCTTCACCGTGGAAACGATACGGTCGCTCTCTTTGAATCTGAGCTGAGGTGCACCGTAAAGCCTGCTGGTACCCTTGGCCGTACTTAGGAGCACGGCGATCACCGGGAACAGGTCCGGAGTGGGGCCCATATTGATGTCGGCGGCCTCGAGCCTGCCGGTTCCGACAGTTACCGAGCCGTTCCCGCTTGAAACATCCGCTCCCACTTCCTCCAGGATGTCCACGATGCGCTTGTCGCCCTGCGGGTCCCCCATGTCGAGGCCCGAAGCGGTGACCTTTCCGCCCAGAGCGCCTGCGACCAAAGGGAACGCGGCCGAAGAAAAGTCGGCTGGCACTTTGTAATCTTTAGACCTGTACCCTCCAGCGCCTATGTGTATGGCATTTTTCGAAACAAGGACTTCCGCACCGAAATGCTGCATCATGGATTCGGTTATCCTTACGTATGGTGCTGACACGAGCTCGTTCCTGATCTCTATCTCCGTGTCCCTCTCCAGCATTGGAGAGGCTATCATCAATGACGATACAAACTGGGAGCTGATGTTGCCTTCTATCTTCACGCTACCTCCGCGATTCGGCCCTTCTATGGTTACCGGCGGGAGGCCGTTGTTCGACGTGCACGAAACGCCCATAGAGCTTAGCGCATCTAGGAGCGGTCCCATCGGCCTCTTCCTTATGGATTCGTCTCCGGTTATCGTCACCCGAGAATCGAATATCGATGCGATTCCGGAGAATATGCGCATGGTAGTCCCGGAATTGGCAACATCGATCGTTCCGACGGGCGCATGCAGATTTCCTCCTGTGACCTTTACTCCGCCCGTCACATCCTCTGCCGATGCACCGATGGAACGTACGGCCCTCAGCGTGGCCTTGGTATCATCGGACAGCAACGGACCGTGGATCTCGCTCGGACCTTCGGCCAAAGCTGCGATAAAAAACGCCCTGTGCGTATGGCTCTTTGAAGGTGGAGGAGACACTCCGCCCTCCACGTGTCCGCCTCTGAACTCCAGCACTTGATCTCACCTGGCCTTGTCAGAATTTCCTTATGCTCTTCATTGCCTCTTCGACGCTGGCGCCTCTGAGCACTATATCGGATATGGCGCGGGTTATCCCTTCCACGTCCTTATGCTGGAATATGTTACGGCCGATAGATACGCCGCGGCCTCCTGCCTCCAGCGAATCCTTGACCATACTGAGCATATCGTAATCGGATGCCATCTTGGGCCCGCCCGCGATGACGACCGGGGCCAGTGTGCCTCTGACTATCTCCCTGAACGAATCTACGTCCCCGGTATAGCTGCACTTCACTATGTCCGCGCCGAGCTCCGTTGCCACTCTGGCACCGTGAGCTACGTATTCGGGTTCATAGGAGTTCTTGATCTTCGGTCCGCGGGGATAGGCCATAACAAGCAGGGGCATCCCCCATTCCTCGCACTCCCTCGAAAGGTTACCGAGGTCCCTGAGCATTTCGGGTTCCGTCTCGGCCCCGAGGTTGATGTGCATAGACACTGCATCTGCTCCCATCTTCAGCGCCTCTGAGACTGTAGCGACCAGCACTTTGCTGTTGTTCGTATCGCCCATGTCGGTGGATGCGGAAAGATGTAGGATCAGACCAATGTCCGAACCGCTTGCACGGTGACTAAAACGAATCAGGCCCTTGTGCATCAATACTGCAGTGGCTCCTCCGTTTGCGACGGCGTCTACGGTTTCCTTCATATCGTAGAGGCCTTCAGTGGGCCCTATGGATATTCCATGGTCCATTGGGACTATGACGCAGTTCCCGGTCTTTCTGTCAATAATCCTTTCCATTCTAACATTCTTTCCGAACATCATGGTAAGCACCTGTCAATTATCCAATACGCTATTAAAGCTTGCTAATTACATATTCTGCATTAAAATGGCCCAACAAATGTGCCAGCATATAATTCCGATAATAATATGGCCGATTATATCCTGGACCTCATGGTCTCGAACATGCCTTTGAGGCCTGTCCAAAGCTCGAAGGCGCGTGCGCCCTGCATCGCCAACATGTCTTCCCCGGTCGCTATCCTGCATCCTTTGTGCCTTGCGGCCGCAATGAGCTCGGTCTCCATGCCATATACCATGTCCATGACGGTATGCTTTCCCGTGATACCGTTGATATCCGCCGGGTAATCTCCTCCCCCGTACATCCCTATGGGGGTGCTGTTGACCAGGATATCATATTCGGAAAGTTCTGCGGACCCCTTTGGAACCGATCCTATGCCGAATTCCGACGAAAGGCGTGAAACGGTACGGTCGTTCCTGCCTGTTATGGTAATGTCCGCACCGTTCCTCTGAGCTGCGATGATACATGCCCTCGCGGCCCCCCCTGACCCCATGAGAAGCATCTTCTTTTCCTTCATCTGGCACTTTATATTGAGGAATGCCGCTTCAATTCCGTCTATATCGGTATTGTATCCTTTGAGTCTGCCCGAGGTGTTCACTATGGTGTTCACCGCACCGGCCATCTCGGCATCGTGGTCCAGAGAGTCCAGATGACCGATTATCGCTTCCTTGTAAGGTATGGTTACATTCAGCCCGCGGATGTCGTATCCTCTGATACAATCGCCTATACTTTCCAAAGACATAGAACGGAAAACCAGATATTTTCCCGAAATGCCGCTCTCGGCGAACGCAGCCTCGTGCATCGCCGGTGACCTGGAACGTTCCAACGGGTCTCCGACGATCCCGGTTATCACGCATTCTTCCCCCAGCATCCTCATCTCCCGGAGGCTGAGCTGACCCGGTGCGGTGGGTTCGCTGACATATGCAAATGTGAAGCTGTTGCCGAGTATCTTCTGACGTATCCTGGTCACAGTGCCCAGTGGACCCATTCCAAGGAGCACGTGCTCTTTCTTCAGAGCCCGGGAAGCCTCGAGGATGCTGGACAGGTCGACGAAATCCCTTACCATGTATGCTCCCTTGGAAATATCCGAAGACATTGCGTTGAGCATGACGGATATCTCCCGGCCGGTGGGGGTCTTGTCGAAATCATGTACCGAAGAAATCGTTCTAAGGGGAACGTCTGGTAGATCTTCCGTGCCTATGTCGATGATCCCGTTGAAGCCCTCGGGCAGCAAGGAAGCATCGAACCCGTCCCTGAAAGTCACCAACGTCTCTATGCCTCCCGTGTCGGGCACAGAACCGAAAAGATCCGTCCTGACCTCTATCATGTCGGCATCCGAGGCCTCGTAGATGTCCGATGGCCTGCCCAGGGAGGCGCAGATCTTCATCTCAGATTTCCCTCAGGGTCTCCTCTATCTTCATTCCGAAATGACGGCCCCCGCTCTCTATTTTCGCGAGCACCCGGTCGCCCGGTTTGATGTCCGTGACGGACACGGCCCCCTCTGGAGAGACCAGCTTGACCGTCTCTGCGTTCTGCAGGATCGTGGTGTAACGATTCTTGCCGTCTGCCACCTCCACCAGAATCATGGGTCTGACCTCGATCTTACATCTTCCGACGGACGAGATCCTGGTACTGCCGTCCCTGTTGACTATCGCCACGGGCTCCCCGGATTTCAGCTCCCCGAGGTACCTTGTCTTTCCCCCGGGCGCCATGATGTACGCATGCACGGCTCCGGCGTTGACCCTGAACGGCCTCGGCGCAACATATCCGCTGTCCTCGCTTTCCGACTGTACCAGGAACAGGCAGTTGGCCTGGGAACCGATCAGCATTCCCTCTCCGGGAATCATTATGCTTACGGTATCGACACAGACCCGGTCGCCCATCTCTATATTTTTAACGTTGACTACCTCGACCTCGGACAGCTCCACGTCCGAAGACCTTGTGAAGAGGTCTGCGAAAGACCTCAGTTTATCGGGATCCGATACTGCGACCACGATGCCGTCGACGCCTTTCTCCATCGTCTTAAGGTATAGCTTGGCACTTTCCGTGTCCGAAGCGGTGGCGAACACCCTGGTGCCGGTCCCCGAGAACTTTGCGATCAGATTCTCCAGCGGTATTATTGTCCAGTCCGATGACGAAAGCACCACCACAGAACATTTTCCCGCCAGCGACATTGCCCTCTCCTGGTCCTTAGGCGAGCTTATGTCCACGATTACAATGTCGTCGCCGGCGGTTATCAGCTTGATCTTACCAAGTGAAGAGAAATCGAAGTCCTCCGGCCTGACTATTGCTGCCGTTATACCCGATTCTATCGCACTGATGAGCATCTCTTTCCTATCCTCTTTGGACTCCGGAAGGTCCGCCCTCACCCAGATCTCTTTTTCCATGTAACTCGCCTCCCCGCTGTGTGACGTTCCATCACATACCGGCCGGGAACCATGCAGGCATGTTGTTAAAAAACTTATGAACGCTCAGCATGGTTCCAAGAGGGCGAAGTCCGTCAAGTTGTCCGGGTCGTCCTCTACGTTTTCTTTCAGAAGGATAAGACCGTAATGGAGCCCGGCGGCCATTCCGCATATGACCGCCGTATCTCCTGGGAGCCTGCCGTCTGTAAGCATTTCTGCGGCGAGCGCCGTGTCCTCGACCTCCAACCTGTCGGCGCCCGGGAATAATTGGCTGATATTACGGTACGTCTGTCCCAGCGCCTGTACATGGGATGCGACCGCAGAGATTTTTGCTCCCTTCCTCTTTACGAAAACGCAGTGGTGGATCGGCATGCTGAACTCTTCGATCTTCCGTACATTGCCCAGCTTCATCGCCTTCTCCGTCTCGAGGACCGGGCCTGCGACCATGTTCCTGACCGCGACCACTCCGTAGTCTATGCTACCTGAAAGGATCGCCCTCACAACTCCCTCCGAACTGACCAGAGGGACCAGTTCGGCATCGATATTTCTTTTCCCGGCTATGACCTGCGCGGCCTTTTCCGAATTGGAGAGCGGTATGCCCATATACCCAATCTTCTTCATCGACCCGAGATAAAGATTATGGATTAAAACTTGACCTATGGTCTTCCTCTTTGAAAAGTATATTAAATTGAAAGGTCGTCGGGGGGCTCAGTACTATGCAGTCTGTCAGGACCGTTTTCTATATACTCCTATGTCGGAGAGAAATAGATTGGCGGCCGACCGGCTGACTGGAGGAATTCCTATGTGGGAGAGTAAAGAAATCAGAGAGCTCAAAGAGGGCCGTTACATCAACATTGACGATGAGCCTTGCAAAATCACTTCGATCAGCACATCCAAACCGGGGAAACACGGATCCGCAAAGGCGAACATCGAGGCCGTGAGCATTTTCACCGGTGCCAAGAAGTCCCTGTTCGGACCCGTCGGAACCAAGGTCCAGGTACCTGTCATCGACAAGAGAAAGGGCCAGGTCTTGACATTGAACGGCGGAGAGGTTCAGATTATGGACCTTGAGACGTTCGAGACGTTCAGCATGCCTATAAACGAGGACCACACCGGCACTCTGGAAGAGGGCGGGGAAACAATGTACCTCGTGGCAATGAACAGATACAAGCTGATGTAAGGCTGATAAAATGCCTTTCGGGCTTTCGTATGCCGGAGCAGAGACGGAATACAGCGAAGCAGATGCTTTCCTGTTCGGGGTTCAGTACGACCACACCGCATGTTTCAGAGCGGGAGCCCGGGAGGGTCCGAATGCGATCAGACGGGCCTCCTATAATTTTGAGGAGTTCCACTTCGAGCACGGCCTGGACCAATTTATGCCGACCGTACATGATTACGGGAACGTAGACGATTTCGTAATGCCCGAAGATATGTTTTCGGAAGTGGAATTCGCATTGGGTCCCGCCATAAGGGATGAAAAATTCATTATCGCGCTCGGCGGGGAACATTCTATCAACGTCCCTATTGTCAGAAGCCTCCCCAAGGATACGGCGCTCATCTCCATCGACGCGCATCTTGACTCCAGGGACGAATATTTGGGGACACCGTTCAGCCACGCATGCGTTATGCGAAGGGCCGCCGAGCATCTGGGCCTTGAAAACGTTTTTGTGCTTGGCGTCAGGGCCGTAGGAAAGGAGGAGCTTGAAAGAGACGACGCCGTTCCATTCATCAGTTCCTACGAGATAATGGAGGGCGGCATCGAAAGTGCCGTTAAGAAGGCGCTAGACAGTGTGAAGAGCGAACGCGTCTACGTTACGTTGGATATAGACGGCATCGATCCCGCATATGCGCCCGGAACGGGTACACCAGAGCCTTTCGGACTGCTCCCGATGGACGTAAAGAAGGCTATCGGCATGGTGGGCGACAGGTTATGCGGGTTCGACGTCACCGAGGTAAGCCCCCCGTACGACCCGTCGGGCATCACATCCATACTTGCTTCGAGGTTCGTGAACGAGGCCCTCGCTGTTCACGGCAAAAGCCTCAAATGATGCTTTCGTTTTTACGTTGAACAGCTCAGATGGCCTTCGGTTTCTGCTTCGCCTTTTCGGTCGGCTTGACCTCTGGAAAATTCAGCTCCGCATCGGGATCCAGGAACCTCGCGACCTTTCCCTCGAACATGTTGGCACGCTCGATGGATACGTCCTCATCCTTGGATTCCGAATATATCCTGAATATGGGTTCGGTGCCTGAAGGCCTCGCGAGCACCCAGCCGTTATCGAAGATTATCTTCAGACCGTCGGTGCTGTCCATTATGCCGTCGGTCACCGTCTTCTTGAGATAGTTGATGACCACCTGCTTCATGTTGTCGGGGCATTCGATCTTCCTCTTCTGAGTATAGTAGACCGGGAGCTTACCGACCTGCTTGGATAGGGGCCCGTACAGCGCTATGGCCTCAAGCATCTTGGCAACCGTCATAGCTCCGTCCCTGCAATACTGCTGTTGGGGGAATATCAGTCCGCCGTTCTCCTCGCCGCCAAATATCGCCTCGTATTCCTTCATCTTCCTGGCTACTATCGGCGATCCTACAGCGGTGTATATCAGGATCCCGCCTGCCTCGTTGACGACCTCCTCGACCATGGACGATGAGCTTATCGGCGTGACGACCTTACCCTTCTTTTTGGAGAGCTCGAGTTTGGCCAAAAGTGCCAGGCTCTTGTCGCCGCTTACGAATTTTCCTCCGTCAGTTATGAAAACGCAACGGTCGGCGTCCCCGTCGTGGGCGATTCCGATGGATGCCCTGGTATTCTTCGTGAGTGAAATTAAGTCTGCCAGGTTCTCTTCGGTCGGCTCGCTCGGACGTCCGGGAAACTCCCCCTGTGCGTTGCAATTGATTGTGACCGTCTGAATGTGCAGCTTCTTCAACAGAAGCGGAGCCGTCTCGTATGCCGCGCCGTTGGCGCAGTCCAGACATGCGACGATGCCTGCTTTCTTGATTAGGTCTGTGTCAACGTGGGAAAGCACCGAGTCTATGTACGCCTCTCCGGCTTCGTTAACATGGTCCATTGTCCCGGCCTCGTCCCATTTGCACGTATGAATATCGGTGGCATAGATCTCCTCGATGAGGGTCTCCTCTTCGCGGCTTGCCTCCGTCCCATCGGCAGAGATGCATTTGATACCGTTGAACTGGGGCGGGTTGTGCGAGGCAGTGATCATTATGCCTCCGTTCACCTTGTCATGCGTCTTAACGTAATACTGTAAAGCAGGTGTCGGGACCATTCCGAGGAACAGCACATTGACCCCGACGGACATGAGTCCGGAGGATATCGCGGTGCGAAGCATATCGCCGGACGAACGGGTGTCGGTTGCGACCGCGACCGTCCCCTTCATCACCTGTCCGATTGCCTTTCCCATCTGAAGCGCGAGCTCCGATGTCAGGTCTTCATTGACCACTCCTCTTACACCGTTTGTCCCGAACAATCTTGCTGCCAATTAATTCCTCCTTGCGGCTATGAATATCGATATCATGTCGGCACATGCCTTGACGGTATCAGAGGCCTCCTCGATGCCGTGCAACATGTCCCTTGATAGGATGATCCCTCTGACGTCCATATCTGAAAGGTGTATCCTCTTGATGCCTTCGAAGTTCATCTCGTCTATTACGCGCTCCTGGTCCTTCACGGACTCTATGCCTCTTACGGCCTCCTCGTTGTCGTGCGAGTGGAACGCGTCCATGACTCCGATGAGCATCTTCAGCTCGTTCTCCATTTCGGAGGCGGTCCTGAACAGGAATAACCAGATGTCCTCGGGAATGTATGCTTTGGTTTCCTTTGCGACCTGTAGGTGGATCGATGATTCTTTTGACCAGTTCGCCACGTGGTCCAATGTTCTGACGAACTGCAGAAGATTCTCTCTGTCCTGGGCGCTCAGGCCTGAACGGATGACCTCTGTGGACAGTCTGTCTTCGATGCGGTCCGCATCGCGCTCGCTCGTGACCAGACGGTCGACGCACTTCATGGCCTCGGCTCCGTTCTCTTCACCCATGGCACTTATGGCCATCTTCAATTCGATGACCGCGTCCATTACGGCCAATGCGTGGTCCCTCGCCCCGTTCTCGACGGAGCCTGACTTTTTATTTCCGAACCAATCGAGAAGATCTTTCGAATTGCTCATGATATGCTGCCTCCCTTGCCTCACACGGTCCCGCGAACGGACGGTCGTCGCACGGGGCCGAACAGATGGCCCTTAGACCTGCAAAACAGTATTGCCCGCTGTGTATTATAATAAGCCCTCTGAAGAGAACATCACACCAGCGAGATGCTGACGACGTTGCTGCCGCGGAGGATTATGCTGTTCATGCGCCTTTCTTCCCCTGCGGGATCCTTGACAGAGACCTCGTCGAGCACCATGTTCATGTACTCATCGAAAGAGGTCAGTTTCCCCTCTATGATCTTTCCGTCTTTGAGCTGAAGAACTACTTTCTTTTCTACGGACTTTTCGAGTAGGGCTAGTGGCAATACCATTGTAATCCCTGCGTGCTACACATTCGTTCGATTTAAATCTATTCGCCGACCGTCCGGCCATTGCGTCCGTCCAGTGTAAAATAAGGACCCATACCGGGAATAATACGGCCGGCCTTTCGGGCCTCGTCCTTCGCTGTTGTCCCGGACCGCGGGCTATCAAAACGCTTACCGGGCCAGAAGGCCGACCTTGGACCGATGATATTATTTAACGTTGGCCCTGCAGGAAGAGATAGGAGATGGGATCATTCCTCTTCTTCCGGGAGGGCCTGGACCTTAGGTGAGTTCCTGGCCTGTCCGTCTATCCACGTCTTTATGGCGTCCTTTCCGGAACCGGTTATCCCGAAATACTCCTTGAACCGTTTCGTGGTTGTCAGCTCGAGGGTCTGGCCCTTCTTCCTGCCGCTGACGAAATCGCGTTCCATCAGATCCTTCACGTCCTCGTATGTGCGCGACCCAAGCACCTTGAACAGCTCGGACTGAAGCACCGGTTGATTGTAGGCAATGGTGCTCAGGGTCCTCATCGTTCCGCCGCTCATATCGGCCTTGGAGAACTCTCCCGTGAAATCGGCGAACTCCGAACGGAGCATCATGCGGTATTCGGAACCGAACTTGGCTATCGTGATCGCCGAGTTGCGCGAATCGTATTCCCTCCTGAGGTCCATCACGGCGTACCGCACATCTTCCTCCGGGATCCCGGTCTTTGCGGCCATATCGGCGATCTTAAGATTGCCCGCGCTGGAGAACAGTGCCGCCTCCACAGCGCCTTTGACATCCAACTCAGTTCACCGCCTCGGCCGTCATGCGCCCGGTGGCGTCATTCTCCGAAATGCCATCGATCAGCATCTCTACAAAAATATCGCCCAGCGGAAGCTCGGACTGCCTGACCCCCAACTTCCCCTCTCTGACGAGGTGGAGCACCGAACAGAACACCTTCAGGTTGTGCATTATGTCCCTCTTGTACAGATCGTTGATGCATATCTCGCCGGTACCGAGCTTCTCGATGCTCTTCCAGACCGCCTCGACATCCTTTTCGTCGTCCTCTTCGTGGGCCTTGTTCTCGAACTTTCTTGGCTGCTTATCCTTGATAGCCTCTCTGACGCGGTCCCTCTCCTGCTGGATCGCTATCTCTTCCCTTGCCTCCTCGAAAGCGTCGATGAGCTCGTACATCGTTACCTGACGGGTGGGCTCCCTTGCGAACGCCTCCTTGAACGAGACCTGCGGGACGAACATCCCTTCGTCGTCGTAGAAGAAGTCTTCGGGTATCTCGAGCTCCGGCTCCCGTGGCTCTTCGGACCTGCCGCGGGTGGCGTCCGACTGCATTCTCAGGACCTTCCATGCCATGAGCATCAGCTTTCCGGCCACGATCATGTCGAACCTGTTCTCGGCGACCTTCGCCGAATACAGCCTGACAAACTCAGAAAGATCGATCTCCCAGGGATCGATGCCGTTCTCGATCACGAGGCTGAAGACCGACCGTATGGACTCGTCTACCGGGTCCCCGAGCTTCTCGCCGCCATCGGCTTTGGAAAGAATGCTCATGTAGCCGTTTATCCTCTCTGCATTTTCGGCGCTTTCCGTTAGCGCCTTGTGGAACAGCAGATGCTGCTCCATTTCCTCGTACTGCGTGTTCCCATCCACTTTTATTCCCCCGTTCGTTCCTGTGCCTTTACGGCATCCTCTTCGTACTTCGATACCTCCGCGAAATCGGGCTGGATTATTATCCTGCTTATGCCCGACGGCGGCCTTGTGACGCCTATCAGATGATCGGCCATCGCCAGCGTGACCTTCCTCAGCGAAACCTGTATGAACTGAGCTTTCGAGGAGCTCTCCCTTACCATCCCTGCGACCATCTCCGCGTTCACTGCGTCCAGGAACATGTCCACCTCATCGAGCACATAGAAAGGCGACGGCTGGTACTCCTGTATGGCGAAAATGAATGCAAGGGCCGTGAGCGATTTCTCTCCTCCGGAAAGCGACTCCAGCCTCAGAAGCTTGCCGTTCTTAGGCTTGGCGTTGATCGACAGCCCCCCGAGGAACGGATCTTCATCCACTTCCAGGCCCATGAACGCCTCTCCGCCCCCCGACAGCTTGGCGTATATCTCCCTGAAGTTTCTGCCCACCGCCTCGTAGGCCGTCATGAACAGGCCCTTCTTCTGTCCTGTCAGGGATTCCGTAAGGTCTGTGAGCTCCTTGATCTGCTTTTTCAGACGCCCGACCTCTTCGTTCAGACCGTCGAACCTCTTCTTCTTCTCGTCGTAATCTTCTATTGCACGAAGGTTGACGTTCCCGATCCTGGATATCATCGATTCGCAGGATTTTATCGTGCGCCTTATCTCCTCTTCCGAGGGCACCGGCATCTCGACCTCGAGATCGATCTGGGCTATCTCCTCTCTGAGCCTCGCGATGTTCTCGTCGATCCCTATTATCGACGCTCTCATGGACGAGACCGTACCTTCCTTGACCTCTATCTTCTCCTGAACGCTGCCGCTCTCGCCGTCGAGACGGTACCTGTTACCCATCAGGGCATCCCTCTGGTTCCTCAGGCCCTCGATGCCCTTCTCCATCCTGGATTCGATGCCTCTGAGGGCCTCTATCTCGATCTGCGATTCCTTAAGAGAGCCTTCGTACGCTGCCACGTACTCTTCGTTCTCGCCGATCTTCACGTTTAATGCTTCGAGCTGCTTCCTAAGTGATTCCGTCTGCTTGCCGAGTCCCGTTATCTCGGCCTCCATGGCGTTCTTCTGATCCCTGTGGCCGGAAAGCTCTCCGTTCAGGGCGTATATACGGTCCCTGACGTTCTGAATGTGCTCCTGGAGCTCGGCAGGCGCGATCTCTTTGATACGTTCCCTGATCTTGGTCCTCTCGCCTCTCAGCAACTCCAGTTCCGCGGACGCTTTGGACAGCTTTGCCTTCGCGGCCCGCAGCTCGGAGTCCCACCTGGCGCACTGTGATTTCTTCTCCTCGAACTCTTCGGAGAGGGTCTTTTTGGTCTTGTTCAGCTCCGATATCTGCGCCTTCAGGCCGCCGATCTTTGACTGGGCGTCCACACCCTGGGCGTTGGCCTTCCTCATCTCGTCGTCGATCCTGCGTATCTCGTCGCGGATGGACCTGAGCTGCGCCTTGAGGGCTTCCAGGGCGTCGTTCGCCTCCCCGAGCTTCTTTCCGACCTCTTCAAGGTCGGACTCGGACGAAGCGCCGAACTTCATTACCGCGTCCTGTCTTAGGGTTCCTCCCACCATCGCACCGGAAGCTTCTATCAGCTCGCCCTGCATGGTGACCATCCTTATCCCGCCCATCAAGGCGCGGGCCGAGTTCAGATCCCTCATCACAAGGGTATCTCCCATGATATACCAGAAAACGTCCTGGTATCTGGGATCGAATTTTATCAGATCTATGGCGTATCCTTCCGAGGACTTTACGGCCATTATCGCCTTCGCCCTCGGCTTCCCTCCGATCATCTTGGTCAGGGGAAGGAACGTCACGCGGCCGAGCTTGTTGCTCTTCAGGAAGTTTATTGCCTCTGCGGCAACATCGTCATCGTCGACGACTATCGCGGTCATCTTCCCGCCGGCGGCTATCGAAACTGCGGTCTCGTACTGCGGGTCCACGGTTGCCAGTTCCTGCACGGTCCCGTGGATGCCGGCCATCTTGCGCTTGTCCCTGAGGGCCAGTATAGCAGATACCGCGGTGCTGCCGCGGTTCATGCTCTCGGACACTTTCTTCTCGGCGGCGAGGCGGCCGTATTCGGAATCCAGCCTGCGTATTGCATCATTGAGCTCGTACTCCTGCCTCTCCAGCTCTGCCTCTTTCCTCTTGGAGTCGAGGATCTTCCTGGAGAAATCCTCCGCCGAAGAGCCTCCGTTATCCTGTTTGACCTGCTGGAGGTTCCATTCCGCATCCTTTATGTCGAAGGAGGCCGACTGGATCCTTTCGTCCATTGTAGCAAGTGCGCGCGCGCCTTCTTCGGCCAGGCTCTCGGCCTTCGCCGCGTTTACCTGCGCTTCGTGCTCCTCGATGCCTTTGGCGTCGATCTTCTCTTCGAGCACTGTGAGCTTGTTCTGAAGTTCAGTGTGCTCTCCGCCGTGCTCGGCCATCTGCTTGCGGATCTTCTCGTCCTCGTCCTTGGCGAGATGGAGCTCCCCCTGAGCCTTGTCTATGGCGATTTTAACATCATTGAGTGAATTGTTCAGGTCCTTGGAGGAATTCTCGTTCTCGGAGATTGACTCCTCGATCGACTCGCGGTAACCGACCTGCCCCGCGATGTCCTCCTTGGTGGATTCGATGCGGTCCCTCTGTGTTGCGATCTTGATCTTGACGGATTCGATCCTGTCCTTGAGCTCCTTGTACTCGGGCCCTACCTTGGCACTTATCTCTTCGTCCTTTTTTACGATGGCCTTTTCGTTCTCGGAGTATTCAGACCTGATCTGCCCCTTCCTTTCCCTGAGCTTTGCTATCTCTTCGGATATCTGGCCTATCTGATTCTGGAATCCTTCGCGCTTGGACTCCTCGATCTGCATCTGTCTGTGTGTAAGCTGGGCCTTGGACATTTCCAAACGCGACTGGGCCTCCAGATACTTCCTGGCATCCTCGCGGTCCTTCTCCAGCTGCCTTATCTGGTTCTCCAGCTCCTCGAGCACTATGTTTATGCGGTCCAGATTCGTCTCCGCCTCTGCCCTTTCCCCGGCGGCGCTCTCGATATCCTGGTCGAAGCTTGCTATGCCCGAGATGCCGTCCAGGATCCGCCTCCTCTCTACGGTGCCCATCTGGACTATCCTTGTGACATCTCCCTGTTGGACCATGTTGTAACCGTCGGCGCTGATCCTCGCCTTGGTGAGAAGGTCTTCGAACTCTGACATTGTGGACTTGCGGTCGTTGACGTAGAAATAGGAGTAATAATCGGTCTTGGCATCGTTGAACCTGACCATCCTGGTCAGGCGGACGATGTCGTCGTCCCAGGGCATCATGCGGTCGGCGTTGTCGAACACAAGCGAGACGGTCATGAAGCTGGCCTTGTTCTTCGTCTTGCCGCCGTCAAAAATGAGGTCCGTCAGCCTTCCGGCCCTGACAGCCTTCGAGCTCTTGGGCCCGAGCACGAACAATATAGCGTCCGTGATGTTTGACTTCCCGGACCCGTTAGGTCCCGTGACCGCCGTATACCCTTCCATGAAAGGTACGATCAGCTTGCCGCCGAACGATTTGAAATTCTCCATTTCCACTTGCTTTAAGTACACGTTACACCCCTAGGCGGGCAACGCGAGCGCTGTACGTGCTCATTGTGCATCCCCATTTGTTCGAGTACGAACGATTATTAAATGTCATAGATAATATTTAAATACAATTATCACTGGCACATCTTTAATGTCCCTCGCCTGGGCAAAATATCGATTTTTGCAACGGACTGGACCACATAATCGGGCCTCACCGCAGAAGTTACCAGATCGCTCTCTGAAGTCTCACCTGTTAGTACCAGGACTGAACGGATCCCCGCATCGTTGGCCATCCTGATGTCTGTGTAAAGACGGTCCCCGATCATCATAGTATCGGAGGGATCTACGTTCATTACACTGGCCGCCATCTCGAGCATCAGACTGTTCGGTTTACCTATCACCGTTGCCTTTTTTCCCGTGAGCGACTCGAACAGCCTGATGAACGGACCTATGTCCACATCGTACGAGTCTTCCGTAGGGCATAGGTCGTCCGGATGTGTGGCCACGAGCTCCGCGCCTGCGGATATCAGATGGTACGCCTCGTTTATCCTGTCATAGCATATGGTGCGGTCGAACGTTAGCAACACTGTATCCGGCCTATCGTCGGTTACGTTGATGCCGTATGAAACGATCTCTTCCCTGACGTCCGGTGACGCCATGAGGAAAACGCGCGCACCGGGTCGGAACTTTTGCAGAAACCTGGCCGTGGCGGTCGCAGATGTGATTATCTCGGCCTCGGAAACGGGAAATCCCATATTACTGAGCCTCCGGTAGTAGAAGTCGCGAGTATGGGAGGAATTGTTCGTTATGAACGCGTACGGTACGCCTGCTTCCTTCAGCCTCGAAATGAAAAGGGAGGCGCCTTCTATGGGCTCATCTCCCCGGTAAACGGTGCCGTCCATGTCCAGAAGTACCCCGGCGACGTCAGTTCCCAGCTTCAAGCTCTCCCCTCGCTGTCCTGATGGTCTCCCTGAGGCCCACCCGGGCCTCTTTGTTGTAGATGCATGCGGCCGGATGGTAGGTGGGTATGAACGCGATCTCTTTTCCGTCGACCGTTATGAAAATCTTCTTGTTGACTATATCGCCCATCTTTCCTTCGTATCCTAGGAGGTCCCTGCAGGCAGATTTGCCTAGGCCGATCACCAGTCTGCATGATGAAAGCTCGCTGTCGAGGAACTTCCTGCATGCGGCCATCTCCTCCTTCGTGGGGTCGCGGTTATTCGGTGGGCGGCATTTCACAGTGTTGGTGATCATTACCTTAGACCGATCGAGGCCTTCCTCCGCCATGATCTTGTCGAGTATCTTGCCCGACCTGCCTACGAATGGCTTACCCTGCAGGTCCTCTGATTCGCCGGGGGCCTCCCCCACGAAAGCTATTCCCGAGGACAGGTCCCCGCTGGGCAGGACAAGGTTGGTCCTTCCTTTGCACAGGGAACAGAGGTCACAGTTCTCCGACGGCCTCAAACACGGCCCTCCAGAATCTCGGACGCCCTGACCAGCGGTCGAAGTTCAACGCCAGCCTCGAAGAGATTTTCCGAGCCCCCTCCCTGGCGGTCGATGACGGAAACTATGTCGGTGACCTTTCCTCCAGCTTCGCGTACGGTCGCGATGGCGGCGATGCTGGAGCCTGCCGTGGTTATAACGTCCTCTATGACCAGCACGCGGTCCCCGACTTCCAGGTCCCCCTCGATCAACTTCCCGGTACCGTGGTCCTTCTTCTCTTTCCGAACCATAACGTAAGGGATACCCGTCTCGAGCGAAAGGGCCGCTGCCAAAGGAACGGATCCGAGGACTACCCCGGCGATCCTGTCGGGGCGGTAACCGAGCTCCGATACCTTCGATGCCATAAGCTTGGCTATGAGCTTCAGGACCCTGGGGTTCGTGCTCGCCTTCTTTATATCTATGTAGTAGGTGCTTTTCGCCCCCGACGCCAGCGTGAAGTCTCCGAACTGCAGCGCTCCGCATTCTATCAGTGCCTTTGACATTTCTCCCATTTGTGTCACCATGGTTCTTTTTTCAGGCCGGCTTTGAATCCGACCATGTTGGCTATCCGGTGTATACCGAACATTATCAGTATCAAGAATATAAGTGCCAGTATGTTCCATCCCTCTATGTAGGTCCCGTAAACCCAGCCGGGAAAGAACAGCGCCGTGACGAGCAACGCTCCTGCAACGAAATCATATTGGTCAAGGATCGGCGCCTTCTGACCCCTTTCCATGCCGAGCCTGCGTTTGATGAAGGCTCCGGAAAGATCGCCGAGCACCGCTCCGAAAGACAGCGCACATACGGTCCCCGCGCATTGCCATAGCTGCCCATATCCCCAGTGGTCTACGGGGTCGAAAACGTGAGAGATCCCAATCAGGATCATGCCCAGAGCTATCCCTGAGAAGGCACCTCCGAAAAAGCCTCTGAAGGACTTGCCATCTCCGAATATCCTTTTGCCCCTCCAAGACCTGCCGAAGTCCATCTTCGTCCCTCCACCGAATACCACGGCAGCGGAGTTGGGCAACATAGCTGGCAAAAACACCCAAAGTCCGACCAGCATTACTGTAACGGCACCCAGAACGTCCATTCTATCCCTGATTCTGGATGGGCGTCCATTGTTTAACCTTTGCTTATCTTCGCATAGCAACTTTGATAATCCACTGTGTGAATCGGAACCCATGCTCATCATGGACACTTCGGCGTTCTTCACGATGGATTGGATCCCCGATGAGGAATTCCTCTGCCCGCCTGGGATAGTGGACGAGCTGCAGAGGTTCAACGACCCGCGTCTCGCTCTGTGGGACGACCGCCTCAGGGTGTCCGACTGCACCAAAACCTCGATGGAAAAGGTGAAGGAAGAGGCGCGAAAGACCGGAGACATCGGAAGGCTCTCGCCTGTGGACCTCTCCGTGCTTGCACTTGCCTTGGACACAGGCGGCACGATACTGACCGACGATTATTCCATCCAAAATGTAGCCAAATCTATGGAGATACCCTATCGGGCGGTGGGCACGGCAGGAATAACGAAAAAGGTCAAATGGAACTACCGTTGCATCGGGTGCGGAAAATGGTTCAAGGAAAAATCCGAAGAGTGCCCCATATGCGGCTCGGCCATGCGGTCCCATCGTAAGAAATGATCAAGGGAATATGCGCTTGCATCTTACCAGGTTGGCCATGCGCCTTTCGCCGAGTATGCGCATGCATATGTCGGTCCTGCGGTCCGAGCCGAATGCGAACGTGTCGGCGAGCTTCTTGTTCAATGCCGCTGTTTTCAGAGGTTTGCCGATCGCCTCCCTGAATTCCGAATCGTAATCCTCCAGAGGCCTGCCCTTGAGTATATGGTCTGCCACTACGTTTCCGCAGATGCGCCCAGATATCATCGCCTGAGGGATTCCCCCTCCGTTGACCGACGCGACCTGGCCTGCGGCGTCTCCGACCACCAGTCCGTTTCCGGAGACCGTTCTATTGATCGGCCCCTCGCTGGGAACGTATTTTCCGTGCACTTCTTGCACGATGTCCAATCCCTGCTTCTCCGCAAACTGCCTGAAATATTCGGTGGGCCTTCCCTTGGAGAATTTGGGTGCGAATCCCACTCCGACGTTTGCGCATCCCGACTTGGGTATTATCCAGCTGTAGGCGCCCGGAGCGATGCCTCCGAAGAACATCTCGATTACAGGCTCAAAGTCACCTTTGGCGACCGATGTGACCGCAGGGTAGAGATTCTTGTTCCGAGGGAGGCCCAGTTCTCGGGAGACTCTGGAGGATGGGCCGTCTGCGCCCACGATGACCTTGTATTCGATCTCGCCTTTCTCGGTCACAGCAACCCCGTTCTCTATCCTTTGGAAACTGCAGTTCGTCACGAGTTCGGCGCCGGCCTTGACGGCCTCCGATATAAGATGTTGATCGAACCTATCTCTGTCGACCGTGCATCCGGTGAACGGGAATTCAGTGGTTCGACCGTTAGGAGATGTGAACCTCATGCCCTCTATCCATCTCGTAACCAATGAGGAAGGGATATCCATCGTATCATCGAGATCCGGCGCGTCGGGAAAGGTGCCGCGTGTCTCCTCCAGACTCGGAACGAGCTCTCCGCACCTGACCGGAAATCCGACCTCGCCGCGCCTCTCGATGATTCTGACCGAGACGCCTTTCTCGGCCGCAAAGCGTGCGGTCATACTGCCGGCCGGGCCGGCTCCGACCACCAGAACATCCACCTTCTCTGTCACGGGATCACTTATCCCTCGTTACGATGTAATCGCCAAGTGCCAGCAGAGCCCTCTTATAGATCGAGTCGCCAAGGATATCGAGATTCTGGCGTGCTTCGACCAGTACCTCCATCGCCTTTTTCTTGCACCTGCTTATGGCGTCGGTCTTCTTTATCAGATTGATCGCCATCTCTACTGTATCGGCGTCTGGCTCATCGGTCTCGAACACTTCGATGATCTGCTTTCCGTAAAGTGGGTCTTCCATGGCATATATTATGGGAAGTGTGGGCTTGCCCTCGATGATATCTGTACCTACAAGCTTGCCGGTGTTATCGGCATCCCCGATTATGTCCAAGGTATCATCGATTATCTGGAATGCCATCCCGGTGGCCATGGCGTAATCCCCGATCGCATCCAGCGTCTGGATGTTTGCATCGGCCATGAATGCGCCCGACTTTGCCGATGCGGAAATTATCTTGGCGGTCTTCCCGTTGATGATCTCCATATAGTCGTCCTCTGTGACCTCGGACTTGTGCTCGAAATTCTTCTGGATGAATTCGCCGGCGCTCATGGATGACGATGCGTCGATGACATATTCGACTATGTCGGGCGATGTGGCACCTATCAGTCTGAAGCCCATGGCGAACATGAAATCACCGGTGATTATCGCCTTACCGATCGTATACTCTTTGTAAAGCGACTTGCGGCCCCTGCGAAGCTCGCCCTGGTCATTGATATCATCGTGGACTAGGGTCGCGCTGTGGATGATTTCGAACGCGGAGCCTATTTCGATCGCCCTCTTGGGATCTCTCCCTCCGCATGCGTAATAAGCCAGGATGCATACGGCGGGCCTGATCCTTTTGCCTCCTGAAGTGATGACATATCTGCACATTTCGGTGAGCTCTCGGTTCTCGGACGTCAGTTCCTTAGCCATTAGGTCCTCGACCCTTTCGAGCTCATCCGATATGCAGTCGTGCCAAAGGTCGGACATAACCTTGAGTGAAGTGTGTAATCTACTTAAGCTTTTCAGAGTTCAATAATCAAAATAGCCAGTGCAGAAGCATAAAGAATAAATTAAAACCTGCCCCCAAAGGGGCAGGGAATGAAATTGTTTGATACCGACTTCAAGGCATAATGGCGGCCGCGGCCTGCGAGCAGTAATATAGGAACGGCTCAGGGAATACACCCATCGCGATTACTCCTAAGACGCACAATACTGCTGCTATCGTGAATGCCACGGGGACCTTGATCTTCTCTTCGGACTCTCCCTTCTCGATGTACATCGCCTTGACTATCTTGGCGTAATAATACAGCGAAATGGCAGAGTTCAGTATTGCCACGAACGCGAGCCACACCCACTGTGCCGATACCGGTTCTCCGAGCCCGGGCACGATTGCGGCCGAGAACAGGAAGAACTTTGCTGTGAATCCCGCCAGAGGGGGTATTCCCGCAAGCGAGAACACACATAGAAGCATCACAGCTGAAAGCAACGGTGCCCTCTTTGCAAGTCCTCTGTAATCCTTGAGGTTCTCTCCGACGCCGGCCGTTATCAGCGCAGCTACGACCACGAACGCTCCGCCCTTCATGAACACGTGCGCGAACATGTAGTAGATTGTTCCTGTCATCGCCCACTCGCTCATGATCGCGATCGCCATAAGCATGTAACCTGCCTGGGCTATCGAAGAGTATGCCAGCATTCTCTTCACATTGCCCTGTACGATGGCCAGTATATTTCCTACGGTCATCGTGATGGCCGCAAGGATCGCGAACACGTACTGGATCGACTCGGTCATGAACGGCTGGGCCGCCTGTATCGTGACGAACATCACGAAAAAGACCTTGATGTATACCACGAGCCCCATTTTCTTGGAGCCTGTAGCAAGGAACAGAGAAACCGGTGTCGCTGCCCCCTCGTACACGTCGGGGGCCCACATGTGGAACGGAGCCGCCGCGATCTTGAAACCATATCCTGCGATCATAGTCGCAAGCGCGATTACGAGGCCTGCGGTGTATCCCTGGGTTGCGAGTGCCGCCGCGATATCCGCGATGTTGGTCGTGCCCGTAAGGCCGAACAGCATAGAAATACCGTATATCGTCAGACCGGAAGAAAGTCCTCCGATGATGACGTACTTGACAGCGGCCTCAGAGGCCCTGGGGTCTTTTTTCTTCATTGCGACCATCGCGTACGACGGGATGCTTACCATCTCGACGCCCACGAAGATCAGTAGCAGGTCGGAAGCTGTTGCAACGAATGCCATTCCCGCCGTTGCGATGAGCATCAGCGAATAGAACGCACCGACGTGCAACTTGGTCGTCTCGCTGCTGGGGCCCGCAATCAGGATAGCAATGAATGCGACGACCTGGAAAAGCAGGATCATCAGTCCCGAGAACGCGTCGTATGTGAACAGGTCGTAATACGTCCCGTTGTAGTGCCCGAGCAGAAGCAGTATGTTGAATACTGCCGCCAGAACCACAAACGCAAGCGATACCGCGCAGGTCACATCTTTTCTCTTGAAGAGAAGGTGAATGCCCGGCATCAGCAATGCCCCTATGATGACAAGCACCATGGGCAGTACCGGGGTCATGCTTCCGAACGAGTCGGTTATCCAATTGATATCAATATCTACCATTTATCACACCCCCGGCATGGCAAAGTTTGCCACGAAAGTCTCGATATAGCCCAGAGCGAAGTCGGGCCAAATACCGAACAGCGCTATGACTATGCACAGCACCGCCAGTGCGAAGCCCTCGGCCTTGCTAACATCGTGCACATGAGACAGATCGACCTTGGTGGTCTCCCTGCCGAACAGCGTTCTCTGCATCGCCCATATGTAAAACCCTGCGTTCAGCATGATGGACAGCAGGCAGAATACTATCAGCCATATCTGTCCCATGGCTTCCGCCGCCACGTAGAACGAGAATATCACTCCGAACTCTCCCCAGAACCCTACGAGACCGGGCAGACCCAGCGAGGCCATGAAACCGATCATCATGAAGGTTGCGAAGGCAGGTAATTTTCCTGCCAGACCGCCGAGAAGCGGAATCTCCCTCGTTCCCAAGGCATGACCGGTGAAACCGCACACCATGAACAGCACTGCGGTAACGAGGCCGTGGGCGAACATCTGGAATATCGCGAATTCGATTCCTATCTGCGCTATTACGGGGTCGGGCGACGCGGCGTACTTGACGTACAGCAGCGATGCGGCGATACCCAGCATGACCATTCCCATGTGGTTGATGGACGAATAGGCCACCATCTTTTTGAGGTCGGTCTGCGCGATACATGCGTAAGCGCCGTAGACTATCGAAATCAAGGCAACGACCAATATTATCTCCGCCCACCAGATTGCTCCGTCGGGTAGAGCGTTGAGTGCGACCCTGATTATACCGTAAGATCCCATCTTAAGCATGACACCTGCAAGCAGGACCGAGCCTCCGGTAGGTGCCTCGACGTGCGCGTCCGGAAGCCATGTGTGGAACGGGACCGCGGGCATCTTGACTGCAAACCCGAAGAACAACAGACCGAACACCAGCACCTGGAATACCTCGCCGAACGATCCAGACGCAGCGTTCACGGCGGCGAACGAGAAGTCCGCAATTACGCCGGGGTTTATTGCTGCCGCCTGGAACACGATCGCGAAGATACCGATCAGCATGACCAGGCTCGCCACATGCGTATAGATGAAGAACTTGATTGCCGAATAGTGCCTTCTGGGCCCTCCGTACCATGATATCATGAAGTACATCGGGATCAGCGTTACTTCCCACATGATGTAGAACAGGAAGTAATCGGCCGACAGGTAGACACCCATCAGACCCAGCTCCATGATCATTATCAGCGTGTGGAAGTAGTTCGGCCTGTCGCTCTCGGATGCCGAGAACACGACGACCAGGAACACCAGCAGAGCGGTCAGCAGGACCATCAACAGGCTGAGCCCGTCTATTTCCAGTATGAACGATATCCTGATGTTTGCGGCGTCGATCCAAAGATAGTTCTCCGAAAGGAGCGCCATATTATCGACGAACATTAGGAGTATCACAAGTACCAGCGTTACACCTGAGAAGGCTCCCGCCACGTACTTTGCGTACTTCTGTCTCTCTCCGCCCATAAAGAGCGTTGCGACTGCCCCTATTAGGGGAATCACCAGCAACAACATCAGTATGGGGATCTCAGCGAAAATTTCGTCGAACACCTTACATCCCTCCCATGAAATAGATAAATACAAGGGCAACGACGAATACCGCCGCTACACCGATCATCACGATCGAAGCATAGTTGCCCACGTTTCCTGTCTGGACGTACTTGGCGCTCTCGCCTGAACCCACAACTGCACTGGAGAGTCCGTTGACGGTCCCGTCGACCACGTTCCTGTCGAAGTAATCGACACCTTTTCCGATGCCGTATCCGAACTTCCAGGAAATCCAGTCGTACAACTGGGGGAACCACCATCTCTTCTCCAGGGCATTGTAGAGCCTGGACTGTCCTTCCTTGTTGAACCTCCCGGGGTTGACCGAGAACTTGCTGTACATGAGGTACGCAATGTATATCCCCAGCAGTGCCAGGACTATGGTCAGGTAGGTGTACGGGTTGGTGAACAGCTCTTCGATGAAGTGCGCTGCTCCGTGACCGTCGTGCATTCCCACTGTGAACGCACCTGTGATCGCATCGGGGGATATGGTTATTATGCCGTCAAGCCCGAACAGAATCAGGAAACCGGAACCGAACGCGAATATCGCAAGCAACATCAAGGGGATGGTCATGGATGCCGGGGACTCGCCGTGCGAGTGCTCGGTTGCGTGACCCTTGGGTCCTCCGAACGTCATGTACCACATGCGGAACATGTAGAACGCGGTCATGAACGCGGTCACGACTCCCAGAACCCATATTATTGCGAATATGTAGCCCTCGGGTCCAAACTCCGACGCCTTCATAACAGACTCGAGCACGAGGTCTTTCGACCAGAAACCGCTGAAGAAGGGGAACCCTGCAATCGATAATGAACCGATCAGCATGGTTATCGAAGTCCACTTCATCTTCTTACCGAGGCCGCCCATCTCGCGCATGTCCTCGGTACCGCACGAATGGATGACCGAACCGGACCCCATGAACAGCAATGCCTTGAAGAAGGCGTGGTTGAACATGTGGAACACACCTGCGGTGTATCCGGCTGCGCCCGCGGCAATAAGGGCCGGGTTGTTTTCCTGCATCCCTATTGCCATCATGTATCCGCCGGCTCCCAGTGCCATTATCATGTAACCGAGCTGGGAAATCGTCGAGAACGCGAGGACTTTCTTTATGTTCATATTGTTAAGCGCCATGGAGGCCGCAAGTATTGCGGTGATTCCTCCGATCAGGCCGACGAGCAGCATGACGTCCGCAGACTGGACGAACAGCGGGTAGCTCCTCGCAACGAGGTACACGCCCGCCTTGACCATCGTCGCCGCGTGTATCAAAGCTGAAACCGTGGTCGGGCCCGCCATCGCATCCGGCAACCAGTCCTGCAGAGGGAACTGTGCGCTCTTTCCGATCGCACCTCCGAAAAGCAGGAGAGTAGCAAGGATTATCAGATTCGAGTCGACAGCGGCTATGGCCGAGGGCTCGAACAGGCTAACGTAGTCCAGGGACTGGAACGCGTACAGAAGTACGAACAGTCCTGCCATGAACGAAACGTCTCCCAGGCGGGTAACTATGAACGCCTTCTTTGCGGCGGAAGCGGCTTTGTCGGAAGCGACATCGCCTTCAGGGTGCCTGAAGCTCCAGAATCCTATCAGGAGGTACGAGCAAAGGCCCATTACCTCCCAGAAGACGAAGGTCATCAGGTAGTTGTTGGAGATTATGAGCCCCAGCATTCCTGCGAGGAAAAGGCTCACTTCTGCGAAGTATCTCCTGTTCCTCTTTCCCTGGTCATGCATGTACCCTATCGAGTAGATGAAGATCAGCAGGGAGATCAGGGAGGAGAACATCAGCATTACGCAAGTAAGCCCATCCACGTAGTATCCCAGTGTGAGCGTGAACCCGCCCGGGATCGTGAACCATGTTACCGCATCCGTCACATAACCGATGCCGCCGTTGTAAGCGGGTCCCGTTAGGAACTCGTACACCACCAGCACGGACAGGACGAAGGATACCAAGGCCCCTATGATTGCAATCAACCCCCCTTCTTTGGGGGTCTTCTTTCCGATCAGACCGATGATAACGAAGAAAATCAGCGGAATCACCGGTATGAGCCATGTATATTCGATGAACATCTTACCACCTCAATTCCGTAAGATCGTCTATGACGGTCGTTTTCTTCATTTTGTATGCGTTGAGCAATATTGCTATGCCCACAGCGACCTCGCATGCTGCGATCGCAACGGTGAACACCACGAAAACCTGTCCCATTATTTCGCCGTTATATGCGGCGAAAGCGACAAGGTTTATGTTTGCGGCGTTCAGGACCATCTCGATGCACATCAGCACGACAATCGCGTTGTTCTTGGTCATTATTCCATATGTTCCTATGACGAACAGTATGGCCGAGAACATGAGGAAGAATTCAATTGGAATCATCGTCATCAACCTCCTCTTTTGCAACGCATATCGCACCGACCATTGCACCGAACATTATCAATGCCAGCAGTGCGACGATGGGGCCATATGTTTCAAACACCACGTATGTAAGCGAACCTGCAAGGAGGTTTCCGCTTCCATCTATCGGGTTGAAGGTAGGCATCGACTGAGGCCAGTCGTAGGTGACAATGTCCCCCCATCCGGTGGCGAACACGGCGAACGTGAGTGCGACCATCACTATGACGGCCGTGACGATTCCGTAGATCGTTCTCTTACTCATCATCGTTGCCACCTCCGGACTTCATGATGTAACGTCTCGTAAGCATTATGCTGAACGCAAACAGTATGGTGATAGCACCGACGTACACGAATAGCTGTATGATCGCCATGAACTCGGCTTCCAGGAACAGGAAGACAACTGCCACGACTACAAACACAAGGGCGAGGTAGAATGCACTGTGCATTGCCTCCTTATCGGTAACCACGAACAACGCAGCGGTTATTCCGATGGCCGCTACGGCCAGGAACATCACCAGGTCACCGTTGTTGCCGAGGTACCCCAGATAGTCGGTGAACTCGTTCCAAATGTTTTGTATTGTAGACATCAGAGCACCTCCTCAATGATTATTGCGTCCTTGGGACAGTCGATTACGCAGTTCTCGCAGCATATGCACTTTTTCGCATCGAACTCCGGAATGAGCTTGGGCTTGCCTTTGGCGTTAAGGCCCTTCTCGACCATCGTAACGGCATCGACGGGACATACCTTCTGGCACTTCTTGCATCCGATGCATAGGTCCTCATCGACGACAGGGTTGTCTATCTCATAGGGGAGTACCCTCCTCTCTGAGCGCCCTGCATCGATATCGGACTGGAGGGTCATCTCCAGATGTACCTCCATTCCGGGCGTTGTGTCCTTGAAATTCAGCCTGCGGGGTCCGTAGAACAGATCTTCCTTGAACAGCTCTGCCAGTTCATATTCGGGCGTCACGGTCATCGCGTTCACCGGGCAGTATTCAGCGCAGTACCCGCAGAAGGCGCACCTTCCGACGAACACCTGCGGCCTCGATACCATCTTGCCATCGTCGTCCGCAACATCGACCATCTTGATGCACCCCGTAGGGCACATCCTCGAACATACTCCGCAACCGATGCACTTATCGAACCTGAGCCCCGGGCGTCCGCGATAATTGTCGGGAATCCACTCCTTCTCGTAAGGATAGAGAATGGTGACGGGCCTGTGGGTTACGGTCTTGAAGAACAGCTTAAGGCTGACCCACATGGGCTTCAGAACCCAAAGGGTCCTCGCCGGGTTTTTCGGATACTTATCTAGATATTTTATAGGCATCAGAAGACACCTCCTACTTTGAGCAATACCGCAATTACCAGGTTGATCACAGACAACGGCATGAACACCTTCCATCCGAGGTTGAGGATCTGATCGATCCTAACACGGGGCAGAGCTACTCTGACCCAGATCATTATGAAGAAGATGAACCAGCCCTTGAGGAGCTGTACGACTTCGGGAAGGAATCCGTTGACGGCATCGGATGCGAACGGAGCTATATTCCAGCCTCCGAGGAACATGATGGATATCATCGCACAGGAGGCGAATCCCCTGAGATAATCTCCAAGCATTATGAGTCCCCATTTCATTCCGGCGTACTCTGTCTGCCATCCCTCGACCAGTTCGGCCTCTGCTTCTGCCAGGTCGAAGGGCGAACGCTCGGATTCTGCACACGCACATGTGAAGAACACGATGAAACCTATGAACAGCGGGATGATGTACCACATCGATTCGTTCTGAGCGGCCACTATGCCGCCGATATTGAATGTTCCAGACAATACTGCCACGGAACATACGATGATGAGCATCGGAATCTCGTATGATATCATCGACTCCGCAGCCCTCATTCCTCCGATCAGAGAATATTTGTTGTTCTGCGACCAGCCGGAAACCAGGATGAAGAATGGCGCCAAAGCGTACAGCGCCATAACGATCAGGAGACCGGAATCGAAGTTCACGATGTAGAACCTGTCGGAAAGAGGCAACATGCACGCAACAAGGACCGACGTGCCTATGACCAGTGAAACGGTCCACATGTAGGTCATTTTGTCGATCTTCTTGGGCATGGTGTTCTCTTTCATGAAGGTCTTGAGACCGTCGGCGACGCACTGCATGAATCCCTTCATGCCTATCATGGTCCCTCTTCTGTCCATGAACCTTCCGAGAACTTTACGCTCTTCCCACAGCGATATCAGTACCCCGACGAATATCACCAGGAATATCAGCAGCGCCAGTATGATTATCGCGAACGCGTTGACTACGGCATCTGATACCAGCCATTCCGAAAGCCAGTTCCCGGGTATCAGAAGGTTGATGAGCCAGGCTACAATTCCTCCTAGGAACTGGTACACCTCGAAACCGATGTCATAGACCACGTTGTACGTGTCGTACGGATAGTACGCGTTGGACATCGGGTCCCCATATTGAATCCAATCTTTCATTGAAGAAACCATAGTATCACCTGTCCGTTTCTCCCATGCAAACATCGATCATAGCCATCACTGCCGGAACATCGGCGACCCTGACTCCTTTGACCATGGGCCTCGATGCGGATATGTTAGTGAACAGCGGCGCGCGGACCTTAAGCCTGAAGGGCTTGTCCGTGCCGTCCGATATCAAGTACATCAGCGACTCGCCGCGAGGGTCCTCGAGCTTGCAGAATGTTTTTCCTGCCGGTACCTTGGAAGGTACCTTGAGCCTATAGGGCGCATTCTTGCCGAGAGCATTGATCTTGCGGACAGCCTGCCTGATTATCTCACAGGACTGGAACATCTCTTCGATCCTGACCATATATCTGGCATAGGTGTCCCCTTCTTTCAGGACGGGCACCTCGAAATCGATGTGCTCATAGTTGTCGTACGGGTCGTCGCGACGCAGGTCGAAGTCTACTCCGCATCCTCTCATCGCGGGCCCCGTTATGCCAAGGTTGGCGCACTGCTCGCGCGTGAGATAACTGATGCCTTTCATCCTCGATACATAGATCGAGTTGGTGTCGATCATATTGATAATGTCCCAGAGTGCTTTCTCAAAGCGCTCGGTGCACCTCATTACATCCCTGTCAAATATATCGGTAGTGTCGTTCCTGACTCCGCCGATACGCGGGTAGTTGGTGGTCATCCTCTGACCGCACAGCCTGACATTAAGGTCGAGCCAGTATTCCCTCTCCCTCATTCCCCACAGGAAAATCGTGAGGTTACCTAGGTCCGTTCCGACGGCCGCAAGCCACATAAGATGCGACTGGATACGGCAGATCTCGTCCGCCACTATCCTGATATACTTGGCTTTCTCGGGAACTTCTATCCCCAGGGCTTTCTCAACGGTCATGCAGTAGAGGTGAGTATAGGTCATCGATGCCGAATAGCAAAGACGGTCTGCCATCGGGATGATCTTCGGATAGGTCCTGTTCTCGGCCTCTTTCTCCCAGCCGCGGTGCAGGTAACCGATAACGGGTTCCGCATCCGTGACTATCTCTCCGTCGACCCTGACTTTCAGTGTCCAAAGTCCGTGGGAGAAGGGATGCTGCGGACCCATGTAGATCCACATCTGGTCCGTTTCGTACTTCTCTTTCCCGATTCTCTCCTCAGGAGGTGAATCGAATGTGTCTATTGTATTTTCGACTACCATCATTCCTGCCCCCTTAGTTTATAGGACTTCCTGAACGGGAAGAACGTATATGTGTCCGGAGTGAGAAGCCTCTGTAGTTTCGGGTGCTCATCGAAAATTATCCCGAAAAGCTCGAACGTCTCCCTCTCGTGCCAGTTCGCGCCTTCCCATACGAGTGCGACCGAGTGCACGTGGAGATCGTCAAGCGGTAGCTTGGTAAAGATCTCGATCACCGTTCCGCTGTGATAGTTGGTAAGGAGATATATGACCTCCAAATGGTCGATCATATCCGCGCCCATGACGATCGTGCAGTGCTCGAAAGTCAGGTTGTCGTGGATGTAGTTACATACGTCGAAAGCATCCTTTTTGTCCAAAATCTCCGCATGAACGCGGCGGACATCGGTCTTGCTGACCGTTACCTTCCCTTTGAATTTTGTTTCAAGTAGATGCTTTATCTCGGAGACCGAGGGCTCCTGATAGATCGCTTCTGTGTCCATCATCTTCAGTCCTCCAGGAAAACGCCTCTGTTGAAGTAATCGCCGATTTTCTTCTGAAGCAGCATGAAGCCGTCGATCATCGCGTCGGGCTTAACGGGGCATCCGGGAATGTAAAGGTCTACTGGCACAATCTGGTCGACTCCCTGAACGCAGTTGTAGGAATCATACCAGGGTCCGCCGGAAATGGCGCACTCGCCCATGGCTATGACCCACTTGGGGTTGGGGATCTGCTCGTAGAGACGCCTTATGGAGGGACGGACCTTCTTTCCGATCCATCCGTTAATGAGCAGAATATCTGTCTGCCTCGGGGATGAACGATAGATGATTCCGAGACGCTCTGCGTCGTGCCTTGTCGTAGAGGCGGATGCCATCTCGAGGGCGCAACAGGCCAGTCCCCAGTGCAACGGGTGCATGGAGTTTTTCATAGCCCATGTCCAGACAGGACCTGTGAGCTTGTCGACGGTTTTCTTGGTCCCAGCGCTTAGAAGGTCGTTGATGACCAGAGTGGACCAGTCCATGAACTCTTCCGCGCTCATGGCGACGGCATGAGGGTACAAACTCATATCCATATTTTTTCCTCCTTTTTGAGCGCATAAGATACGCCCAGGATCATCACGCCGAGGAATATGAGAATCCAGATGCGAGCCATGGTCGATAGACCGGAAAATCCTACAGCCCAAACCATCAGAAGGGTCGCGACAAGGTCGAAAACCACGAAAATGATGGCAAAAGCATAGTATTGGAACCTGAACTGGACGTGTGCGTCCCCTATCGGTTCCGACCCGCACTCATAGGTTGACTCCATCCACGGCGTCGTTTTCGTAGGTCTTATAAACCTAGACACGACCCACGCTAGCGGCGCGAAGCCCATACAGACCACGCCTAGTACCATCAGCGGAATGTAGTACGTTATCAGTGACATTGGGGCGTCGCGACGTCTTAAAAGTATATAACGATTGAGTCACGCATTTTCCCTATTGCGCGAGCGCGGGAACAAGTTATTATGGAGGTAACCGATTTGCCTATGATTCCAATGTCTGTCAAAATCGGTTTTATCGGCGCGGGTAACATGGCTTCCGCTATGATCGGAGGCATAATAACGAGCGGACTTTACACAAAGGACGAGGTGGTCGCTTGTGCTCCGAGCGCTTCTACGAGGGACAAAGTGTCAGCGAAATACGGCATTAAGGTCTACGGGACCGCTGCGGAGGTCGTTCGCCTTGCAGATTTCATAGTACTCTCGGTAAAACCGAACCAGCTTCAGGACCTTTTTGCGGAGGAGGGGCTGAAATTCAATAGCTCCCACCTCATAATGAGCATAGTTGCAGGAGTGAAAATCTCTACTTTAGAGACGTATGTGCCAGACTGTAAAATAGTACGAGTTATGCCCAATCATTGCTGCCTTGTAGGCGAGGGTGCCGCGGGTTATTCCCGGGGGATAAGGGCGACAAACGAGGATATGGAGAGGGTCCGCGGCGTGCTGTCTTCGTCCGGAATGGCAGAGGAGGTAAAAGAATCGGACCTGGACGCTGTGACCGGAATAGCGGGGAGCTCCACGGCCTTCATGTACATGGTCATTGACGCAATGGCCGACGGAGGCGTCCTATGCGGACTTACCCGCGAAAAAGCGATAAGGCTTGCGGCCCAGTCGATGCTGGGTTCTGCGAAAATGGTTCTAGAGACGGGGGAACACCCGGACAAGCTGAAGGACAGCGTGTGCTCTCCGGGAGGGACGACCATCGAGGGCGTCCGCGTCCTTGAGGACTCGTGCGTCAGGGCGGCCTTCATAGCAGCAGTCGAAGCGAGCACCATAAAGTCCAGGGAAATGGGGCGCAGGTGACCTTCGCGCGCTCTTATATTACTAGGTAATGATAATTAGCGATGTCTGAGCGGGAACAGCAATCCCCTGAGCGCCCTGGGGGCGCTGTACCATACGGGTTTGGTGTCCCAGGCCAGGTCTTCCTTCTCGCATACCGTGGAGTTCATCATCTCCATTCCTTTCTCTTTGATCCCCCAGAGGAGCGTCTCGCGCTCCGCGGAGTCCCGAACGGCCATTATCTTGTCGACCTCATGCATTAGTGAACGTGCCAACTCGGTCCTCTCGGTACGGTCGATCAACCGTGACTCCGATATCCTGCCGGCCTCGAACTCACATTGTGCCAGTACATTGGCCGCATCGTAAGATGTCTCTGCTATCCGGTCACGGGTCATAAAATCGGTCTCGTAGGACAGCGTTAGCTTCCAAGAAGGGCTGTCCAGCAGCACGCGGTGCTCCTCCAGTGTCCTCGCGTAGAATTTATAGCCCCATTTATCGGGCTCTTCGAAGGCTCTGCTACCGGGATCGACGAAGGGCGAGAAGGGAGAGTTGTATATAAACAACCCATCTTTCCTATCGACTAGCGACCATAGTTTCTTTGATGCTCTGGCACTGTTGACGGCCGACTCTGATGACTGGAATGGCAGCCCGGTCATATAGAACAGGTCCATCCGCATACACCCTCCTTCAAAGGCGTTTTGGACTGTTTTTTCGATGTTTTCGTTGGTGTATCCCTTGCCGAGCGCGAAACGCACCTCTTCATCGTGGGAATCGGGTGAGAACTCGATCGTGTACCCGCCGTCGAACGCGTGGTCCAGTGATTTGAAGTAATCGGCACTTGCACCGTTGAACAGCTCGATCACGACGTGGTTGTCTATCCCACGTTCCCTGACAGACCTGAGAAACCTTTCGGAGTAATCGTCTCCGTTCTGCCTTATGTCCCCTACGACAAAGATCGGTGCTTTCATGTAGCTCTGTATCGCATCGAGGTCCTCGGCCAGTTTCTCCGGGCTCCTGAATGCCGGTCTGCTCCTGCATACCACTTTTCCGTTCGCGTAATGCGATCCGCCGCATTCTGCACAATTCAACGAGCATCCGCGTACCGACAGGGCCATCGTGAGCGGTTCGGAATCCCAACCTGCCCACGGAAGCGAGCTCTTGACGTCCATGGTCTTCAATACACCCTTGATCATGGTGCCGTAATCGAAAATCACATCGTCCAGAGTATCTGGAACAAATGTCAAGCCGTTGTCATGGACTTTCCCCTGGCAATCCTTCCAGACCAGATTGGGAACTTCCGACATGTCCCCTCCGGACTCGAGGGTCTGCATCATCTTGACCGTCGGCTCCTCGGTAGAATCGCCACGCATTACGAAGTCTACCTCGGGACGGGCGATCAGCTCTTCCCAGAAGTACGATGATGTCAGCCCTCCGAGCTCCACCTTCGCATCCGGATGGTGCTTCTTTACGAGCTTGGCAAGTTCCAGCGCCCCGTGGGCATGGGGCATCCAATGAAGGTCGATAAAGTATACCTTGGAATCGAGCTTTCTGATAGCCTTCTCGGCATCGTACTTCTCGCTCATCAGCATCCTTACCGCGATGTTGACGATCCTTGTCTTGAAACCGGCCCTCTGCAGGTGGGCACTTAGGGTCATGAACCCTATCGGGTACATCTCGAACACCGGCGAAGAAGGTATCACATCGCTCACCGGGCCGTAGAATATCGGCTTTTTCCTGAAATCATAGACGCTGGGGGCGTGTATGAACACTGCATCGTATCTTGTCATCGTTCACTTCCCATAGCGCCTTCCGCGCTGCTGGTACGTCCTTATGGCACGCAGGAAGTCGATGTACCTGAACCCGGGCCAGTAGACGTCTGTAAAATAAAGTTCTGAATATGCGAGCTGCCATAGGAGGAAATTGGATATCCTGACCTCCCCGGAGGTCCTGAGCACCAGGTCCGGGTCCGGGGTGTCGGACGTATACATGTGCTCAGACAGCATGTTCTCGTCGATATCTTCCACTTTTATGTTCCCGTCGGCCACCTTCTGGGCGACGCTCTTCACGGCCGCTATGATCTCCTGCCTGCCACCGTAGGCGATGGCCATGTTGAAATGGTAGTCGGAATAATCTTTCGTCTTCTCATCGGCGTAGTCCGCAGCTTCTTTCACATGATCTGGAAGCATCGTAACGTCTCCGAGGACCTTGAGGCGGACCTTCTTCTCGTGGACCCTGGGGCTCTCTGCGAATTTGATCAGGGACTGCCTCAGCAGTTCCATCAGGAATTCGACCTCGTCTTTCTCCCTGTTGAAGTTCTCGGTTGAGAAAGCGTACACCGTCAGGAATCTGACCCCGTCCTCCACGCACCAATTGAGCACTTCCTCCAGCTTTTCGCTGCCGAGTCTGTGCCCCTCCTCTTTTGTCTCCCCTCGCTCCTCCGCGTACCTGCGGTTGCCGTCCATTATTATGGCAACGTGTTTGGGGACCTGGCCCGCAAGCACCTCCTTCCTGAGCTTTGTCTCATAAGTGGAGTATGCCTTGTTGGTCAGTATATTTGAGATCGGCATCTATATCACTCGAAATCGCTGGGAATACCTGCGGCACGGACGCCCATGTCGAAGCATCCTATGGCCGCCACCGCACCGATTACTCCGCCCATGCCCGTAACGGAGATTATCTGTACGCCGTTCTCCTCGGCCAGTTTTATCGCGGCCTGGTGATCGTAGAGCACTGTTTTGGCGCTCCATCCGAAATCGCTCAGTTGCTCTGGTATTTTGAGCCCCTTATAAACGGCCATTACGGCTTCTTCAGAGTATGACTCCTTCCTCACGAAATCTACAGCGTACTCTATTATCTTCGGTACGTCTTCCTCGACAGCAGCGAAAGATATGGCTGTAGAGCAGCAGTTCGTCGTCTTGCTTGGTACGTCGGGGTTGAGTTGGATTATCTTGTGCTCGATGAACTTGCCGTAGGGGCATGACCTTCCGAGCTTCATTCCTACGACCCATGTGGCACCTTTCTCTTTGGTGTCCGTGTCGTCTATCCCGATGACGAGACGTATCATCTTGGGGGTGACGATTTCGACGCTGGCGGCATGGGCGCCGCCCATCTTGAAACCGTCCGGATATACCGTCTCGATGACGTCCGGGCATTGCGGGATGCATGCACCGATCCCGACCGACGCTCCTGCGAGCCCTTTCCATACGGTGCGGACACGGTCTCCCTCGACCTTGAGCGAAGAAACGCCCTGTCCTCCCAGGTTGGCGGAGACGGGTCCGAAGTTCAGGGCCCTCTCGCCTATCTCGACGTTCATTATCAGAGTCTGGCCGTCCAGATCTATGTCTTTGATTATGCCGCCGGTGCGGCGGCGGTTGACTATATCCCATTCTGCCGGACCTCTGGACGAGCATACCTCGACTATCTGTGCTATGCCGTTATCTTCGTCCACCATGGTGTAGAACCCGCGGCAGAACAGGGGGCCGTATTTTGCTTTGACCTCGTCCGGCTTCAGGATAGTTGGCATTCAATCCTCCTTTTCCTCTTCGTGTCCATCTTCTGAAGAATTTTCATCTTCGTAATCGTCATCGTCGTAGTCGTCTTCGGGCTCCGCGGCGAGGTATAGACATTCGGGAGGGACTTTATCGCACAGGAATACCGTCTTTGCGGCTTTTCCGACTGGAAAACCGGCTTCTGCGCAGGCATATGTGTCCACGGCTATGATGACCGGGTCCTCGCTGCGCACGGAGCCCGCCGTTACCGCATCATCGTATGTCAGGGACAGATGGACCATCGCACGGTCCGTCGGCATAAGGCCGGCTTCGAGGATCAGTTCCGCCTCCTCGTCGGTGGCCGGATAATATAGCTCCTCGGGGACGTTGTCGGTCGGCAGGTTGAGCTCCAGCTTTACAGTGTGCCCGTAGGTCGCCCTGACGTCCGCTCCGGATAGCTGGTACCTGCCCTTCGGGTCCGTCTCGACCATTGCCTCGATGTGGTGGGGCCTGAGCCATTTCCATCTGTTCTGGTCCCTGCTTTTAACCATCGAAACGATGTCGCGTGTGTCCACGAAACCCTGCTCATCCATATCTGGATCCCCGTTGCCGTGCCTGAGGATCGCCGCCATGCTCCTTCCGAGTTTTTCAACCTCGTAGTCGCTCATTATGAATTTACCTTCCTCGCCGCAGAGCGGGCACAACTCGCCGCGGAAATAACCGTGTTCCTCGCACTCGTGTATCATTGACTGCACTTCCTCTCGTAAGTCCTCTCCGCCGCATGGACGGTGTTGGACATGAGCATACAAATCGTCATCGGGCCGACGCCGCCGGGGACCGGCGTTATGGCCGACGCCTTCTCTTTCACATTCTCGTCGACGTCTCCTACGAGACGCGTTCCCTTTTTGGAGTTCGGGTCGGGTATGTGGTTTGTCCCCACGTCTATGACGACCACTCCCTCTTTAACCATATCGGGAGTTATGAAACCCGCTCTTCCCATCGCCACGATGAGTATATCCGCCTGACGGGTAATCGAGCCGATATCTTTGGTCCTGGAGTGAACCACTGTGACAGTGGAGTTTGCCCCTTCGGCCTTCTGCATCATCATCGCCGCCATCGGTTTCCCGACGATGTTGCTCCTTCCCACTACCACTACGTGCTTCCCGTCGGTCTGGATCCCGGAGCGGATAAGAAGTTGCTGGACGCCGGCCGGCGTCGCGGGAAGGAATTCGGGGTCTCCGACTAGCATCCTTCCGACGTTGAAGGGATGGAAGCAGTCCACGTCCTTAGATGGGTCTATGGCGTTTATCACCGCCTGCTCATCTATGTGCTTCGGTAGCGGAAGCTGTATGAGGAATCCATGGATGTCAGGGTTTTTGTTGAGGGCACCTACCCTGGCGAGAAGATCTGCCTGGCTCGTGTTCCCGGGCATGATTATCGTGTCCGAATGCATCCCCAGTTCCTGGCACATCTTGCCTTTCATGCGAACGTATGTCTGGGATGCCGGATCGTCGCCGACAAGTACCACGGCGAGTCCCGGAGTGATGCCTTTTTTCTTCAGCGCGGCTATCCTGGCCTCGAGCTCCCCGTATATCTCCTGGGAGATCTCTTTACCTAGGATAAGTTCGGCGGTCATGCTACCGTGAGCGAACCGAGCTTTATATTTATTACTTTAGCGCACGTCGTAATGCTTTGCCGCCTCGGGCAGGGTCTCGGCCGCGAATCCCATATCCAGTATCCCGGCTATCGCTTCTCGGACATTATCTGTGTTCTCTTTCGCAGCATGTTTGGAAATAATCCCGCCGTCTATGAATTCCGACATGTGCCAGCTGTGTGTTGCTAGTATGAATACTCCGTTCTCCAGGCGGGAGGCCATCTCGACGTAGTCCTCCGGAGAACGCTTTCCCTCATGCATCGGCCAGAGGTACCCGACTATCTTTTTGTCTGAGGCGTCCCTGCCAACCGGTACCGGGAATTCCAGCACTCCGCCCAGCTTGTAAGGAATAATCTCTTTTTCCATCGGCTGGTACTTTGAAGAGTCGTACTTTATCCCGATCTCGGCAAGTATGGAAGGGACCTCCTCGGACATCTTCATATAAGGCATCCTTGAACATCTGGGTCTTTTACCTGTAAGATCCTCGACGGTTTCGCATGCCTTTGAAAGGACCTCCTTTTTCCCTCCCGGTGGAAAAGTACCGGTGAAATCCTCGTGGTCGAAACCGTGTATGCCCACCTCGCGCCCGGCCAGATGCTGGGCGCCGATGTTCGACAGCGTTCTCGCCTCGGCGAAATATGTGGCATTTACGCCCATCTCGTCCAGTATCCCTGTAAGCGTTCCGATCCCCTCGCCGGAGGACTTGAACCTGGGCGCGGTGCCGAGGCCCCTGTTGTATGAGCCGGCCTGGCTCATTCCGGGTACGGGGATGTTGGCATCCCTGTCTACATCGACGGTAAAGCAGAAGGACCTCATATCATCTTTTTACATTTGGTACCGACATGCGTTTGATCAACATACCTTCGATGTCCACAGGCTGGTATCTTTCGGCCAGGACCATTGCGCGCTGCAGCTTGGCTTCGTTGTCCGCGTATATCTCCATCAGAACTTCCCCTGCCTCGACCCTCTGTCCTTTCTTGCGGAACAGCAGCAGGCCGGCCCCCTTGTCGTTGGGGGATCCGGCAGCCTTCGCGACGGCTACGATATCCTTGTTCTTAATCCCGTGAACGTATCCGCTCTTCGGGGACCTGAACTCCGCCATGAACTGCCCCGGCTTGAGGTCTTCGGACTTTACGTTGCAGTCACCGCCCTGGGCGTCTACGATCTGTCTGAACTTCTTTAGCGCCTCTCCGGAGTCGAGGATCTCTCTCGCCTTGACGTTGCCGTTGGACATCCCGCTCATCTCCAGTATGATCCCGGCGAGCTCACATGCCTTCTCCGCGACACTGGCAGGATGCCCCTGGCCCTCCAGTATGCGTATGCATTCCCTCGCCTCCAGGTTGGGCCCGACCGCGCTTCCCACAGGCTGGTCGGCATATGTTATCGCGCATTCGACATGTATTCCCAGCTTGTCGCCCAGGTCCATGAAGTCCCTCGCGTAGGTACGGGCGGCCTCGATGGTCGGGACCTTTGTGCCTGCTCCCATCGGTATATCGATAAGCAGATATTCTGCGCCGATGGCGAGCTTCTTGCTCACTATGGAAGCCAACATCTGGGCGCGCGGGTTTATCCCCAGCGGGTGCTCGATTTTTATGACCAGGTCGTCCACGGGCGCAAGGTTGATGGCCCCGCCCCATGCGAGGACCCCTCCGATCTTCTCGGCGACCTCCTTCAGACGTTCTGACGAAAGTTCCACGTCGCAGAACGTCTCTACGAAGTCGGAAGTTCCGCAGGCGCTGCTTATCGCGCGCGAAGACGTCTTCGGTAACATTAGGCCCGCGGCGGCAACGATGGACACTACTATCGGCGTGACCTTGTTACCGGGGACCCCTCCCATGCTATGGAAGTCATATACTGGCTTTCTGTCGAAGACTATCCTCTCCCCGGTATCGACCATCGCAGTGGCGAAGTCGGCGATCTCGTCGATGCACATCCCGTTTATGTAAAGGGACGTCAGCCATGCGGATATCTCGATCTTGGACAGCTTTGTGTCCAGTATATCGCGGACGATACCGAATATCTCGTCCTTGGAAAGAACCTCTCCGTCCATCTTTTTACGTATGCTGCGTACCGACTCGGGAGATTGTGCGAACTCGACGGATACCGTGTAGCCGTCCTTGGCCCCTATGGCCGCCATCGTCTTTGCGGGCACCAATATGGTGCCCCGCTCGACCAGCGTATCCGTCCTGCTGACCAGGGCTGTTGCAAAACCTTTGTTCTCAAGCCTCACCCGGTCGTTCTCTTTGACCCCGATCTCCTCGCAGTCGTCGTCATGCATCAGGACCGTCGGCTCGGACGAGTCCACATCGAAATATTTTACATTCAGTTTCATTCTTTAAGCCCCCATTTTTCAAGTGCCTGTGCGAGTTCCTTGTGATCCTTGGCGTATTCCTTCAGAGGTATCCCGTCGTAAATAGCACTGACCGCCTGGGACATGGCCATCGCTCCGCTCCTCACTCCGCCGGGATGCCCTGCCACGCCTCCTCCCGCCTGTATCTGGACGTTTAGTCCTGACGCGCGTACCATCTTCTCCAGCATTCCGGGGTATACTCCTCCGGAACATACGGGCATTACAGTCCTGTATTGCGAAGAGGGGTCGAGACACGCATCAAGGTTGTCGTGGTCTCCTTCGATGTCGCCGGACATCTTGCCTGCTCCCAGCGTCCCGATGTGCAACGCATCTCCTCCGCACATCCTTATGATCTTGACCATTGGAAGCATCGCTATCCCGTGCTCCGGATTTTTTGTCATTGCACCATGCATCGTCCTGTGGACATGGATCGGCACCTTTATCGAAGGGTCCTCGGCAAGGGCCTGAACCGCCCCGAACCCGCATGTTATCACATCGACCATAAGCTGCTTGGCCCCCCAGCCCTGGGCCCTTTCGGCCACTTCGAGTATCTTGTCGCCGTTGGTGCTTACGTTAACCGCGTGCACCATCCTGTGGCCCTCGCTGGCAAGCCTGTCGAGAGATTCGGCCACCGCTATAGTGCGGTCCTGCATCGGGCAGAACTTCTGGTCCACGAGTGTCTCGTCGTCCTTGCTGTTGGTCAGTCCTCCCGCCCCGGCCTCATAGACGTATTCGGCCGTCTCCTTCGGCGATAGCCCTATCTTTGGCTTAACGATGGTTCCGATCAGCGGCTTCTCGGGGCGTCCGAGTATCTTCCTCAGACCTTCCGCACCGAACCTCGGCCCGTTGTACATCGACCTGATGCTCCTCGGAAATTCTATGTCCTCGAATCTGACCGCTTTGAGGGCCTCGAGCCCATAAAGGTTCCCCGATACCACGCTGAGTATCTGCGGTATACCTCCGACCTCTATGCTGAAATCGACGTCAGGGAATGCTATCGTAACCAGGTCCCCTTCTATGGCCAGAACCCTGGCCCCATAGTTCGCAAGGGTTTTCTCGGTCAGCGTGGATATGCCTGTCCATGTTCCAGTGGACTGCTCGGCCGCAATGGCCTCTGCCGCCTTCTCTATCGGAAGATCTGTCGTGACACGGTATTTGCAGACCACATCGGTTGCCGGGTCCGCCTCCTCTCCCAGATGCAGATATGAAAATCCTGCCATTTGGTTCACTCCTCAAAAAGGCTGTCGCCGAGCTGTCTGACCATCACTTCGTAGACTGCGCCCGGATGTATCATCCCTACATCGGTTATTATCGCATCTATGTATGCCGCAGGCGTGCTGTCGAAAACAGGGTTGAATATCTTTACGGATTCGGGGATCTCCCCCTTTTTGACGACCTCGTCGAGGCTACGCTCCTCGATAGTCACCATATCGCCGAAAATGGTCGCCGGTGAGAATTTGTATGTTTCACTGCAGACATAGAACTGCACCCTGGCTTCGTGCGCGGCAAGTGCCAGCTGCGACGTGCCGATCTTATTGATAAGCGCGCCATGGGAAGTTATTGTGTCAGCGCCCACGAATACCTTGTCCACTTCCTTCATGACCGTCCGCACGGCGCTGTCGACTATCAGGGTGGTATCTATTCCTGCTTCGGCAAGCTCTTTGACTGTGATTATTCCCTGCCTCCATGGGCGGGATTCGGTCGCATAGACCTTAATGTCCTTGCCCTGACGGTGGGCTTCTTTGATGACGCCGATCGCTGCGCTGCTGTTGCAGTGCGTCATTATAACGTCGCCGGACTTGATGCGATTGGCACCGATCTTGGCTATCGTCGCCACGGCTCTGGCCGATATCTCGACGAACTCTACGGCGTTGGAAGAGACCGTATCTCTTGCCTCCTGTAGTGTCGATACGGTGGACAGACCCCTCATTGTCGCCCTGACCCCGTTCCAAAGAGAAACTGCCGTGGGGCGGGATGCTATCAGGACGTCGGCGCTTTTCTTGATGTCGCGGCGAAAATCTTCCAGCGACGTGCCCTTGTAATCCATGGCGAAATCGCCCATTGCGGAAGCTCCGGCACGTGCAATCCTCCCGGCACCTCGAATGGTCATGTTTCTGATGGATTCCGCCGTATTTTCAATGATTTCTGCCACAGTTGATAATGTCCATTCCCCATTAAATACGTGACTAGCGCACTACAAGGACTTCCTGGACTATCCTTCGGACATCTTCGATCCCATAGGTCAGGTAGATTGCGGCCAGCAGTGCTTCGAACGCATCGGCCCTCATGTTCTCGTTTACTATAGGCCTCTTCGTCATGGGGTCTGTGTGCCCCCCGCCAACGAGAAGTATCTCGTCCAGCCCGATCCCGTAGGCAATGACCGCCTCGGATATGTTGCGGTTACGGACGATCTCCTGTTTCAGTCCTGTCATCCTCCCCTCGGTCAGATCCGTGTTTCTATAGATGTGCTCGCAGGCGACGAACTCCAGAACCGCATCGCCGAGGAACTCCAGCCTTTCGTTGTTGCACATGTTGCCGGCCTCGTTGGAATAACTGTCATGAACAAGTGCGGAAGCAAAAAGCTCCAGGTCGTTGTCCGGGATGTTCCTGTAGCCGAACGGCGGCTTCGCAAGGAGCTCCCTGATCGCCCTCTTATGCTGCCCTAATACGTCCACGCTCGGTAATCCTGTTCGAAATATTTGTACTGTTCATGGCTCGCATTAGGATTATTAGCCTGTATGCCGTTGCGTGTCAGCATGGCAGGCAAAAAGCGCATCAGAATGAGGGGAGTGAAACATGCCTCGAAGCGGCTTGAGGAGGAGCTTTTAGACCGCTCTGCCGAGCTTGCGGCCGATCCCGGGATCCTCAGACCGATGTGCGCAGGAAACTGCCGCAAGTGTCATTTCGATAAGACTTTCAAAGACATCGGAGTGATAGCAACGCATGCCAACAATTCCGATGCTTTACTCAAGGATGCGACCAGAGGAAGCGACGACATCGTCCGCGCATATGCCGGGACTATCTCCCTGGCGGCCGCGGGCACTGCACCTTTGCTCGCCACCGCCAAATTGGGCGAGGAAAAGATCTCCTATGCCGTTAGGGGAACTGTAGGGGCCGACAAGCTCATCGGCTGCCAGTACTACAACGACCCGAAGATCAGACTCTTGATGTACAACACCATGATCAAGAAGAACCGTCTGTACCTGTACTCTTTCGGCGATAACATCGTGTGCTCGGACAAACCCAATATGCCTGAAGATTATCTTTACGACACATTCTGGGAGACCCCTTACGAGTTTCCGGACGATTCCCTCGACTGCGGGCACGATGCCCTCGCATCGCTGGAGATAAAAATAAAATCCCTGGGCCAGAGCATTCGCATATGCTCGGACTGCGCAAAGGATATCTCCACGGTCCAATACATCATTTCTCGGATAGCTACTATCAATCCCCTCGACGACATTGAAGTTTCCGTGGTCCACAAATACCGTAAGGAGGGAGATGACGGAAGGGTGATGATCGAAGGCGATACCCTAAAAAAATACGCGGGAGGAGGGAGCACCGACAAGAGCCTCATCTCATCTGTGATGAGGACAGGGATGGACAGCCTCAAGAGCGGGAGCACCGCGACTTATGTCGTAGGGAAAAAGAATTACGGTTCCGACCTCAGCGCTTTCCTATCCTCTCTGAAGGGTTCCGACGAGGACCGGGATTCGCTCAGACTTTTCCTTGAGAACTTCCCCACGCCTGTTGTAATAAGGACCGAAAGAGTGAACGAGGCTCTTTCGGCGGTCTGGGAATCGAATTACAAAAAAATCATCGAGCTTTCGACCTCTAAAGAAACTGCAGATTCTATGGGGGATGTCTCCAAAGGTGTCCCGGCGGATGCGCTTTCCTATGCAAGAAAAAAGTTCGCACTGGCCGATGTGATGGGGTCGCTTCCGGTTTTCCAGAAATCGGGCCCGATAACCCAGATGTGCGACAAACTTGCCAAATCGGCAAAGGTTGGAGGCGCGAAGATGGTGCTGGATTCCCTAGAACGCGGTTTCGCAAAGGACGGCAGGTTCCGCTCCATATCCGCGTCCTTCCTGGCCGCGTGCGACAGATCGGAGAAGTACCCGTTCAAACTTTCCAAGGACGAATCGGAGTACATGGAATATCTGGTGCCGTTCGCAAAGGCGCTCATCGAGTCGGAGCCTTCAAAATATACCAGCAACATGAATACTATGCTGACCGCCTGCAGCTCAGGCGAATCTGTCTGAGATCCTGACGTCCGCGACATAGTGGGATACGGACGGGGCAAAGGATTTGACCTCCCTTATACCCAGTATATCGAAATCGTTGCATACTTCAGAAAAGATCCTGCTTATGCGTTGCTCTTGTTCGCCTGTAGGGAACGTGTCGTGATAGTGTATTGTTCCGCCGGGGCGTATCATCGACATGGCCTTCGGAAGGAACGCGGAGGTAGTCTGTACGTATCCCATGATTATCCTGTCGGCGAAACACTGACCCGGAATGCTGCGGTTATCGCCCAGCATGGGGATCACTTTGTCAATGACCCCGTTGAGCTTTACGTTCTTCAGCAGGAATCTGTAGGATTCAGGATTCTTCTCACATGCGAAAACCCTCCTGGCACCTGAGAATTTGGCTATCGGCAGAGTAAAGTACCCTATGCCTGCGAACATATCGACAACGGTTTCTCCGGTGCAGTCTGTTACGCGCATCCTCATCCTTTCATCGGTATTCCCTGACGCGAACATCACACGTGTAACATCGAAATCATACAATATGCCGTTCTCCAGCCTTACGGACTCGGTCGCGGTACCATAAATTAATTGGGTGCTGGGTCTTCTGAATTCACCCGATATGCCCGAAATATCGGCGCACACTGTTTTAACCCCTAGGACGTCCGCATATGCCCGCCCTATCTCCTCTTTGTAACCTATACATATGTCGGGAAGCTTTATTATCGCCACATCGCCGACAAACTCCCATTTCATCGGCAGGACTGACCTGATTTCTTCAGGAAAATGTGCCAGCACGTCAGATATCCTTCCCTGAGGAGTCATTCTTTCTATGGAATATGCCGTTGTTTCGCAGAGTTCGAACCTTGCCTGCGCTTCTGCGATCCTTTCATGAACTATGGGTACAAGCTTGAATTTACCTGCCTTGGAGATCTTTGCCGTCCTGTCGGCTATTCCTTCGGATATTAGCTCAGGGATGATTTCTGAAGCTATGTCCTGGGGCACCATTGCCGCAGTAACCTTTTTCATAATATAGCCCTCAGGACCACCGGCAGGAACCTCGCCATGTCCCTGATCCTCATTTGCGAAACTACAGAGCTGGGTCTGTCCAAACTTATTCCGTCCAGCACGCTCCGTACAGATTCGTGGGATGTGGCAAGGTAGGCTCTGTCAAAATCTTCATCATCAAATTTCAGGTATGCTTTCCTAAGCCTGTAACCGTTGCGCATCTCTCCGCCTACCGCTGCCTTCCATCTTTTTTCGTAGTGAGACATTGCCTTTATTGAAAAGTCGCCCGATCCGAACGATGCGTCGGCCGTCTCCTTGAGCGCATCCGCGGACCTGAACGCGGGATATAGACCTCCTCCGGATATCGGTTTGACCTGCCCGGCGGCGTCTCCTATGAGCATGAGGCGCTCGCCATATGTCTTAGCCCGTCCCCCCAGAGGGATTTTTCCCGAATATTTCTTTATGACTTCTGCATCTTCCAGGCCGGATGCCTTCAACAACGACCTCATGTATTCAAAGGGGGGTCCGGCAGACCAAGATGTGCAGAGCCCCACGCGGACGCATTCGCCGAAGGGGATCTCCCATGAGAAGAACCCGGGGGCCACTTTCGAACCCAGCCTGATATTGATCATGTCCTGCTCTTCATACGTCTTACGTACGTCCATCTGGAATCCGCGAACGTACTCCCTTGGCCCGTTGTCGGTTCCGAGCGACATCGCCACCTTGGAAGAGTGACCGTCCGCACCTACGATGAGAGAACATTCAGTGGCGCCGTTTGTCGATTCGACAGTGACGCGGTCCGTGACCCTGTGGCCGATATACCGTTCGTTGTACCTGTATTCGGCACCGGAATCCTCCGCCTTCCATGCCATTTTGCGGTCCATGTCTGCCCGGTCTATCACGTTCGCTTTGGGCCATCCGGACCTGACAGATATCCTGCCCCCTCCGGGAAAAAATACATTGGCCCCGTATAGTACGTTCAAAATGTCCGGGCGTACGCCGGAGAGGCCTATGACGTCGTCGGTGACCAGCCCCGCACATTCCATGGGGGTGCCTGATTCGCGGTGCTCCTCGAGAACCAATACGTCGCGGTCCCTGGCCAGCAACTCCGCCGCCTTGCTGCCTGCCGGTCCGCCGCCGATTACGACGGCTTCGCGCATGATCACTTCTTCTTCGTCTTCTCGTAGTCGGAGATGAACTTGGCGATGCCTTCGTCCGTCTTCGGGTGAGAGACCATTTTCAGAAGAATATCGTATGGAATTGTAGCTATGTCGCATCCGGAAAGGGCCGCGTCCAGAACGTGGACGGGGCTCCTTATGCTGGCCGCGATCACTTCCGTCCCATAGTCGTAGTTGCCTAGCACGCCGCAGATCTGGTTGAGCAGATCGATGCCGTACATCCCTATGTCGTCGAGACGGCCTATGAACGGAGAGACGTATTTCGCTCCGGCCTTCGCAGCCATCAGCGCCTGTTGGGGCGAGAATATCAGCGTCATATTGACATCGATGCCCTCGGAAGAGAGGACCTTCGCGGCCTTCATCGAGTCGATGCACATCGGCAGCTTCACGTTGATATTCTTGTGTATCTTAGACAGTTCCCTTCCTTCTTTTACCATGTCTTCCCATTTCGGGGACATGGCCTCAGCGGATATCGGCCCGTCGACGATCTGTGCGATCTCCTTTACACGTGTCCTGACGTCCGTGCCTTCCTTAGCGATTAGGCTGGGGTTCGTGGTAACTCCATCGAGTATGCCCCAGCTGTTGATCTCCTTGATCATGTCCAGATTTGCGGTGTCTATGAAAATCTTCATATTGTCATCTCTTTTTCTTTATTGCCCTGCGGGCCGCTTCCGCTATATCGCTGGATGTGAGCCCATACTTTACAAAAAGCTCGGCAGGGGACCCGGATTCGCCAAACATGTCCATTGTGCCGATCCTCTGAACGGGCGATGGCAGTTCTTCAGAAATCAGTTCCGAAACCGCGGACCCGAGTCCGCCTATGATGCTGTGCTCCTCGGCGGTGACGGCACACCCAGTCCCGGACACGGATGCCAGGACTGTTTCTCTGTCGAGCGGTTTTATCGTCGATACGTTGATCACTTCAGCGGAGATGCCTTCTTTCCTCAGCTCTTCCGCGGCCTCGATGCAATTGAAGACCATCTGCCCGGTACCGAACAAAGAAACGTCCTTCCCCTCGAGGAGGACCTTTGCCTTGCCTATCGTAAATTTCTCGCCCTCTTTGCTGACAGTGGGAACAGGCGAGCGACCCATCCTCATGTAGACCGGTCCGTCGTATTCGGCTATGGCCATCGTCGCCGCGTACGTCTCGTACGCGTCCGCAGGCGATATGACCGTCATGTTCGGAAGAGTGCGCATAAGCGAGATGTCCTCAAGGGCCTGGTGGGTCGCGCCGTCCTCTCCCACGCTGATGCCGCAGTGGGTCGCCACTATCTTGATGTTCAGTTTAGGATATGCCGCACAGAGCCTTATCTGCTCCCAGCACCTTCCTGTCGCGAATACTCCGAAAGTGGATGCGAAAACAGTCTTCCCTTCGGCAGCGAGACCGGAAGAAATGCCTATCATGTTCTGCTCGGCTATGCCGACCTCGACGAACCTTTCGGGACAGACCTTCTGGAACTCCGATGTTTTGGTCGAACCTGCCAGGTCCGCATCCAATACCACTATGTCTTCACGGCATGCGAGGGCCCTGAGCGCCTTTCCGTAATAGTCGCGTTGCGCTAACATCTGGCTCATCTGCAGAACCTCATTGCTTCCTCTAGTTCGTTCTCAGCGCAGACCGCCTCTTCTTGGTTACAGCTCTTTCCGTGGAAGGCCACATTGTTCTCCATGAACGAGACGCCTTTGCCTTTTATCGTGTTCATTATGACCACTGTGGGCCTGGTGCGGGCCCTCTTGGCCCAGTTGCAGGCATTGATTATCTGTCCGATGTTGTGGCCGTCTACCGTGACGACCCTCCATCCGAACGACTCCCATTTGCGTTCCAGTGGCTCTATGCTCATCACATCGTCGGTACAACCGGATATCTGGAGACGGTTGCGGTCCACGAAAGCCACAAGGTTGTTGAGCTTGTATTGGGAAGCGAACATCGCCGCCTCCCAGTTCATTCCGCTCTGCAGCTCGCCGTCGCCGATAAGACAGTAGACCCTGTGCTTCTTACCGTCCATTTTGGCTGCCAGCGCAAAACCGCAAGCCATGCTGAGGCCCTGTCCCAGCGATCCCGTGGACATCTCGACCCCGGGGACCTTCCCGCGCACCGGGTGCCCCTGGAGCCTGCTGTTGATCTTTCTGAGAGTCATCAGCTCGTCGACCGGGAAGTACCCGGATTCGGCCAGCGATGCATATAATATGGGAGCTACGTGCCCTTTGGAAAGTATGAACCTGTCTCTTCCATCCCATGAGGGATCGGAGGGGCGGTGGTTCATCACCCTGAAATAGAGCACGGCCATAAGGTCGGCGGACGAAAGAGAGCCTCCGGGATGCCCGGACCCGGCCTCGGACGTCATCTCTATGACATCGAGCCTGAGTTTGTTTGCGACTTCCTTTAGCTCCTTTTCGCTTTTGGCCAACCTTATCACCAAAATCAGTCGCTCTCTATCCTCGGAGCCAAGAGGTAATCTACTTTGCCTTTTCCTTCCGCTATCTCGAACCTTATATTGATCGGATAATCTTTATCGAGCTCGATGTTCACGACCGTACCTGCGGGAATCGCCTTTACCAGGTTCGCGAAATAATCGAGGGGGAAGAGGCTGCAGTATGTTCCTTCGGCCTCGAGACTTACAAGTTTCTCCTTGGGAACTATCAGGCTCGCAGAGTCTGTGTCTCCCTCACACGAAAGCTCGAATCCTTCCGGGCTCGCTGTGAGCGCGATGTGGTCCGATATTGTCTCGGATGCACGGATGCCCTGCTGTAGCTCGTCCACGGCAATCCTCACCTTGGCGGATAAAGAAAGCTGCGGAACCTTTGGATCGTTCATCCCCGAAGTGTCCACCAGGTGCATGCGGCGAGTGATATTCCCCACCTTGAATATGAGTTTACCATGGTCGTCGTCCTGCTCTATGGTGATTATGTCACCTGACGATGCCAGTTTGAGCACGCTCTTCACCTTGTCGAGATCGAGCCCGATCTCTGTCTCGTCGGCTACGTAAGATTCGAAGGCGCCGGCATCGATGCGGAGCTCTATCATGGCAACATGTGCCGGGTCTACCGCTTTCAAGCTCATTCCCTCGGGATCCACGGTGAACTTGACCTCGTCAATGAGCGTGGAAACGATATTTACGAGCCCCTTCATCGTATCGGACTTTATCTCTGCCTTGAACATTGTTTCACCTTCTGGATTGCTCAATATTCTCTCCAGGAATGGTTGCACTTGCAGCAACGGTAAATCCTGGTTTCGGGTTCATCGGCGGCACGTGTCTGCCTTATGACAAAGTATGCCTCCGTATGGCTGCAAAGGGGACACGCTATGCGCGTCTTGGGAAGTGTCGCCACATCCTCCTTGATCACAGTCATTTCCTTTTCGTTGGAGCCGGTGACGATTACGTGCGATGCTCCGATTTCCTTTTCTTCGTCGCAAGCGCTGCAGACGTACTTCCCTTCATTAGGGAACATCAAAGATCCGCACTGAGAACAAAACAAGCTATCACTGATATCCCCATTGGATGACGATATTAATAAGTTATCACGCGCACGAGGATTAGCATCCGTCTTTACTTCTGGACACCATCTTTACCATTGCCGTGGACCTCGGAGCGCCTAAGAATATCTGAAAACGGGCTCTGGGTCTTTTCATGTGAAGATGCGGTCGGCGTGACCCCTTCACCAACGGTCGTTGTTACCGCCTGCACTGTAGTTGTCACCGCTTTCTTTTTCATCGACGCTGCGGCGTCCGAACGCTGCCTGGTATCCTTGCCGACGCTTACTGCCGATTCCCTGACGGATGTGCAGTCGTTGTAGGACTCGAACCCCAGCTTCTTGCCTTTCTCATAGAGTTGCACAGACCTTGCCAAAGGCCTGATCGCCGAATAGACCGCCCCTGACGCAATAAGCGATGTGGCTTCCCGGCGGTACAGGCCGGAAAGGGAACCGCCTACGCAACCGAAGGCGACCATTATGCCCAGAGGCGTCAGAGCTAGCTCCGCCGTCCCGGGGTTAAAGAAATAATTGATATAAATCCCGGCCCTCGAGTATACTCCTATCAAAGTGCCGGCTGCCGCATCCACAGCCGTATTTGGGAACCCCGCGGGGCCGAGAAGATAATATGAAGCGGCCATTACGGCCAACATTAGGCTGCCACCAGCTATGGAAGAGGAGATAGCTCCTTTTATGAATGACCCAGATCTTCTGCCGACATAATAGCCTGCTACAGCTGGGCCTATGAATGGGATCCACCACAGTACGGCGGCCAGGGCGAACCCTCCGGCCATAGCCCTGCCTGTGCTATACGGTGCGTTGCCGCCTGCGCCACCAATATTTTTGGCTGACGAACTATACTTAGTAGTTTGCATCCCATCTCCCCTTATTCGTTATGCGTTTAATAAGTTTGGGTAGAACGTCCCGGCAATGGGCTCTCGATCCCTGCTTCGCCCTTACGTCGAGCATCGTGTTTTTGGGACAGCCTGGCTGTTTGTTTTTTGTAGGCTTTGTAGGCTTCCTTATCTCTGTATTTACTTTGTTTTGTAGTTCTTGCCGTTCTTATTCCACTTGAAATCTTCGGCCTCCGGCTCCAGATCGTATACTGCCATCATAAGCGAGACCATGATCACCCAGACGAGAGCAGATATGATGAATGCCATTCCGTACAGTATGTTCGAATAGTACGTTACGGCCATTATGAGCGCCAAAACTATCGACAGTATCAGGGACACGTACTCTCTGTTGACGGCTCCGCTCAAAGCATCCATCAGGGCGGCCAGAACGATCAGGGCGACGAAGATCGAGACGAAATTCGCCTCGACGTCGGGCGCCTGGTATCCGATTATAGCCAAAGTTACACCGGCGAACACTGTCGCGATACCTCCGATCATGTGCACCGGCCCGTCCCTGCGGGCGGCAAACCCAATTCCAAAGAGGGCCCCCAGTGCACCCGCGGACGTCAGGCCTATCCTGTAAATGTCATCGACTAGCAGCTCCGCCGGGTCGCTGGAACCGACCTCCCATGTGCTGATGCCGTTTGAGGCCGACCACAAAGTGGCCGCATATATTATTGCCGCCATAATTCCAAAGAACCCAAAATAACTGGTACTGCTGCGTGCTTGCCCCATGGACACCGTTAAGTATTGACCGATATTTTAAGTTGTGGCACATTTGATTTTCCAGCCTATGAAATAACTCTTTAGCATATAAGGAAACTAAATATACCGCGATACAATAGCCAGTTTAGGACTTGCACATTATGTCCTGATTTACAGTCAAAGGAGAGGCGTTCTGCCCCTCTTTTTCACAGCCTATGGCAATATAAAAAGGAGAATAACAATGAAAGTAAAATATCGATTTTTGGGCGGCGCGGATATAGTCGGCCGCATGGGACTTACAATGGAAGGTCCTAAAAAGACAATCCTGATTGAATACGGGCTGAGCCCTTCCAAGCCGCCCGAGTATCCGATGCCCGCGCCGCGCGTGGACCACGTGTTTTTGACACACGGCCACCTCGACCACTGCGGCATGATCCCTGTGGTTTGCGGCGGGCAGGACTGCGAGCTTTTCACAACACCGGTGACCGCAGAGGTAGGAGAACTTCTGATGAACGACTCGCTGAAGATCGCCAAAGCCGAGAACTACCCTCAGCCATATTCTGCCGGCGATATCGAGAGAACCATGAGCAACGTGGTCCCGCTGACGTTCGGCGATACTATTGAGATCGGAAAGGCGGACGTTACCCTTTACTCGGCAGGGCACATCCCGGGAGCGGCCATGTTCATGTTCGAAGGAGATACCACGACACTCTACAGCGGCGACATACACACTGCAGACCAGAGATTGGTGCTGGGAGCTAAGCCGGTCGGTTGCGAGAACCTGTTCATCGAAGGTACCTATGGAGGGCGCAATCATCCCCCGAGGAGCCAGACCGAGGTCCAGTTCCTCAACAAGGTGCGCGAGGTCGTGGAAAGAGGCGGGACGTGCATCATCCCCTGCTTTGCAATCGGCAGGACACAAGAGATCATGTTGCTGCTGAAAGACCTGAAGTACGAAATGTGGGTCGACGGCATGGGGCGCTCCGTTACACGCATGTTCCTGGATTATCCTGAATACCTGCGCGACCCCAAAAAGCTCAGGGCGGCAAAGAGGAATTTCAACACTGTAAAGAATTCGAACATGAGGCGCAACGCCTCCAAGGGACAGGTCATCGTCACGACAGGCGGAATGATGGACGGCGGACCTGTGCTGGGATATGTGAACAACGTCAAGAACGACCCGAAGAGCGCGATCCTAATCGTCGGATATCAGGCCGAAGGCACCAACGGAAGCCTGCTCCTCGAGCAGGGCAGCATGGTCATTGACGGCGAAGCATACAAGATAGAATGCGAAGTGCAGAGGTTCGACTTCTCCGCTCATGCAGACCACAGCGAGATCATTGACTTCATCCAGAAATGCGATCCGAAAAATGTCGTCTTTATGCACTCGGAGGTCAGGGAACTGTTCCTCCCCGACCTGCAGGACTATAATGTGATCCTGCCGGAACTGGGAAAAGAATTCGAACTGGAAGTATGAGCATGGTCGGCCTTGAACGTTTTTTGAAAGAGGACATAGGAAGGGGCGATGTAACGGCCGGCCTTATCCCCGATGTGAACGGCAGAGCTTCGATCATCTGCGAGGAAGATGCCGTGATAGCAGGTCTTGAAGAAGCTTGCGAAATATTTTCGATTATCGGAGGGGACGCCACCGCCCTTGTAAAAGACGGAGCGCGCGTCAGAGCGGGAACAAGGATCATTTCGGTGAGCGGCCCCGTGAGGGGGCTGTTGAGCACCGAACGTACCGCCCTCAACTTCCTTATGAAGATGAGCGGGATAGCGACCGCCACATCTGCGGCCGCAGACCTGCTCAGGGAAAAGGACCCGGACATCCTTGTCTGCGGCACCAGGAAAACAACTCCCGGATTCCGAGAGTACGAGAAGAAGGCCGTCAGGCTCGGCGGCGGAGCCGAGCACAGGTTCGGACTGGACGACATGGTCCTGATCAAGGACAATCACATCAAAGCCTGCGGATCGGTCCGCAGCGCCATGGAGAGGGCCTCTAAGGCACCTTTCAACCTGAAAATAGAGATAGAGGTCAGCAGCATCGAGGACGCTGAGACGGCGGCAGAAATGGGGGCCGACATAATAATGGCGGATAACATGAAACCCGTCGACGTGAAAAAACTCCGCGCCGCGGTTCACAAAAAGAATCCGAGGGCGCTAGTGGAAGCCTCCGGAAACATCACGCTAGCGAACGTGGCGAAGTACGCCGGGTGCGCGGACCTGGTTTCGATGGGCTCCCTGACCCACTCCTCCGGCTCCATACAGTTCTCGATGGACCTGGATTAAAGCTTGGTGCGATGATATCTGGAGGTGTCCGCCCCCCATCCCATGGAACGGGCGACCACTTCCGATATGTGCATCACTGGATATTTCGCAGAGATGTCCAGTCTGCGGAAGCAGAAAACGCACGATACCACTGCGAACCCTGCACCCGCTTCCTTGAACTCGCCCACCGTGTCCTGAAGAATTCCGTTGGCTATCTGGTCGTTAACTCCCTGCAGACCTCCCCCGCAGCACATGGGCTTCCTGATGACTATGTTATTACATCCTGCCGCGTCGAGTATCTCTGACATCATTGTGCCTGCATCCGATCCCCTGATTTTATACGCAAACTCCCCGTGACATCCGGGAAAAACTGCACCCATGCCATCTGCTGGCACTTTAGCCAGCCTGCGTATCCCATCGATGTTCTCATACAGGAATTCTAGCAGGCCGCGGACGTCCGCCGTCCCGAAATCCATTCCGACCTTCGATAGCCTTTCTTTGGCATCTGCGGCGCCTTCTTCGGTCTTTAGGGCTTCTTCCGATGACGATAATGAAAGATTGCATCCCTCGCAGAGGGTCACCAGCGATTCTCCGCGGTTCATCGAATGTACCATGCTCCCGACAGACATCCACATGTCCGGGTCCATCGACCTCAGGCCTGTGGGCTCGAAACAGCACATGCTGCACCCCGACGGAGATATCTCGATCTCCAGCCTCTCCGCTATGTACCTTACTGCCGACTCGACGAACGGGAGCCTCGAACTTACCGTACATCCCGGGAAAAGCTTCATTGTACCCTTCTCCCGGACATCTTTTCCAACTTCTCGGGCACTCCTGGATCTCTGCATATTTTTGAAAGGCCGAACGCGTTGCGTTCTTCGTCGGTCGAACCCGCTGTGCTCATCGTGTCTCCCGCCTTCCTGAAATTTCCATAAACCCTGCCGAACCTTTCCGGGAAGTTGCCTGCCTCCGCTTCGTTATTGCGGAGCGCCAGCACCAATCCTGCTACCTCTATCCCCTTAGGGCACACCATACTGCACCTGTGGCACATCAGGCATGTCCAGGGATCTCCGGCATAATTTCCTTCTCGGACCCCCAATACCGTCTCGTTAGGTATGATGCCTCCATGCTTTGCCGATGGGCAGTTCCGTGTGCATTTCTTGCACTGGATGCATTTCACCAGTTCGAACTTTATCGCGAGGGCCCCTTGTTCCATGTCCGCATATCTACCTTGATTTAGATAACGCTTGTTTTTTACCTGAGTTTCGCATTGTCCTATGCATGACGATAAATTTCAGCGATTATCCGTGCGAGATCTGCGGAAAAACTTCCACCAACTTCGTTTACGCGGCGTTTGTCTGCGACGATCCCGAGTGTATCGAGAAGGCGCGCGTTGAACGCGGAGGGCCGGGAGGGCACATGAAGAGGAAGGCCGAGGGGAAACCCATCATACCGGGCGACCTTGAAGAACGTTCTAGAAATTAATGAACGGTAAATTGTTTTTTCATTGCTGGCACTGTAACATCAGTGTCTGAATACACGGCATCCAGTGAAAACCATGGCGATGTTGTGCTCGTCGGCGGCATCGATGACCTCCTGGTCCCTGATACTTCCTCCGGGCTGTATTATCGCGGTGATCCCCGCCTCCGCGGCCGTGTCCACCCCGTCCCTGAAAGGGAAGAACGCATCCGATGCCATTACGCACCCCTGAGTGGGTTCGTTGGCCTTCATGGCCGCTATCTTGGCGGAATCCACACGGCTCATCTGTCCGGCGCCGATCCCCACCGCACGCTCGCCCTTCACATATACCACTGCATTGGACGTAACGTGCTTCGCGAGCTTCCATGCGAACAGCAGCGAGTGCACCTCTTCGCCCGTGGGTGCACGTTTGGTGACGACAGTAAGCTTCTCCGGGTCGATCTCCAGATCCTCGTCCGTCTGTACCAGCATGCCTCCCTGGACCTTCTTCATCTTGTATTCGCGGTGCCTCTGTCCGGGCCCTATGGGACGTCCGGTCCTGAGTATCCGAAGATTCTTCTTGGTCATCAGAAGCTCTAGGGCCTCGGGGGCGTAGTCCGGGCATATTATCGCCTCTACAAAATGTTTCTTGACCTCTTCCGCGGTTGCCATGTCGCAGTCCCTGTTCAGGGCGATCACGCAACCGTATGCCGATAACGGATCTACATCGTACGCCGTTACAAAGGCCTTCGCGATCGTGTCGGCGGACGCCAGTCCGCACGGGTTGGTATGTTTCATTACCACAGCGGTAGGTTTCTCGAAATCCATTGCAATATCGAGCGATTTGTCAAGGTCCAGGATGTTATTGTAGGATAGCTGCTTACCATGCAGCTGCTCCGCCTTGGGTACCGTCGTCCCTTCCGTGAAGGGGTCCCTGTAGAACGCGGCCTTCTGATTGGGGTTCTCCCCATACCTGAGGTCCTCCACCTTTTCGCTGGGAATAGGGAACGAATCGGGAAATCCCTCGCAGAACTTCGAGTGCATCCTGCTGGCTATCATCGCGTCATAGTTCGCCGTGGCTATGAAGGCCTCCGCCATCAGTCTGCCCAAGGTCGCCCGGGATATCTGGCCGCCCTCTTTCATCTCGCTCAGAACATCGGAGTACTGGCTCTTGTCGGTTATGACTGCGACGGACTCATAGTTCTTGGCTGCCGCGCGTATCATGCTGGGCCCTCCGATATCGATGTTCTCGACTATCTCTTCGAAAGAGATGCCGTCCTTGAGGGCGGCCTCCTTGAACGGATACAGGTTGATGACCACCATGTCGATCGGCGATATTCCCATTTCCTCGATCGCCTTCATGTGGGCCGGCATATCCCTGCGTGCAAGAATTCCCGCGTGCACCTTGGGGTGCAATGTCTTGACACGCCCGTCCAGCATCTCCGGGAACCCGGTGAGTTCGGATACTTCTGCCGCCTTCACTCCGTTATCTTTCAACAGTTTGTACGTCCCGCCTGTGGATATTATCTCGACACCCGCGGACTCCAGCTCTTTAGCAAAATCGACTATGCCGGTCTTATCTGAAACGCTGATAATCGCCCTTTTGATCTTTACCAGTACTATTCCCCCTCGTTAGAGGCGCAAACATTTACTGCGTGCATGCCCCGGAGGGTTTCGCTCTACAAAAATATATCATCGGGCCGGCCCCTAGATCCGACCGGCCCGGAAAAAGTTTGATGAAGTTTTAAAGGAACTGCTTCATCACGCGGTCTGCCCTGTCCTCTAGGGTCTCGACCCCGGTGACCCTGTTCGCGATCTTCGTGAGGGCTACGATGTCCTCGTTCTCGATCGAGTCCAGGGTGAACCTGCGGGTACCGGCCATAAGCTGCTTCAGACCCTCTCCGAGCCTGTCGTGCATGTACGTGTAGAGGGCGACACCTCCCCAGGGGATGTCGGTTCCGAGCTCCTTGTCGGGGTACATCTTGGCTACCGTCTTGCCGGATATCATGTACTTTTCCGGCTGTTCTCCGTACTGCTTGGCGAAACCGGCCGGAAGCTTGCCTTCTGCGGCGAGCTCCGCGAAGTGCTTACCCTTCATGGCCGCGGTGATCGGTGCCCTCGCCATAGCTATGGACTTGCATATCGGTCCGTCGCCCATGTCCGAAAGCGCGAACGCCTTGTACATCTGCGATTCGTTTACGAATCCTCCTGCGAAAGAAATGTCGGGAACATATCTTCCCTTCTTTCTCAGGTACCAGGCGCACTGCATTACCTGTGCGTAGAGCCAGATCGTCGGGGTGCTGAGCTCGTTCATGTGCATGACCGGCGACATTCCCGTTCCGCCTCCGGCACCGTCGAAAGTGACCAGGTCCAGCTTGGCTTCGGAAGCCACCTTCATCGTGAACGCCACTGCCTCCGGCTTATAGGCCCCGGTCTTCAGGAACACGCTCTTGGCGCCCATGGACCTGAGGTTGTCTATGTCTTCGAGGAACGACCTGCGCTCCGGGAACCCTACGCGGCTGTGCCTCTCGAACGACTTGAATATGCCTGCCTTGAACGCCTCTTGGACGGCGGGATCCTCCGGGTCCGGCATTACTATGTATCCGCGGGCCTTGAGCTCGAGCGCCCTTTCAAGAGTGTTGAGCCTGACCTCTCCGCCGATCGCCTTGGCCCCCTGACCCCACTTCCTCTCGATGACCTCCACGTCCAGCTTGGACAGCCCGTATTCGTCCACTCCTCCGCGTTGGTCCTCGACGTTCGTCTGGAGCACGATGCGGCCGTTCTCTCCGTCCCAGAAATCCATGTAGGACTTCACGCGGAATGCCAGGTCCTTGGAGGACTGCACCTTTCCGTTTGAGTATACTGCATCGCCGTCCATTCCGCAGACGTTCTCTCCTATGACCTCACACACACCAGAGATCGCCGCACCGGACGCCAGCTCGCGCCAGTTGGTCTTCGCCACCGCGGTTGATCCCAGTCCTGCGATGTGGAAAGGCAGGGACATCTTGATGGGGTTCTTTCCCCTTGAACCTATGACCGTGTTGATCTTTGCATTCTCGAAGAACGCCACGTCCGAGCTGGGCTCTATTCCCTTGGCCCCGAGGAGCTCGGCCATTATCTGGAAGTGTGACCAGTCCAGGAAATAGTCCTTGTTCGATGCGGCGGTGCTCTTTCCGAAGTGCTCCTGACTGGGGTATAGGACTTCTCTTCCCCTGAAGGCTCCCTTGGCTACCTCGCATATAACGTTACAGTCCTCCGTGCACACCGGGCACATGCCGCTGACAGGGCAGACGTCCTTGACACGGGTCGTCGTATCGGTCGTCGACTTCGAGTTTTCGATGGTATACATTTTTGATCTCCTTGGCAGCGTGAGGCTGTCTATACTCGAATATGCACTTTTCAGATATAAATGTAACCGTTATGTATCGATTATTTTCGATAATATTAGACAAATGTCTAGCCATAATTAGAATAGCTAGATGCCGTATTATTGAATATCATAATATGGTCGCGAATATCGTAAAGACTCCTTTAGCGAAAGATATTAACGCAGAACGTATCACAACGGCGATGAAGAAACAGGACCTGGAGATCGCCCTGGAGAGGCTGGAGCCTATTTCGGAACCGGATGCCTCTCTCGAGCAGTATCCTACGCCCGCCACTGTGGTCGCGGACATAGTCTTCGAGGCCTACCGGAGCGGGGACGTCGCCGACATGAAGGTCTTGGACCTTGGTTGCGGCAACGGTGTTTTCGCCATAGCGGCGACGCTCATGGGCGCGGGCACCTCGCTGGGTTACGATGTCTCGAAAAAAGCCGTCATGACCGCCGAGAAGAACGCGCTTTCCGCGGGCGTTGACTCTGCATTCTTCGTTTCCGATGTAAAAAACGTAAATGAGGGGGCCGACACGGTCTTTATGAACCCCCCTTTCGGGTGTCAGACCCGTAACGCTGACCGTCCTTTCTTGGACAAAGCTATGGAGCTCTCTGAATGCGTCTATTCCGTGCATAAAGCGGAAACGACAGAATTCGTCATCAAATACTGCGAGAAGAAGGGAAGGAAAGCATCCCTTTGTAAAGTATATAAGTACGATATTCTTCATACATTCGAATTCCATAGAGAGAAGAAGCGCAGCATTGAGATAGCTGTTGTTAACATAAGGTGATTTGATATGAAGAATAAAATTGAGGTTTTCCCCGGGGACGAGGTAGCAGTAGAAGAAGAGTATCTTGCGTCGGACGGGACCTTCGCGGATAACGGTAAAATTTACGCATCCCAGATAGGATATCTGGTACTGGACGACGAAGAATGCGTCGCCAGGGTGATCACCCCTAATCCCCCCAACATTCTGAAGTACGGCGACGTGGTGTACGCGATCGTCGCCGATATAAGGAACACGATGGCCACGGCGGACGTGGTCGCCAAAGACGGCACCGAGAGACAGGTCGGCGGAGAGACCTACGCTACGCTCCACGTGTCGAAGATCTCGCCCGGTTACACCGACGATGTCGGGAAGGAGCTGAGGAAGGGAGATTTCATCAGAGCCATGGTGCTTGATACCGAACCTTCCCTGCAACTTACGACCAAGGACCAACATTTCGGCGTGATACGCGCATTGTGCGGAACATGCAAGACCGAAATGACCCGTAAAGGAATGGGACTGTACTGCCCTGAATGCAAGTACTCCATGCCCAGAAAGCTCGCGGACGACTATGGGAATGTCAAATTATGAGCAACGAACAGGACATAGAATCACTTAAGGCCGAGGTCGTCGCGCTCAGAGCCGAGGTCAAAGACCTAAAAGAGATAATCGGCGGACTATACGGGATGCTGGTCGACGAAGAGGGCTTCGAAGGAGCCCCCGTTCAAGGGGGATATATTACCTGAAGCTCATCTCACTGATATCCGGCGGAATCGATTCGCCCGTCGCGGCCTACGTGATGGCCGAGGCCGGCGCAGAGATCGTCCTTCTGCATATGGACAACACTCCGTACGGGGACGGCAGGTCCTTGGAGAACGTCAAGGTGCTGGCCGAACGGCTGAGAAAGATAACAGGTCAGGACGTTCCCCTTTATTCCGCGAAGCACGGCCCGAGCCAGACCCGCATAAGCGAGACCTGCGACACAAGATATCAGTGCGTTATGTGCAAGCGCACCATGCAACGCACCGCCAAGGAGCTTGCAAAAAGACTGGGCTGTACCGGGATAGTGATGGGCGATTCCCTGGGTCAGGTAGCCTCGCAGACACTTCGCAACATACGCGCAGAGAACGCCGGACTGGAATTCCCAGTCCTGAGGCCGCTTATCGGCTACGATAAATTGGAGATCGAGGAGATCGCCAAAAACATCGGAACTTACGAAATATCCATACGTCCGGCGGTCGGATGCACGATCGTACCCAAGGGGCCCGTCACTGAGGCCGAACTCCTTAAGGTGAGGGCCTTCGATGCCTCTTCTGACATCGACGCGATGGTTTCCGCATCGGCAGACTCTGCCGTGCGCATATCGTGATCAATAGAACGCCGGACAGTACGCCACATCTTCCTTGTCGTAGACCATATCGATGGTCACTCGGTTGATGTATTTGGCCTGAACCACAGAGATATACAGGATATTTTTCCCGATCTGGATTTTTATGTCGTTCGGCTTCGGGGGCTTGACGGTTATCGGGACAAGTGCTGGACCCGTGCATGCTGTGCACACCCTGTAGTCCCTGCCCTCTGCCAGAATTTTCTTCTTGACGTCTTCGTCTACCTCGATAGGCATGCGGTTCACAAAGTTCACCTTGTATTAATTTTGTTCCCTTTCTGCGAAGAATTCTACGATGTCCGAACACGGGTAGTCGGTGGGGCGCGCGTCTATCCCGTCCAGCACGGACGCCCTGCGGTCCAGTATTATCGCCGCCCCCGCGTCGTTCTCGGACCTGATCAGCCTTCCGATCGCCTGTCTGATCCTGCGCGTGGCCGGTATTTTGGATGCGTGCTCGAAACCATCTCCGAAAACGATCTCGCAGTATCTTGTGAATGCCTTGTGTTTGGCCGTCGGCCGAGGATACGGAATCCCGATTATCACTGCGACCTCCAGGTCTTTATCGGGGAAGTCGAGCCCCTCGCTTATACGTCCCCCTGTAACGGCGAATAATACGCTGTGCGGGGTGCTCCTGAACCCCTCCACTGCCTCCATTAGATCGATCTGGCTCATTCCCCTGATCTCGTAGAATATGTCCTTCCCTATACGGTCTGGAACTCGGCCCCTTATGAATGTGTCCATCAGTCTGTAGGATGGAAAAAATACGGCTGTGTTTCTGTCCGTGCATCTTACGATATCGACCGTCCGCTGCTCCATCCTCTCCACGTTTCCGGGGTCGCTCATCTCGTCGTATTTGGTGGAAACGTCGGTGACATACTCGATCAAAAGGTTCTCGGGATCGAACGGCGATCTGAAAATACGCGCTTCGGCATCCTCCAGCCCCAGTTCCGTTACGTACTCGTCGAGAGGTGCCAGTGTCCCGGACATATGTATTGACGCGTGGAACTCCGTCAGTGGTCCCGACGCCTCCCTGGGGTCCATGCAGTAGACTTTTAGCTTGGTGTTATCGCCGCCTATGACGAGCCTGACGTAAAATCCCTCTTCGGTAGAGTACCAATGCTGAAGAAACCTCCCGAGGGAACCGATGTAGCTGCGAGGGAGCTTCTTCCTCTTTTTCTTAGACTCGGAAACGGCTTCGCCGATGTCCAACAACGCCCTCTGAATAGCCGATATCGTCCTTGAGCTTACGCCCAGGCGCTCCATCAGCTCGTCCTGCAGGAAATACGGGGGGACCAGGCCGTCTTCCTCTACGAGATATTCCGCAGAGGCCGCTACGATTATGTCGTGGACGACTCCTGTGAAATCGGTTACCGTAAGGCCTTCCGCCACCTCGGGGTTCCCCATTTCCCTCGCTTCCCTCTCGGCAAGTGCCAGTGCATTGAGGCTGTATTCTGCGGTCATGACTTCTCTAAGATAGTCGGGAAGGTTGTGGGCCTCATCTACCACGGCTATCATCGATCTCAGCGGAGCGCCTGCCCATTCGATGAAATGATGAAGGACCGGAGGCATGAAGACGAATGGATATGGCGCTACGATCACGTCGGCCTCCGGCAATGCGTGCTTCATGAGTTCGTAAGGGCAAAGTTCGCCGTCCTCGCAATATGAGTTGAACTCCTCCTGCGAGGGGTGTCCTTTCCTAATATACTCAATAACGCTGGGTATATCTGTTTTCTCTATGTTTTCAAAGTATTTGCAGGCGCATACGCCGTTCTCTTTACGCTTGTACTCGGAACACAGTTTTGAAAGTTCTTCGGGGGTCCCGGTGGCAAGTTCCGGATCTCCCGCCATCATCGGGCATGTGGAGGCCTTCCTCCCTTGGAGAGGGACGCATAGCAAAGGCATCTTTTCCGATATGCGGGCGCATTCCGTCACTACCTGTTTGTGCTGGGACTTTGTCCTCGTCAGGTACACGACCTTGCATCCGGTGGACTTCGCCGCATCTATCGATGCCACCAGGGACGAGATGGTCTTGCCTGTCCCTGTACCGGATTCTACAACTGCGGCCCTGCCCGTTACAGCCGCTTCTCTGAGAAAATCGACCATCTCCCGCTGTCCTTCTCTGAATGGGTACGGGAAAAGGTCCATGCGGGAGTACCCGCATGGGAGTAAAAAGTATTTGGGAATCAGGACCTCTTCCAGATCTCGTCCGGAAGTGCTTCGTAGAACGAATCCTCGGCCTCTGCCTCGGCCTCGCGCTTCATATTGCCGCCTATCAGGTCCTCTATCCTCTTCTTCCTGAAGAGCCAATAGTGGATCCTCCACTCTCTTCCGTCGTACAGGGTGGTCTCCTCGCGCTCGGTGGTCAGGATCCCTGCGTCCTCCAACATGTAGAAGGCATCGCGGTCCTCGGGCTCCAGTATGTTGTCTATTATCCTGTCGGAGTAGCCGAAAAAGTTGAGTACGTGAAGTGCCAGCTGATACGCCTGCTCCTCCTCCATCTCCCTGCTCGCCTCGCGTATGCCGTTCTTTATGGCCTGTGTAAGCTCTTCGACTGTGATTATTACTTCCATACCTTCGCCTCCTTATTCAGTTGTCCACGAGATCGATGAACTTCGCGTCCTTCGCCCCGGACACCTTAACGATGTTGTCCAGCACTTTGACCGGAACATCCTGGTCTACGATCAGAACCATCATCGCGCATTTTCCGGACCTTCCGACGGCCATCTGTGCGACGTTGATGTTCGCTTCTCCGAGTGCATTGCCGACATGGCCGATGACTCCTGCCGCGTCCTTGTAACGAATATATACCATATCGCCGGACATGGGGACCTCGAAGCTGTAGCCGTCTATTCCCACGAGCCTCGGCTGTCCGCCGAAGACCGTACCGCGTATCGTGCGGGACCCCTCTCCCGATACTATCCTGACCTCTATGACGTTCGCGTAGTCCTTGACCTCGTCGGTGGAAGACTCTTTGATCGCTATGCCCTTGCCTTTGGCGATGGGCAACGCGTTGATCATATTGGCCTGTCCCGGGCCGATGATGTTCTTCAGGACTCCGATCACCGTGTATATCGTCAGCATCTTTGTCTGTTTGGATGCCAGACCGCCGCGGAACGTGACCTCGAGCTCGTCTATCGGCACGTTGCCGTTAAGCTGGTGCGCCAAGACTCCCATGCGCTCGGCCAGCGGGACATATGCTTCCGTCTCCGGATCCAACTTCCCGCGGGGCGCGTTGATTGCGTTGGCTATTACTCCGTCCTTTAGATATTTAACAACGTTCTCTGCGACTTCCGTCGATACTCTCTCCTGGGCCTCGACCGTGCTTGCACCTAGGTGCGGCGTGGTCACCAGATTATCGAGCTCCAGAAGTTTCTGTTCCGCCTCGCATATAGGCTCCTCGCACCATACGTCGAATGCCGCTCCGGCGATCCTCTTGCTCTTGAGCGCTTCGTACAGCGCGTCCTCGTCGACGATCCCGCCGCGTGCCACATTGGCTATCCTGGCGTTGGGCCTCATCATGTTGAACTGGGCCGTGGAGATCATGTTCCTGGTGTCGGGAAGCAGGGGCGTGTGTATCGTCATGAAGTCCGATATCTTCAGTACCTCGTCCAGCGTCGTAAGGCGGACGCCGATGCTGTCCGCGACGTCCTTGGGAAGAAACGGATCGTAACCGACCATCGTCATGTTGAACGCCTTGAGGCGTTTGGCGACTTCTCCGCCGACGCGTCCGACGCCTATTATGCCCAGCGTCTTGCCGTTAAGCTCGACCCCGGTATACTTGGAACGTTTCCACTCTCCTCTGTGCATCGAGTCGTGTGCGAACGGGATGTTCCTCGCAAGAGACAGCAGCATCGCGCATGTGTGCTCGGCCGCCGAGAGGATGTTGGCGGACGGAGTGTTCATCACGAGTATGCCTTTCTCGGTCGCCGCGGGAACATCGATATTGTCCACCCCCACGCCTGCACGGCCGATGATGCGGAGCTTCTTGCCCGCTTCTATCACTTTCTTCGTGACTTTGGTGCCGGACCTGATTATCAGACAGTCGTAATCGACGATCTCTTTGCACAGTTCGTCCTCCGAGAGGTCGGGTTTCACGTCTACCGGGAAACCGGAGTCTTTCAGGATTTTAAGGCCCTCTTCGTTGAGAGGGTCGGAAACTAGGATTTTAGTGGTCATTTCATCTCCTCCAGTATTTCGTCCATGACGGAAAGGAGCTTCTTTACCCTTGCCGGGGTCAGATCTCCCATGTGTCCGATCCTGAACGTCTTTTCTTTAACGCCGCCGTAGCCGTTGGATATCTCGTATCCGCGTGACTTCAGCGATGCGTGGAACTTATCGAAGTCCAGCGGACCGCGGTTGAGGACCCCTATCGTGTTGGACTGGAAACCTTCCTCCGGGAATATCCCGTACAGTTTCTTAGACCATGCCTTTACAAGGTCTGCCATCTCCTGGTGCCTTCTGTACCTTGCGGGCATCCCCTCGGCCAATGCTTTGTCCAGCTGGAAGTCCAGCCCGTACATCAGGGACACGGGGGGCGTGGTCAGTGCGTAGTTTTCGTCGCTCTGTTTCTTGATCTTCAGCAGATCCGTATAGAAACCGCGGTTGGTGACGGTCGCGGACTTCTTGAGCATCTTTTCCGAGCATATCATCATTCCCAGCCCGGGAGGAAGCGCCAATGCCTTCTGTGTTCCGAATATTAGGGCGTCCGGCTCCATATCCTTGATGTTCAGGTCCATGGCGAACGCGGACGTCACCGCGTCGACGATGACCAGGGCGTCGGAGCTCTGCCTGCGGACCTCTTCCGCTATAGCGGTAGAATCGCTGAAAACTCCTGTGGAAGACTCGTTGCTGACCCAATGCACGGCCTCGATGTCCTTCTTCACAAGGCCTTCGATGGATTGGGGCCTGATCCCTTTGCCCATGGGCACTTCGACCTTTTCGACGCTCTTGCCGTTGAGCTGTGCGACCTCGATCGACCTGTCGCCGAACGAACCGCCCGTTATTCCGAGCGACCTGCCTGCCACTCCGTTCCTGATGGCGCCTTCGATCATGACTGTGGCGGACCCGGCGACCATAAGGACGTCCATGTCCGTGCCCAGGGCCTTCCTGGTCTTTTCGACGATCGCACCGTGGAGCTGCTTGTATTCCTTAGACCTGTGGGTTATCATGGGCCTGGCCATGGCCTGAAGGACCTCTGGCTCTACGTTAACGGGGCCGACCGTGAAAAGTTCTCTGTTCAAATGGAATCCCTCTGCCCATCCTGCCAGATGCAGGCGAACGAGAACGGCTATGCCCTAACCTATATTTATTTTGACGGACGCGCACGCGTTCAGAGGTCCGCGAGGAACTTCTTTATCCTTTCAAAGCCCGACCTTATCTGGTCCTCGCTGGTGGCATAGGATATCCTGAAAAATCCTTCTCCCGCCGGTCCGAACGCAGACCCGGGGGTGACCGCCACGTGGGCCTGCTCGAGGAGCCTTGTAGCCAGCACGGACGATTTGATGTCGGAGCTGTACTTGGGAAACAGATAGAAAGCGCCCTGCGGAACGTTGACGTCGAGACCTTTCATCTCGTTTATCAGGTCCACTGCGAGGTCCCTGCGCTGCTTGAACTCCCTGACGAACTTGCAACGGTCGTCCTGATTGCCCTTGAGGGCCTCGACGGACGCCTGCTGTGCGAAAGAAACGCAACACGATATCGAATGCGACTGAAGCTTGTTCAGATCGGAGATGCAGTTCTCGTTGGCTATCGCCCATCCGATCCTCCATCCCGTCATGGCATAGGTCTTGGAGAGCCCCGAGACCGTGATCGTCCTGTCGAACATGTCGGGGAAGGATGCGATGGAGAAATGCTTCCCGTCGTAGATCACTTTCTCGTAGATCTCGTCGGACAGCACCATCAGGTTGTACTTTACGGCGATGTCCGCGATCTGCTTGAGCACGCCTTCCGGCATGACGCACCCCGTCGGGTTGGAGGGCGAGTTGATGATTATCATTTTTGTCTTGGGCGTTACCGCGGCCTCTACAAGCGCCGGGTCGACGATGAATTCGTCCTCGAACTTCGTCGGGATGAACACTGGCACCGCGCCTGCGAGGCGGATGCATGCCTCGTACGATACCCATGCCGGGTCGGGCAGAATGACCTCGTCCCCGGGATCGAGATATGCCAGAGACGTCATGAAAATCGCCTGCTTGGTAGGAGTTATAAGAACGTTGGCGCCCCTGCAGGGAATGTTGTTCTCGCTCAGAGCTATCTCGGCGACAGCCCTTCTGAGCTCGGGTATTCCCGGCGACGGGGTGTAATGGGTGAAACCGTTGTTGAGAGAATCTATGCAGGCGTCCACGATGTTGCTCGGCGTCGTGAAGTCTGGCTCTCCCATTGAGAAAGAGATTATGTCCTGTCCCTCAGCCTTCAGTCTGCTGACCTTGTTAGAAATTGCGACGGTCCCTGACGCCGGAATATTCTTTAGTCTCTCTGAAACCATATAACGCCTCTCGGTTTACCTAGCGGTTATTGTTTAGGGGTATATAATGGACCCTACAACCTCATGTAAGGATGGATTTCAGCCTTCCGTTCTCGGCTGCATTCTTTATATCCATGGCCATGCGGCCCGCCGTGCTCAGCCCGGGATATATGAAATCGGCGTACGGCGATCCGGAAACGAACGGGTTGGTCCCTGCGACTATCCTCGCAGATATCTCGAACACCTTGAACTGCAACTTATCGTTGACCACCGTCTCGAGGCAGAACGGCCCCCATATCCCGCCGAACATCTCGTATGCACGGTCGACGACCCTCTGTCCCATCTCCAGCGCCTTCGGAAGAAGCGACTCGCGGAGGACGACGGGGGTGTTGCCGGTGACCACGAAAGAGGGGTAGAGGCCATGCCTCTTGGAGTCCTCTATGGACCCGAGCTTGTACATCTCGTCGATGTTGCTCTCGTCGCGGCGGTCCATCGACATCAGTTCTATGGAGCCGCCATCGTCGCACCTGTAGCCGTCGGCCTTGAAATGATCGTAAAAGTAGTGGATATAGTACCTGGTCCCAAGGCAGTACTCCTGAACCGTGTAGGGCTGGGTGTTGTCTATGGACATTTTGAAATCCGGGTAGTCTTTGGCGATGAAGAACCCGCGTCCGCCTTTGGCCCCGTGGTACTTCACCATTACCGGCTCGTGTATCTCCCTGGCGTCCGATATGAGGCGCGGCATCGGGACCCCCGCAGACGTTATCCACTCCCTCTGCATTGTCCTGTCGGACTCCCATGAGAGGACGGCGCGGTTACCGTACGAAGGCACGGCGAAGTCCTCGAACCTCTTCGTCCCCATGTACTCGACGAACGAGCCGTGCGGGATTATCACCGTGTTCATGTCCTGGAGTTCTCCAACGCGCGCCTCCATCTCGTCGAAGTCGCTGTACTTTATGATCTTGTCCGGCTTGGCCAGCGGGAACGCGTCGTAGTACTTGGTGTCGTGGGAGATCGTAAGTCCCAGTGTCTTAAAGCCCATCTTACGGGCCCCGTGGAAGATCTGAAGCGAAGAATGCGAACACAGTGTCGCGATAGTAATGTCGGCGGGATCGTACCCGTCAAGAATCTCATCGATCTTCTTCTTGGGAACCATATCCTATGATAGTTATAATGCATTTAAAGATTAGGTCGAGACGTCGCGCGGGGACGATTCGGAATAATCGGCGACCTTCCGATTAAGTTTATAAGAGACAATGCATAGATGGAAATACCGCGAAAGCGGAGGTCGATAGAATGAACGAACAAGAACTAACACCCCACTATGAAGAACTGAAAAGGGTGCTGAAGGACAAGGTCGACGACGAACAGATCATGAACGAACTGAAGAAGTACGTCAACGAGTTCCACATCTCCCCCGAGGCAGCCAAGAGAGGAATACTCCGTAAATTCGGAGTGCTCGAGCAGACTCCGTTCCAGTCCTCGTCCCTGGTCAAGAAGATCGGGGATCTGAACGGCACGGAGGCGAGCGTCGATATGCTGGTCAAGGCGATATATGTCGAGAAGAAGGACATAACGGTCAAGGGCAGCCCCAAGACCATAATCTCCGGACTGATAGGCGACGAGACGGGCACCGCATCGTTCACCGTCTGGGAGGGGAAACAGGTCGAGATGGAGAAGGGCGCCGTATACTGGTTGAAGAGCGCCTACGCCAAAACCTGGAACGAGAAGATACAGATCAACATCGGCGCACGCGGAAGCGTCGAAAAGGCCGACGGAATGCGCGTAGACGTACCGGACCGGAGCATATCCATGGAATCCTCCGACGTCAAGATAGGGCGGATCGCGGGAGGGATGGGGAACGTCACCGTGACCGGGCGCATAATATCCGCCGAGGAACGTAACGTTACGGTTAAAGGCGAGCCCAAGACCGTCTACTCCGGGATGATCGCCGACGACACCGGAAAAATCCAGTATTCTGCATGGAACGATTTCGGCCTCAAGGAGGGCGAGACCGTCTGCATCAAGAACGCGTACATACGCTCTTGGAAGGGCATACCTCAGCTCAACATGGGCGAGAGGTGCGAGGTCAGCAGGGTCGACGACACTTTCGGCAACGATATAGCCGATGTCGTTACCACCAAGAAGATAGGCGACATAGTCAGGACAGGCGGCGGGCTGGACATCAACGTTGCCGGGACCGTTGTAGACATGAGGCGCGGCAGCGGCCTGATCGAGCGGTGCCCGGAATGCAACCGGTCCATAATCAACGGAGAATGCCAGGCTCATGGAAGGGTGGAGCCCGTCATGGACCTGAGGATGAAGCTTACGCTCGACGACGGTACGGGCGCCATAAGCGCGATAGTCAACCGCGAGCTCACGGAGCGCCTGACGGGCGTGACGCTGGGCATGGCCCAGGGGCTCGCTAAGGCAAGAGGCAACATGGAGCCCGTCGAACGGGAGCTGGCCAAATCGATGCTCATCCGGAGGCTTTCGGTTACCGGGAACGTCATGAGCGACGATTACGGACCCATGATGATAGTAAGGGCTGCCGAGGTCGTCAAAGAGGACCTGACCGCTGAAGCTAAAAAACTCCTCGATGAAGTGGAGGCGTCCCTATGAACACCAGGGAAACGGCATGGAGGCTTTTCGCAGGCGAACTTAACAGCTCCTCGGCATCGGTGAAGGGCGACGAGGAGATGTCCCCGGCATATCTGGTGACAAGGCTGGGCGCCATGGTTAACAGGGTGCTCGTGGCCGGCGTGCTTACGGAAAAGGAGAACATCGGCAATGAGGACGAGCCTCTCTGGAGAGGGCGCATTCAGGACGTCGGCGGGAGCTTCTTCATAAATGTAGGAAAATTCCAGCCCGAGGCCGCGTCGGCCATAGCCGAACTGGAAGTACCGGCGTTCGTGGCCGTGGTCGGGAAAGTGAAAACTTATACGGCGGACGACGGACGGGTGTTCGTCTCCGTGAGGCCGGAGACGATCGTCCAGGTACAGGAGGACGTGCGCAAGCAGTGGATCCTGAGCGCCGCCGTATCCCTATGGGAGCGCCTCATCAGAATGAAAAAAGCGATAGCCGTTAACAGCACGTCCGAAAAAGACCTGACCGCGGCGGGCTTTTCTGTCGAAGAATCCAAAGGAATAGACATCGCCCTCAACAAGTACGGGATGCCTGACTCTTCCCCCTATGTGAAAACGATACAGGATGCCCTGAGGATGTTGCTTCCCGACAGCGTCATAGACTTCGGGTTCCCCGAGGACGTAGGCGGATCTCCGGACGAGATAGATGTCGACCCCGAGCAGTCCGTGGCAAACCGCCAGGACATGGAGGACACGATACTCCGCATCATCACCGAGCTGGACACAGACGGCCGCGGCGCGCCTAGGGACGAGGTGGAGAGGCGTGCGGAAGCCGAGGGCATATCCGCAACGGAGCTCGAGGAGATATCCGACATCCTGATGGACAACGGAATGGTCTACGAGCCCGACCTAAAAAGACTGAAGCGCATCGATTATTGATTCGCCACCAAACCACTTACATTATTTTCTGTACATTACCGCCGAAGCGTATCCTACCACCGCTTCCGGATCTCCGCCGAGGGAATCGTATGAGTCCGAGTACTTCAGGACCTCTGCGCTGCCGGGGGACGAGGCCAGTATCGCGGTCGCTATCGGGCCATAGCCGCATGCGGATATCCTCTTGGCTCTGACGACGTCGAATATCCCGTCTGCATCCAGAGAAACTATGTTCCTGATGACCTCTGCGTCCAAAGCTGTGGCCCTCTGTTTCGGGACATAATGCGACATATCGCTGGATGCGATTATTACCACGTCCTTTCCCTTGCAAACCTTTGCCAGAATGTCCGCCAGGCGCCCTGCCGTCCTGCGGTCCTGCTTCGACATGATGATCGGTACAATGCGAGGATCGGGGTCGATGTACTGTATGAACGGGACCTGCACCTCTATGGAGTGCTCCAGCCTGTGTGCGTCAGCGCTGTCGGGGACCAGGTCCATCAACGCGCCGATCATATCCTTATCTGTTTTGCAGGGGCCGAGCGGCGTAAGGTAGTCGTCGGAGCACATAACGAAATCGAAAGGGACGCCGTGGTGGTCCGGACCTATGATTATGTAAGTTTCGGGAAGCCCGTCCTCCCTGATACGTTTGTAGGTATGGGCCGCGTTCATCCCGGACGCCATGTAGCCTGCATGCGGAGAAACCGCAGAAACTATACGTCTGGCACTTCCTTCGGGGCCTGGGATTCCGGGACCTAGTCTGTGACGGAAGCATGCTTCGATATCAAGGACGAGGTCCTCTTTTTTCAGAGGATAGAAACGCCCTGCGACTGCCGGGTAACGCATGAAGAAGTTAAGGGGGTTTGAGTAAAAGAGTTTTTACCGGCTCAGAGCTTGGCTTCGAAGTCCTCGATCTCCATCTTGAAGTCGGCGGGGTCCTTCAGATCTCCGCGGGCCACGAGCACCTCGCGGGTGAGGAGCCAATAGACGCATGCTAGCGCGCGCCTTCCCTTGTTGTTGGTGGGAAGAATGAGGTCGACGTTGCGGGTCTCATTGTTGGCGTCGCACATGGCGATGATCGGGATTCCAAGGTTAAGGGCCTCGTTGAGCGCCTGTTTGTCGGCGGCGGGGTCGGTGACCAGAAGGATCTCGGGCTCGACGAATCCGGGGTTGACCGGGTTTGTGAGCGTTCCGGGGACGAAACGTCCTGCGAACGCAGGCGTCCCGATGGCCTTGGAGAACTCCCTTGCGGGCCTCTGCCCATACTGCCTTGCCGATACTACGAGGATCCTCTTAGGGTCATAGCGTGCGAGCATCGCCGCGGCGACCCTGATCCTCTCGTCCGTCTTCTGGACGTTAAGAACGTACAGGCCGTCCTGTCTGACTTTGTATATGAAATCCTTCATATCGGCGCTTTTCTGCTGGGTACCGATGTGGACACCCGATGTAAGATATGTGTCCTCTGGCACCAGCAGTTCAGTTTCGATTTTAACGCTATCCTCGTCGCTCATGTAAAAATGCCTCTTAGTTTCTAACGACAGTGATCGGGATCATGTCTTTTTCATATTCCAGCATGGCTATGTCGATGGGATCGATCAGCTTCTCGGAGTAGTCCACGAGAACTGGGGCGCCGTATGAAATCTGCAACGCCCTGGAACCGATGATCCTCGCTTTCTCAAATCTAGTGTACTTCATGTTCACCACACAGGATGTCCCTCTATCAGGGTGACCGATATAAACCTTTTGCAAATTTTGTTTCCCTTATTTTTATTTGTTAGTTGAACACTAATAACGCGCGCGAGGGGCGTGCAAGCATATTTTTACAGTGAGCGATATCGCCGTACGATGGCTGACGAGCTTACTGTCTGCGCCGCCGCATTCTTCCGTAACAAGGGGAGGGACGTGGTCGCCGAAAAGGAATTCACCATGGGTATTTCCCTCGACCTGAGATGGATGTCCGTAAAGGAGTCCCAGGCATTGATGGATGCCATGGTCTCATCTGGTGTGCTGGAGCTCAAAGACGGTTATCTCCGCCCGAAGTTCGACGGGTCCGGGCTCGAGATCCCCATAGCCTACAGGCCGTCCGCGGAACTCATAGGCTCCCTCGCATCCAAGAAGAAAAAGACCGAGAACGGGCTTTTCCCCGAAATGGTATCCATGGCTGAAAAGAGCGGCATGAGGCGTGCTGGGTATATTGCAGCATGCAACGCTTTGCAGAAGAAACTGGATGTTGACATAGAGGTCGCCGGGGTCATAGTCCTCAGGGACATAGGTGCCGACGTCTCCTCTCTTTACAAGAAGGTCTACGACGCTGTCCTGAAGAAATGACCCTCATTTCTTCTTTATGAAGTCGCCGAGGGTCATCTTTCCGGATGAATTGCCGCCGGTGGACAGGCCTGCGCCCGACAGAACGGTCTCCAGGAGCTTGATGTCCAGGGCCTTCTCTATCTTCTTGACTAGTTTGTCATCGGGAACGAGCCTGTTCGCCTCGATCTTGGCTATGGTCCCCTTCTTTTCGCTGATGAATTTGGAAAACTCGTCCAAGTCCATTCCTTTTGCCTCTCTGGCCTCGCGTACGACCTTGCCGTAGTTCTCGACGACCTCGACCGTCTTTGCCTGGGCGTAGACGTCCTTGGTGCCCATTCTCTTCTCGCGTTTCTCAAGCCTCTGCTCGATTACCGTCCTGCTCCCCCCGGTGGACTGGCCGGAAGACTGGGGAGACAGTGAAGCCTTATAATCATCTCCGAATCTGGCACATTCGGGACAAACCTCTAGTTTAGCGCCGTCGATCATCACCGATTTAGTGAACGGCACGCTTTTACCGCACATCTCGCAGGGCATCGAACCTCAATTGTGTGCTCTGATAATTAATAACTACGGTCTAAAAACTGGCGCAACGCGCGTTAATGACGAAAAGTAATAAAGACGAGAGCGTATAGCCCTCGAGATAACATGGTGGATCAGGCCGAAGGAGTGACTGCGGAACTTAAAGCGAAGATTGTATCGCTGGAAGAAAGGAACGTACGTCTGATGGAGGATCTTCAAAACGCTGAGAACGAAAAGCGCTTCTCGGAGAGCGAACTATTCAGATTGCAGAAGGATCTTACCCGCGTCAGGACCGAATTGGAGAGGCTCAGGAGCCCCCCGCTTATCATAGGCTCCCTTAGAGACGTCCTACCCGACAACCGCGTCGTGGTCAAGAGCTCTACGGGACCTGATTTCATTGTTTCCGTTTCGGAATACGTTCCGAAGGAGGACCTGGTCCCCGGAGCCCGTGTTTCACTGAACAAGCAAACGCTGGCGCTCATGAACATACTGCCGTCCTCGCTCGACCCCATAGTCACCGGGGCGGAGATCATAGAGAAGCCCGATACCACTTACGACGACATAGGCGGGCTCAAGCAACAGATGCTGGAGCTCCGCGAGGCCGTCGAGGACCCCCTCCTCAGGCCCGAGCTTTACACGAAGGTGGGAATAGAGCCTCCGAAGGGAGTTCTGCTCGTTGGTCCCCCGGGGACCGGAAAGACGCTCATGGCCAAAGCCGTCGCCAACGCCACCAACGCGACGTTCGTCAGGCTTGTAGGGTCCGAACTGGTCCAGAAGTACATAGGCGAGGGAGCCAGATTGGTCCGCGAGCTGTTCGAGCTTGCAAGGGATAAGGCTCCGAGCATAATATTCATCGACGAGCTAGACTCCGTCGGAGCTAAGAGGCTGGACGCCGCTACGTCCGGCGACCGCGAGGTCCAAAGGACACTCATGCAGCTTCTGGCCGAACTCGACGGATTCAAGCCCACGGGCGACGTCAAGATCATAGGGGCCACTAACAGGCCCGACATCCTGGACGATGCTCTGCTCAGACCCGGAAGATTCGACCGTATCATAGACGTCGGAATGCCCGATGCAGACGGAAGGCACCAGATCTTCAAGATACACACATCCCACATGAATATCGACAAGGACGTCAACCTCAAGACGCTCGCAGAGCTCACGGAAACCGCCTCGGGGGCGGAGATCAAGAGCATGTGTACAGAGGCGGGAATGCTGGCCATCAGGGACGGCCGCGACATGGTCACAATGAGCGACTTCATGAGGGGTAAGGAAAAGGTAATGGAGGCCGGACGCAACAAGATAAAGGCTGCGCCGGCCTATATGTTCGGCTGAGATCAATCGTCTATCTCGCCGGGCTCTGCGTCCGCACCACCGTAGAAGGATAGCTGCGATGCCGCATATATCTCGGCCATGCCTATGGACTCCTTCGCGGAAACTCCCCTTACTTCGCCGAACACGCCCATAGAGTCCATTGCCTTGAAAAGCTCGACGCCGACAACGGTCTGCGGCTCGGAGTCGTGCTCCATCAGATCATAATAGAGCGAGTCCGGGTCCGAGAACCATCCCAGCATCCTGTCCCTTTCTTCTTCACCGAGAATATCGGACTTTGACAGCAGGCCGAATGTAGGCAGCTGGAGCCTGAACTGTACCAGTGCCGACAGTGTCATTGAGGTCACGAACCCGTTGGGATTCTTGCACAGAGCGGGGTCCGAAAGATAGATCAGCATGGAATTCTCCTTCCCGAACGCTTCCACGGTCATCTTCGAGGACTCCCTGAATGCGAACAGTTCAAGCTGTCCCGGAGTGTCGATGAGCAGATAATCGGACCTCATCGTGTTGATTATGTCTGTCATTTTGGATATGTTCATGGCCATGAGGTCGGCGGCGACGATCTGTGCACCGTTGGGCCCCAGTCCGTACTCCTCCATGACCTCGGCCGTGTTGACCCATTCGCGGATGTCCACATCAGGTTCGTATGGCAAGGTGTCGGTTCCCGGGTCCAGGTTCAAGATCAAAGCATCGAACCCCTGCTCGTCCAGCCAGTTCTTGTAAGCCGCAACAAGTGTGCTTTTACCGCAACCTGCGGTGCCGACGAAAAAGATATTCTTCATGTCCACGGACAGTCCGTATATCGATTTAAGGTTGATTAAACCCGGAGAGAGTCGTAACAAGCATTACCGTTATTAACCCCTGGACTAATTCCGTCGCATGATATCGGAAAAAAAGAGTGGCGCAACCTTCGCCATGCTTGGCCTGATTGCCGCCTCTCTGTTCTTCGTATTGATGGTACTGGCAATCGCCGACGGCTCCGACTGGGTATTGGGCGAGGACCTCATAGAGGTGCTCGCTGGATCCGATGCGGGCGTGTATCTCAATTCGGGCATTGCTCTGGGAGGAATACTGCTTGCCTTCGCATCCATCGGAATGGTTTTCGATGGGGGCCGCCGCGCAAAGACCGCGGAGGGCGTGCTACTTATGATCTCCGGAATACTCCTTGTCTGGGTCGCATTCTTCGAACCTGAAAACCTGGTACACGATGCCGCGGTCATACTGGTCTTCGTAACCTTCGTATTTGCGATGATCGCTTCCATGTACGACGACTTCATGGATAACCGCAGCATGATGTTCGGTGCTTTGACCGTGTTCCTGACCATCATCTCGATCGGAGCGTACTTCGCATACGACGTCGCAATGTACCAGATGGTCTGGATAGTCGCGGCGGCGGTCTGGATTATCGCCAGGAGCGCAAAGGGCCTGATGCATGAACCAACGATAAATAAGAGAAAGTAAATCACAAAGGAAGGTAAATGAAATGACAGTAAGACCTAAAATCGTAAAGGCCGGCTTCGGGTTCGGCATAATAGGCGGTTTGATTGCGATTGTCGCAGCGATAATGGCCTTCGCCCCCGAATCGGTGACAGCGGCCAACATGGGGCTGGGCTTCCTGGTCGCAGTGATTTTCTTCGCTCTCGGAGGAATGTTCATGACCAACGGTCCAGGAAGCTGGGGCATAGTCGTGTTCATGGCGGCTCTCGCGACCGGTGCCGCGGTCGCGGTCACGATGTACGAGTCCATCGACATCTGGTTCGGAATCATTCTCGCGGTCATCGGCGTAATCGAGATTGTGATTGCGGCCAACTCCAAGACGGGCCGCTGGATCAAGGCAGACAGACTTACAAACTAAACGATCGGGCCGTCCGGTAGTCCCGGGCGGTCCGTTTTATATATATCAAATATAACCTATCTACAAATAAAACGGTAGTATTATAACTGGTTTTTTCCATCGACATATGTGGACGATAAATACACATCCGCACTGAAGAGAATCGCTTTGCTGGGCGGAATGGATGATTATATCGCTGTATCCTCCAGAGAACTTGGGGATACGCTTGAAATGAGCCAACAGTCCGCCTCGAAACGGATATTGGAGCTCCTGGACGAGAAACTGATAGTGCGCGACCTCGGGGCCAGAAGACAACGCATAAAGCTGACCCAGAAAGGAGTCGACGAACTAAAGAGGGAGTACAACGAATACCGCAGGATATTCGAGCTCACCGACCACGTGACCCTCAGGGGACATGTGGCCTCGGGAATGGGGGAAGGAGGATACTACATATCCCAGCCCGGGTACATCGAGCAGTTTCAGAACAAGCTTGGGTTCAGACCGTTCGAGGGTACTCTCAACATCGCCGTCGACAAAGAGGACACAGGGAAGCTGGAGGTCCTCAGAGGTACCGCAGGGCAGCTTATCAGCGGCTTCGAAAGCGAGGGGCGGACCTTCGGGAACGTTGTCGCTTATAAGGCCAAGATCAAGAACATCGACTGTGCCATCGTGGTGCCGGAGAGGTCACATTACGCCGACGTGATAGAGGTTGTGTGCCAGTACCACCTGAGGCGTACTCTAAGCCTGAACGACCGGGACCCCGTAGAGGTCAGGGTCAACATCTGAAGTTCACCTTAGGCTCTTCATAACCGACCTGAAGACCATCATGCCGTCCCCTTCCTCGGGACCGATGTTCCGCGTCCAGTCGGGACGGGTGAAACGGGTCATTACACGCTCGGGGTGGGGCATCATGCCCATGACGTTGCCTGCCGGATTGCATATGCCTGCTATGTCCGACGGCGAGCCGTTGGGGTTCCACGGATATACGGCGTTGCTTCCATCCGGATTAACGTAACGGAACACTATCTGACCGTTGTCCTCGAGCTTGCTTACGAAGTCCGGATCGTTGCTCATGAGCTTTCCTTCCGCATGTGCGGACGGGAACATAACAAGACCTTTCTTCGGGATCTCGGATGCGAATATGCATTTTCCGCGGTCATCGTTCCTAAGAACGGTGGGGCGGCATTCGAACCTCCCCGAATCATTGGTATACAGCGCGGCGGTAGGTACCTCTGACATCGCCCCTTCCATGGCAGGCAAAAGACCCAGCTCCACCAATATCTGGAACCCGTTGCATACGCCCAATACGGGTTTTCCGGATTCCACGAACCTCTTCAGCTGCGGCCCCATCAGGCTTCTGATCCTTGCCGCGAATATCGCTCCGGCCCTTACATAGTCGCCTGCAGAGAACCCTCCCGGGAACGCAAGTATGTCGTAGTCCTCGAGGTTGCGGGCGAGCCCTGCGGGGGCGTTCTTCTCCATCTGTTTGAGGTGTACCTTCTCCGGAACCGCGCCGACCATGCTGAATGCATCGGCCATCTCGTCCTCGCAGTTCGTGCCCTCTATCCTCAGCACGCATACTCTGACTTCTTTCATGATTGTCCCCCCATGATCTTCCATATAGGGTCGTTCCATGCCTTGCGCATCTCCTCGACCTCTATGATCACGCCTGAGTCCCTTAACTTCAAAGAGTTTCCGCCGGTCTTGCCTATGTTGTGTGCGGAACCTCCCATTATCTTCTCGAACTCCTCCGCGTTTTCTTCAGAAACTTCGGCTATCCAGCGAGTGTTGCTCTCGGAATAGAGTACTTTGCGGGGCGACATGTCGGCCGCCTTCCTCATATCGAGGGCCGCGCCCATCTGTCCCGAGATGCACATCTCTGCGACCGCGACGGCTATGCCGCCGTCGGAACAGTCGTGGCAACCGGATATGAGGCGTCTGTCCATCGCCTTCAGAATCTTCTCGGTCAATTCGCGGACATCGTTGACATCGACTGTCGGCACGGCTCCCTGTTTTCCTCCGAAAACACGGTATAGCAGCGACCCGCCCAACTCTTCCTTGGTTTTGCCGATAACATAGATCCGGCTGCCGGGCTTCTTGAAGTCAGCGGTGACCGCTTTCGATATATCGTCGATGATGCCGCAGCACAGCATCATAGGTGTCGGGAGCACTGACGCACCTCCCGGCGCCTCGTTGTATAGGCTTACATTTCCCGAGGGGATCGGAATGTTGAGCGCCTTTGCGAAATCGCCTATGCCGCGTACGGCCTCTCTGAATTCCCCGAGCCTTTCCGGCTTTTCGGGATTCCCGAAGTTGAGGCAGTCGGTCAGCGCGTTAGGCATCGCACCTACGGCCACGACGTTGCGCCATGCCTCGTCCACGGAGGACATTCCTCCGTTGTATGGGTCCAGCGCGGTGAACCAGGGATTGCATCCTATGGCGGCGGCCAGCCCTTTCATGCTTGACGGAACGGGACGGAGGACCGATGCGTCCCCGGGCCCGGTCTTGTTCATCTCGCCTACCATCGGGTGGACCACCGTAGCGGCTCTGACATCGTGGTCGTACTGCCTTATCGCCCACTCCTTGGATGCCACGTTCGGGTCCGAGAGGAGCCTCAATATTATCGCGCGGTCGTCCGGAAGACGCGGAACGCGCTCGTTCTCGATCGACGAAACAGGGGGGGCGGCGTAAGGCCTGTGGTAGAGCGGACCGGCCGTCAGGAAATTCTGATCCATTTCGAATATCTTCTCTCCGTGCCAGAATATGCACGTGCGCTTGGTGTCCGTCGTCATTGCCACCGGCGTTGCGAGAACGTCCCATGCATCGAAAACCGCCAATACGTTTTCGAGGTCCTCGGGCTTGCACGTGCACATCATGCGCTCCTGGGACTCTGATACCCATATCTCCCAGGGCGCAAGCCCGGATTCCTTGAGGGGGACCTTTTCGAGGTTCACGTCCGCGCCGCATCCCGCGTCCAGCGCCATCTCGCCGACGACGCAGCTGAGCCCTCCTCCTCCCAGGTCCTTCATCCCGGTTATCAGATGTTTCGCGTTGACCTCGAAGCATGCGTGCATCACCGGCTCCTTGGTTATCGGGTCGCCGAGCTGCACGGAGCCCCTTGAATCCTCGTCCGAGGTTTCGGTCAGTTCGCGCGATGCGAAGTTGACGCCGTGTATGCCGTCGCGGCCGGTGCGGCCGCCTATGAGGACCATTACTTCTCCCGGCCCGCCGGCGTAGTTCTTGGCGAGGTCGGCGCGTTTTACAAGTCCCAGGCATGCGACGTTCACAAGGCAGTTGCCCGTGTATCTTTCGTCGAAGAACATTCCTCCGGTTATGGTCGGTATCCCTACCCTGTTTCCATAATCCCTTATTCCTGATACGACGCCGCTCATCAGGTAGCGGGGGTGTTTGGTCCCGGGGGGAAGGTCGCCCTTCCTGTCCGGATATCCGAAGCACAACGGGTCCGCCAGAGCTATAGGCTGCGCGCCCATGCACACCACATCCCTTAGGATCCCGCCTATCCCTGTCGCCGCACCTCCGTACGGTTCGACGGCAGACGGGTGGTTATGACTCTCGATCCTTAGAGCGTAGCCGTAATCGTCATCGAAGACCATCACTCCGGCGTCGCCCCTGGAAAGTACGTCGTCGCGCCCTATTCCGAATACGAACTCTTTCAATATCGCCTTGGAGCTCTTGTAGCAGCAATGTTCGCTCCATGCCTGCCCGAGCGACTGAAGCTCGATGTCCGTGGGATCTCTTCCTTCCTTTTGGAAATATTCCTTTATCGTCTTCATCTCGTCGAGGGACAGGCTCAGAGCCATGTCTCGCGATATCTTCATCAGTTCTTCGTCCGACGCCGATCTTATCGATACTTCGAAAAGCTCGAAGGGCTTGTCGATTTTGATCATCAGGTCCTTGACCATGTGATCATCTCACGGTCACTTTGAAATTCTGGATCACGGGGTTGGCGAGGAGCTTCTTGCACATCTCCTCTCCCTCGGATACCGCTTCTTTATGGGTACCTTCGACTTCTATGTCGTAGACCTTGACGGTCTTGACCTCGCCGACCCCTTCGAATCCCAGGGCCTCCAAGGCTTTCTTGGTGTTCCTGCCCTCCGGGTCTGCCACCCCTTTCTTGAGCTCAATGCGGATCTCTATTACTGCCATTGCTACGAGTAAACGCGCGCACCGATTAATATGTTATGAAAAGGAACTCAGGAACGTTTCCTTCCGAAAATGAGGTATCCCGTATGGCCCAGCATCTCGAAGGATGGGCGAACTCCGCCGGGATGGACCTCCATCCCCCTCTGTATGTTCTCCATCGCCTTTACTCCGGCGAATCCGCGCTCCCGGAGTGCCAGCACCGATGATTCGAGCTGGTTCGCATTGGGTACGTAAATGCATATCCTTCCGCCCAGCCTCAGATGGGGCAACATGTTGTCAAGCGCGAGCCATGGGTCGGGCATGTCCATGGTCAGTGCATCGGCGATGCATTCGAATTCCACATCCTTGGCGTTGCCCATCACGCATTCCCAGCATCCCTCTGCACCTGTGCGGGAAATGTTGCGCCTGGTTCTTTTCGAGTTCTCTTCCTTCAGCTCGACGGTCACCACCTTTCCGGAGGGTGCGACCGAATTCAACAGGGCCGTGGTCAGACCTCCCGACCCTGCACCTACCTCGATGACCGTGGTCCCGCTCCTGATGTTGCAGTTCAAAAGTATGGTCGCAGCATCTTTCGGAGTTATTATCTGGGCGCCGCGGTCCAGTGACTCTATGAGCTCGATAACGCCCGGCCTGAAAACGGTGAAATCGTTTCCGGCGATTTTGACCACGGAACCGTCGTCCGCGTCCGCGAACTTGGAGCCGTCGACCGTTCCGAGCGACTGCACCCTGATCATTTCGAACGCCATCCTGAACCAGTATCTCTTGCCGGAGCTGTCCTCCAGATAGACCGGCTCTCCCTCTTGGAACGTCATGGAAGTTCAATACTCTCCGGAGTAATAACCTGTTGCGTTCACATCGGATGGGCGGCGTATGCCTGATTCTCGGAATCCTTGCCGCAAACCGCACATTTGCCCTCGAACTTCGGCGCTTTGTACGGGGTGCCCAGTATCTTGAAGCCCGTCGTATCTTCGAACTTATGTCCGCACTCCGGGCTCCCGCACCAGCACATCCTCAGTATCCTGTCTTCCTTGGTGTCGTCCAGGTCGGCCTTGGGCGCATCCTCCATCGATAATATGTCGGACACCCTGGATTCCTGGACGGCCTTTGCCCTTGCGTACAGCGTGGCCGAAATATCGTCGAGCAGGAGCCTGGTGCCTGCGGATACGGAGTCCATTGCTATCGCGCCCTTTTCCCCGTTGTCTCTCCTGGCGAACGATACAACTCCGTTCTCCAGGTCCCTGGCACCTATCTCTATGCGGAGCGGGGCCCCGCGCATCTCCCATTCGTAGTACTTGGCGCCGGGCCTTTCGTTCCTGTCGTCCAGCTTCGTTCTGACGCCCGACCTGTTCAGTATGTCTGTCACCAGCTTGCAGGCATCGATCACCTGTTCCGGAGACTTTTTCGATATTATCGGTATGACCACTACCTGGAAGGGTGCGATGGGCGGCGGAAGGACCAGTCCTTTGTCGTCGCCGTGCACCCCTACGACCGCTCCGAGCAGGCGCTCGCTCATTCCGAAAGTTGTCTGATGGGCGTGCTTGTGCTCTCCGTTCAGGTCCTCATAGGTTATGTCATAAGGGATCGAGAAGTTGGTGCGGTAATGGTGTATAGACCCTATCTGCAGAGTCCTGCCGTTGGGCATGACGGTGTCTATTCCCACTGTATAATGGGCTCCGGGGAACTTGTCCCAGTCCGTGCGCACCAGAAGGAAGTGGGGGAGGCACAGCTCATGGGAGATCTTCTCGAGCATCTCTATATCTTCCTCTATCTGCAACTGTGCATCTTCTTCCGTTGTGTGACAGGTGTGCGACTCGAAGAAATGGATCTCGCGGACCCTTATGAACGCACGCGTCTGTTTCGTTTCGTAACGGAAGGTGTTGACGATCTGGTATATTTTCAGCGGGAGGTCCTGATGGGACCTGATCCATAACGAGAATATAGGGTACATCGCCGTCTCAGAGGTGGGTCTGAGGACCAGGGGTACGTCCAGCTCGTTTTCTCCGGCGCGTGTGACCCAGTAGACCTCGGCGTCGAATCCCTTGATGTGCTCCTTCTCCTTTCTGAATTCGGTCTCCGGGATCAGGAGCGGGAAGTTCACCTCGCCGTGCCCCGTTGCGTCCAGCTCCCTGCGGGTGTAAGAATCGATCATGGTCATGATTTTCCATCCGTAGGGGGTCCATACGTTCATTCCCTTTATCGGGTACCTTTTGTCGCAGAGTCCGGCGGACTCCACTATCTCGTTGTACCATTCACTGAAATTCTCTTCTTTCTTCATTTGCTCACCGCTTCAGCGCTTCGGCGATTATAGGTGCGACCGAGATGTGCGAGAGCTCGTTCTCCAACGTGTTGCAGCACAGGATCGAGTCCAGAGAGCTTCCGGTGAGCCTCTCTATAGCGTTGTTGACGAACACGCCGTGGGTGCATGCGACGGAGATCGACTCTGCTCCGGCCTCCCTGAGTGCATGTGCGGCGGCGATGATCGTGCCTCCCGTGGAGATCATATCGTCCACTATCAGGACGTTCTTGCCCTTGCAGTCCACCTGGGCCGGCGCTATCTTGACGTCCGAGCCCGAGAGACGGGTCTTCTCCAAGTGGTCGTACAACAGGCCCATCCTGTTCGCCACGTCCTTGGCGCGCCCTATTGCGCCGAGGTCCGGCGAAAGCACGAGGTCTATGCCCTTGTCTTTGAAATATTCGGCAATGGGCCCCGTCGCCTTGAGGTCCTGGTGGGGACACTTGAAGTAGTCAAGAACGGACTCCTTATGGATGTCCACCGTGATTATGTCGTCACAGTCCAAGCCGAGGTGCCTTGTCATAACCCTTGCGCTCTCCGGCTCTCCGAGCTTGAAGACCCTGTCCTGCCTGGCATATCCGAAGTACGGTATGACGAGGGTTATCGTCTTCGCACCGAGGCGCCTCACGGCATCCTGGAGAAGAAACATCTCGATCATGTTTCCGTCCGGGTATGTGTTCTGAACTATCACGACGTCGTCGTTCAGTTCTTTGTGGTCGATCCTGGTGTAGCATTCTCCATCCGGGAAGCGGGTGGTAGCAGCCTGCACATAAGTATATCCGAGAATGGCGGCCAGTTCTTTGGCGAGGTCTCTGGATGACGATCCGCCTACGATTATCATAATTCGGCGATATCGCTCGAATGATATTATCTTATCTGATTTGCGCACGTCCGCTCATTAATATTATATCGGACGAATTGCATCATCTGGGTATGCCTGCGCAGGACGTCGTGACCGAAGAGAAGATAGAAAGATATCTCGACATCACCGCCAGAGCGATGGCAAAACTGAAGGTCGCCGCTCCCGAGAGGTCGTTCGGCAGAAGGATGGCGGACGATTTTCTGAATATGGCGAGGTCCTATTACGAGGATGCCAAACATTTCCGCGACGAGGGGGATTTCGTGACCGCCTTCGCGGCCGTCAACTATGCCCACGGATGGCTGGACTGCGGAGCGCGCATCGGTCTTTTCGATGTCGGCGGGGACGATAAACTTTTCACTTTGTTCGAGTGACGGATGCCTCGTCGGGACTTGCCGAGCAATAGAACATCCGTATTTCGCCGAGGGCCGATCTCGCCTCGGTCATGGGGGCATTGGTGAATATGCTGTTGCCCAGCATGCACATGGAGGCCATGAATCCCCTGTCCTCCAATTCTCTGATCGCCAGATCGATCTCCGGGCTCCTTATGCGGGCTTTTTCGGAGAATTTATTGGATATTTCGAACAGACGTTCGAGAGAGGGCTCCCTGAGGAAACTGTCCATCGCTTCTGAGCCGGCATCCCTGATCCCTATGTACTTTTCCCTGTCGGAGAGGACGTCTCTTGTGTTCAGCGATGGGCCCAATACCGCCAGAGTGAGTTTTCCAACGTTCACGTGGAAGTCCTCCACTCTGCCGAACGGCGGTATTCCCGCGACGGTGCGGACCGGTTGCTGGCATTTGCCCATTATCCCCGCGACATCGCCTCGGCCGCCGCCGCCTAAAAGGTCTGCAACATGTGCGGCGCGGTATCCTTCCGACTTGTTCTTACCTGTTATACGGCATATGCACAGAGATACTGCCACGGCATCTGCTGCCGACATTCCGAAGCCCTGCCCGACGGGAAGGTCATGCCTGACATTGATCTCGTATCCTCCTGTCGGGTCGATGGCCCTTACGGCCCCCCTGATAATCGAATCGCTTGCCGTCCCGTCGTTCACCTTGGTCACTATATCGTTTCCTGGGCAGGGAGCGACCTTAACGGTGGTTCCCAGGCTCAGCCTTATCCCGGCACCCCTCGACCCCGCGCTGAGCGGGTCCAAGGAGGTTATCGGTTGGAAGAAACAGGTAATATGTCCGGGACAGAAAGCCGATATCATAATCTCTCCGAACAGAAATCCAAAATGTAGTCGGATATCCCAATCTTGGTCCCGGATATGTCTATGGCCTTCTGTTTGGTGACCAGGATCGCCGAGGAGGAGGATTTTCCGGCCGCGTCTATGTCGTTGGCCACCACCGCGCTGAGGTCGTACTCCTCGAGACGCGCCCTGGCGCGCTTGATCAGCTGTTCGTCGGTAAGGCCCGACTCCGCCTTGAACCCTATCACCTTTTCGCACTTCTTGCGTATCAGGGGCAATACCTTGGGAACGGGGGCGAAATCCGCCTCGAACTTTTCATCGCTGGGTATCTTGCCGTTGAATACTTTTGTAGGGGCGAAATCGGAAAGTGCGGCCGGGACTATCACTATGTCGTGGTCCAGCCCGTCGACCATGCCGACCAGTTCGGCGACCGTCTGGAAACGCTTGGACTCCACATAGCTTGGGATCTCCACGTTGCATCCGCCCATCCAGAGCTCGACCTCCGCCCCGCGTTCGAAAGCGCGTTTGGCGAGCGATATGGACATCGCCCCCGTGGAACGGTTGGTGATGATCCTCATATTGTCTATCGGCTCCTCGCTGCGCCCTCCGACGATGAGTATGCGGCGGCCGTCGAGGTCGTTGCCGCAAAGCAGTTTGAACGCCCATGCGACAACCTCGTCCCTGGAGGCGACCTTGGCTCTGACGCCGTCCGAGTGGGGGCCTATGAACTTTGCGCCCATCTTCTTCATTTTCTCGATGTTCTCCGCCACGGCGGGGTTCTTCAGCATCGCATCGTGCATGGCGGGTGCCACCGCGACAGGCAGATTGTTGCCCAGAGCAACGGTTGCCATAGATGTCACGGCCGTATCGTCTATGCCGTTGGCGATCTTGGATATCGTGTTGGCCGTCGCAGGATAAATTATCAGAAGGTCCGCGGTGCGGGCGTCTCCCATCAGTTTTACGTGCTCGGCCTGCCCGGTGAGTTCGGTTATGGGCTTTTTCCCGGATGCGAACTCTATGCTCTGCGTGGTGACCATGTCGCATGCCGCCTTTGTCATGACCGGTATCACCGTTGCGCCGTGACGTATCAGCTCCCTTATCGTCGAGAAGCAGTCCGTGGCGGCGATGCTTCCCGTTATCCCGAATACTACGGTCTTACCTTTCAGCCTGCTGCTTTTTTCGCAATAAATCTCTTCTGATGGATGCATTTTACTCACCTATGATCTTCATCGTTTCTCTCAAAACTTCGTCCCTGGAACATGAGGCGTCGATGATCTGGAAACCGTTCTCCCCCGCTATTCGAAGATAATTTTTACGTACCCTTTCCAGATAGTCGGCGACTTCGTACTTGCTTCTGGCACCGCGGGCCCCCACGCGGCGCATCCCCTCCTCGGGACCTATGTCCAAAAGTATCGTTATGTCCGGCTCGATGACCACCGGGCGGTTCAATTCCTTCAGCCATTCCGTCTTGGACTCCGTTCCGTTGAATTTAGCCGATTGATATGCTATCGTTGAGGCGTAATATCGATCGCAGAGAACGGTCTTTCCCTCTTCCTTCCATTTGGCTATCTCGGCGGTGTGGCAGGCACGGTCGGCAGTGAACAGTAACGCCTCGGCGTCCTGAGATATGCATTTCACGGCGCCGCTCCGTATCAGCTTTCCGACGGGCCCGTCCGTGGGCTCCGCGGTTACAACCGTACTGACGCCTTCGGACTCCAATATCTCTGAAACTTTGTTTATCAATGTGCTTTTCCCTGCACCATCGATACCTTCGAAAACGATGAAACGGCCTGCCATCCTAATTTATTCTAATGGCCTCGGAATATATTATGCTTATACTGCCAGGCGATGTACCAGTTCGTCGAGGGATTGCACATCCTTGATGTCGATCCTGCAAAGTTCCGCCAATCTGCTTCTGACCGATGTGTCGTACTGGACGTCGAGAGCGTTAAGGTGGACCTCGAGGTCCGAGGCGATTATGTCGCCCTTCCTGTCCCAATCCGTGAGAATGACTGCTTTTTTCTTTTTATTTGCCGCGTACTCGGCGGCCCTGATCGGTCCTCCCGATGCCTGTACGGTGTAAACGTCGCCGAATATGCCCAGATGCTCCAACGCCGTGACGTCCCTGCGGCCCTCTACGAGTATCACCCTGTCCCATGACATCTCTTCCAGCGCCCGGAGCGCCTCGACTATCCTCTCGTATCTCTCGGCATCGCTCATATGGCACCGCCGAGCTTCGCCATCGCAACATCGGCGTCCCCTTCTATGAGCACTGTCTTCCGTCTATCGGTCGCGCCGCCTATCACTACGGCCCTCATCCCGGTTATACCGCTTATCACATCCTCGACCTCGCGGTTCGCCTTGCCGTCCAGGGGGGGCGACTTAACCCTGACTATCAGCCGCTTCCTCCACTCGTCGAAACCGTCGGGGCCGGAGACCGAAGAACGCGGCGAAACATAGAGGCTGACCTCCAGTCCGCCCTTCGTTTTCCGTGAAACATCCGAAAGCTGCATGGGACATGATGGCCCAGGAACGTTATCCCTTTTTCCCATCGGTCCTGGAACGATTAGATAAAATATCGACAGACCATAGTGCATCCGATGCAGACGGGAGCATACAAGCCGATGAAGTTCGAGGACCTTTCAGAGGTCTACAGGGAGGAAAGGTCGAAAAACCTCCTTTCAGACGTCAGGAGCGACCTATATCCTGCGATGACCTCGCTTCTTGCGTCCCTTAAGGCAGATTACGACCGTTTCCTATCCAATGACCCTGATTCCATCATGTGCGAGGGCGCCAACCAGCGCCGCAAGAAGGCGAACCGTCTGGCTAGGGAGATCGTTGCCCTGAGGATGCAGAAGATAAGCTCGATGGCCCTCCGGGCGGCCGGGGGGGCGCAGGGAGTGACCGACATACTTACTCCCGAAGAAAAGACGTATTATGCCTCGGTGCTCGAGGCCTCGAACATCCATATGTCGTCCATAGACAGGATGACGGGGCACGTGAAGTACGAGATACGCCCCATAGATGTGGCCAAGGAGGTCAGACCGCCTGTCCCGAGGGCCCCTGAACCGCAGACCCTCAAAGACATACCGGTCTTCGACGACGGGCCCGAGGACTTCTCCGAAACCGAGGAGATAATATCGTCGCCCGAGCCGGCCGTGTTCGCAGACGAGGAGCACGAAGAGCCGGATTATGTTCTCATAAGGGTCTTGGAAGACCTGCCCGTGTTCGCGGGTCCCGACCGCGACTATGATCTGAAGAAGGAAGACCTTGTGACCATGCCCAAAAGCATGGCCGATGCACTGATATCGAGGAGCAGGGCCGTACTTGTCAGGCCTTCGCCCTGATGGTCCTTGTATCGCCGGGGAACTCCAGGCAGTCTATGTTGAGACGTTTCTCGCCGATGATCCGGGACACCGTGTCGCGGGCCGTGTCGGGCGTGTTGTTGGTTTTGCTCAGATGAGCCAGGAATACTTTGCGCCCCTCCCGTTTCGTACGCATTATCGCGTTGGCGCAGGCTACGTTCGAAAGATGCCCGATATCGCTGCCGATAAGCCTTTTGAGGCTCGGCGGATACGGCCCGTCGGTCAGCATGCGGCTGTCATAGTTCGACTCGATTATTGCCAGGTCCGACATCGACAGCGCGTGCTCCACCTGATAGGTCAGCTTGCCCGTGTCGGTCGCCACAAGGATCCTTGTGCCATCGATCTCGGTCATGAATGCGTTGGGTTCTGCCGCGTTGTGAGATGTCGGAAGCGGAGTTATCCTCATGCCGCACAGATCGAACGGCGTTCCGGTCGATATCTGACGGAAGTCTATCTGGCCTAAAGTACAGGATTCGAAGGTCGGCCTGTTGCAGTATACCGGGATGTCGAGCTTCCTGGCGGTCGCCCCCGCGCCGGAGACGTGGTCGCTGTGCTCGTGGGTAAGCAGCATCGCCTTGATGGACGTCGGGTCTACGCCCTCCTGGTCCATCAGCGCCATTATCCTGCGGCAACTGATGCCCGCATCTATCATGATCGCCTCGCCGTCCGACTCTATGATAGTACAGTTTCCGTCGCTGCCACTGGCCAGAACATGCGCTTCGAATAATCCCATCCTTTATGCCCTCAGACCTTTTTTTTGTAAATGTGGAACACTATGTCCCCTCTGGAAATTATCCCTACGAGGACGCCTTTCTCCAGTACCGGGACACGGTTGATCTTCCTCTCGAGCATCGCCTTGAGCACGTCCACGATGACCGCGTCGGGGGTCGTGGTCAGAACGCTGCGGGTCATTATGTCCTCCACCTTTGTGTTGGAGACCTCGTCGGCCGCGTCCTGGAGAGCTACGTTCTCGATCTCGGAGTCCATGGGATAGGAAAGCATTTTCCCGCCCCCTGTCCCCATCTTCTCCTGGCGTCTGACAATGAGGTTGAGGATATCGTCCTCACTGATTATACCCACAAGGTGGTTCCTGTTGTCGACCACAGGAGCGCCTGAGATATTGTCGACGGCGAATTTGATGGTCGCGCGCTTGACGGTGTCTCCCGGTTTGAGCGTGACGACCTGCGTCGTCATGAGATCCCTCACTTTGAGCTGCGTCATCTTGGCACGTTATAGGTGAATTCGGTTATATTCATTTGTACAATCACCTGGTTTCTTCTATTATCTGGAGGATAAAAACAGACAGGTTTATTAATGAAAACAGGTTGTAGAGGTTTCGCAGGGGCCTGTAGCTCAGCTAGGTAGAGCGTTCGACTCTTAATCGAACGGCCAAGGGTTCGAATCCCTTCAGGCCCGCCATCTCATAACTTATCTCGCCTAAAAGGCGGTCGAACTTGCAAATACGCTTGAATTTTTAATGACTGAATGGCATTCGTTTATTGTTCTGTGAAAACGGAGCCGGCAACCTAAACATTATCGTTCAATTATTTTTATAAATATATCAATATAATAAAACGGGAAGTGGTTTGAAAAATCCCGAGGCCCGTGGGCCTTCCAGGATGTTTTGTATTTACTGGGTCTTACGGCATATTAGGACTGGGCATGCGGCCATCCTTGCGACTCTCTCAGCCACGCTTCCCAAAAGGACCCTCGAAACGCTGGTACGTCCCACCGAGCCGCATACTACCAGGCTATGATTGACCGATTCGTCCACTATGGCTTCCGCCGGGTGTCCCACCACTATCTTCGGCACGACCTCGATGTCTCTTTCGGCCGCCTCTCTGAGCACATAATCGATGGCGTCCTTCGACACCTTGTTGCTGAGACTTTTGATGTCCTCCGCCGATGGGACGTTTCCCGTCGCCGAGGCATAGTATTCCGTATCGAAGACAAAAAGCGCCGTCACCTTAGAAACATTGATCCTGGCTATGTCCAATCCCTTGCGTACGGCCAGATTGCTGGTCTCGCTCCCGTCGGTCGCGATCAGTATGCTGTCGTAAAGCGAAGCGAACCGGGAGGGCTCCCTCTGCTCGACTGTCCTTTTCTTCTCTTCCTTTGACTTCTGCCTCGAAATCATGGTAACGGCGGCGAACACGGCGCATATACCCAGTACGAATATTCCGATGTAGATGAACGTGCGGAAATATGTTCCGGCGGCCACTATGACCGGCGCAATTATGATCGACGACGAGAACGTACCGATGTTCATCGCCACCGAGTAGCCGCCCATTATCTTGCCGGACCCTCCTGCCTGGGAATAGTAAGAAAGGCTTCCTATGACGGTCATCGTGATCAGGCCCATTCCTATTCCCACGAGGACCATCGCCGATATTATCGCCAGGATGCTCGAAAGGTTGAGTCCGCAATATGCCAGACCTATGAGGAACAAAGCGACGACGTATGCGTTCTTATCCTTGAATTTGTTGGAAGAGCGTGCATATAGGAGGCTGAACGCCGCCTGTGTCACTCCGAGGGCCCCGAGCATCAATCCACAGACGGTCAAGTTGTATCCCAGGTCCGTCATGTGATATGGCAGGTTCGTGGGAAGGATGAACATCAGGAACATTGCCATGAATATCATCGCATAGCAGAGCGCCACCTTGGAACGCTTGTTGGGGATCACCATGGCAGGCATCATGCTGTCCATCTGTTCGACCTTGGCCGGCTCACGTATCGAGAACAGCGCGAACAGGAGTATGGGCAGACCTATGAGATAGATCAGGAAGGGCTCCTGCCATCCCATGTCGGCAAGGGAGCCGCCCATGGTCTCCAGGAAAAGTACGCCTACACCCATCGCCGCAGACTGATAGCTTATTACCTTGGCCCTCTCCGCGCCCGAGTAATACTCGGCCGTAAGAGCGGTGGTAGCGGTAGATATGCCCGCGATACCGATACCTAGAATGAAACGTCCGATCAGAATGGTCTCAAGGGTGTTCAGGAAAAATCCCGAAAGCCCCGCGACGGTGAATATCACAAGGGAAACGATGAATACTTTCACCTTGCCGAACCTGTCGGCGAGATATCCGACCCCCATGCCGGTTATTGCGACGGCCAGGGCCGGCAGGGTGACCAACAGCGAGATGACGACTGTGGAAGTCTCCGGAAAGGCCTCGCTCATCGGCTTGAGCGCGGGTGCGACGGCGGCGGCCCCCATGAGGATGATCATTGAAGAACAGAGCAGCGTGATCAGCGTCAGCTTGTTGGGTTTGAAGCCCTTTTTACGTTCACTCACAACTCGCTCAATGTGAACTTTTATTTATCGTTTTCCAAAACAAAGATCGAATCCAAGCCGATGGGCGGGCTTTACATAACCCATGTTTAAAGCCTGTTATTTAAGCCGGCAATATGTCTACCGTCCATGATCAAAATAGATGAAGTGTGTCCCGATACCAAGATCGCCGACCCCATTGAGAGGGCGATGGATTACTGCCTTTCCACCGATTCCAAGGACCCGATCAAGATCCTGAGAGCGCTCATGAAAGACCCTGCGATACCTTTCCATGGCCCGGTCCACCATTCGCTGGTACCATTCGCAGTTCTCACGGCGTACAAGAACAGCGGAGGAGATATCGACCTCCCCCTCGCCATGAAGAAGGCCCACGAGCGCGGCTCCATCATACCGGGAGCGGTCTGCGGACACTGGGGCGCATGCGGCGCAGCGCTGGGATGCGGCATATCGTTCAGCATCATCACCGGGGACGGCCCGTTGGCCAAGGACATCTGGAGGAAGGACCAGATCATGGTCTCGCGCTGCCTTGCGAACATAGCGAGGTTCGGAGGCCCGAGGTGCTGCAAGAGAGATGCGTACCTTGCGATACCCGTAGCCGCAGAGTTCTTCAAAGAGCACCTGGGAATCGAGATGGAGATCCCCGGGAAGATCACCTGCTATGTGTCGGAAAAGAACAGCACCTGCCTGAAGGAAGAGTGTCCTTTCAATCCCGGGCACAAGGGATGAATCTGTTACCGGGCGGACCCGGTGTTCGGAATGATTGCTATCGCACCTTGGAGCGGTATTTTGCTCCGAGAACGGTACCTGAGCCGTTCTTTCATATTATGTGAACAGGGCAATCCTCTCGATCGAGAACTGCATAGAGTGCAGAAGCTAAAAGCCAGAGATATTTCTTTATTCTGTTTTGCCTTGCCCCATATTATTCGATGCCTTTTCATAATTGAATTATAATTGACACTTTGTCGTATGAAGAACAACATGCCATCTGTACCCGAATCGGACAGCGCTTTCTCCTTCGAAAGAACAAAACGACTTAAAGGCATGCTGATCCTGGGCGTTTTTCTTTTTCACTTTTGCAACTTTTTTCCCACTGAGGTGAGGCCGGATATTGGGCACACGATGGTTGGTGCGTTTTTCATGCTTTCAGGCTTTGGACTTTTAGAAAGCTTCAAGAGAAAAAAGAACTACCTCGATGGATTTGTTGGCAAAAAGACGGCCAGACTATTGGTCCCTGTCTGGATCGCCGGAATAATTGTATTGATAGTTAATTGGACTGTGTATAATAATCATTTAGTTCTGACTGAAAATGCATATTTATACGATGTCATCTCCGGCGGAGTAACAACTACTGGCACCTGGTTTGTCGTCGAGCTGATAATACTCTACATGTTTTTTTACCTCGCTTTCAAGTATTTAAAAATGAAATGGGCAATTGTCGCAGTTTCTTTGGCGACGTTTTTATTGATGGTTATATTGTCTCCGCAAAAATACGGCATGTGGTACGCATCTGGGATGATGTTCCCGGTCGGGCTTATAATCTCATATTGGAAAGATAAAATAGAGTCGTTTGTACCGCACCTAATACTGGCTATATCGATAATCGTTTCAATTATCCTTGCATTATCGATGGAAAATCTCAGAATGACTTCGTTTTCAAATCTATTATTTGGAAATCTACAGTGCTTATTTGTTTCGCTTTTTATAATAGCGTCCTTACTTACCAGAAAAACTGGATTCAAAATCTGGATCTTGACCTTGTTGCTTTGTAATGTAGCTTATTTCCTTCTTGGAACAATGTTACAACTTGGACCGAATCTTATCACAGCCATGCCTGTGATCACTGCACTCCTGATTCCAGCAGGCACAGATATCATATCTCCTTTGACGAACTTCTTTGGAAATATATCATATGAGTTTTATATAATTCATGTAACAATGTTATATGTTTCCAGAATCTGGTTCACTGAGATGCTGTCGTGCTTCATGTCCAGCTTAATTCTGGCTTTGATAGTGGCAATTATTATCAATAAAGTCACCAAGGTTTTCATCGATGATAAGAAAAAAGATGCTTCTCTGAAATCCAGTTGATTATTGGAATGACGTACCGATAGATCTGCTTCTATGATTCAGGATCCGAGGATCTCCTTCGCGTCGCTGTATATCTTCTCCGCCGGATAGGTGCAGGGCCATTTCTCTTCGCCTTCGATGATCTTGAAATCATATTTTTTGGCGAAGTCTTCGGTTGCGCGGTCCATGTCCGCCCTGTCGCCCAGCCCCGTATCTATCTTCACCACGGTGTCGTATCCGCACAGATCGAATATCCACTTCATCATTCCGACGTCCCTCTCCGGCATGCCTTTGAACATCTCGTTGGCCGCCATGAAGTCCTCCCAGTTCGTTGCCACCGCGGGCGTGAAAAGCATCTGGCCGGTGTGAGCTTTCAGAAGTTCGCGGTACTTGTCGAGGCCCCCGACCGCAACGCCGACGCAGTCGTCGCATACTCTGCCCGATTCATCCCTGAAGACGACCGCCGGGCACAACCCTTTCTCCTCGGCCCACTTGGAGATGTCCCATCCGTAGTTCCCGCACATTCCGTAATAGATTGCGATTACTCCGCTGGATGCCGACGCGTCTGTGATCTCTTCCTCGATCTTGGCCCGGAGATCTTTCGGCTCGGCGTGAAGTCCCAGATCCAGCATTTTGATGACTATGGAGAAACGGGAAGGTTCGAAAGTCTCTAAACCGTTGTTGAACGCCCGTCCGTCTATCTCGGTATACGGAATGCCGTAGCGATCGAGCTTTGCCCTCAGGCTCTTTGAAGGTTCGGCCTCTACCAGGTAGATGTCCTTGTCCTCGGTATCCCTTCGAAGGCAGTATATCAGCTCGTCCTCGAGTATCGGGCATCCTATAACCGTAAGCACCCCTCTGGTCATAAATTACGGTACATTTCAGTCCATATAAATGTTTGATGTCTTTTCCATCGGACGATGGAACAGCAACAGTTTTTATTACACGGCATATATCAGCAATCATGACCGACGTTATACTGCACACGAACATGGGCGACATAACACTGAAACTGTACACCGACATGCCGATAACCACCGGAAATTTCATCAAACTGGTTGATAAAGGCTTCTACAACGGGATAATGTTCCACAGAGTTATCGACGGCTTCATGATCCAGGCCGGCTGCCCCCAGGGGACCGGGACCGGAGGTCCGGGATATACCATAGAGGACGAGTTCGGCAAAGGTCACTCCAACGTCCGCGGGACGATCGCAATGGCCAACACCGGGCGCCCCCACACCGGCGGTAGCCAGTTCTTCATCAACATGACCGACAACACATACCTTGACAAGGAGAACAAGTCCACCCCGTACGCGCACCCCGTGTTCGGCGAGGTCGTAAAAGGCATGGACGTCGTCGACGCGATAGGCAAGGTAAAGACGGGAAGGAACGACCGCCCGGTGAAGAATGTCGTCATCGAGAGCGCCGAAGTAACGGAATGATCATGTCTAGACACGTCACCGAGTGCCTCGGAAAGACCAAGGTCGTTGTGGAGGATGGCAAGATCGTCGAAGTGGGAGAGCCTCAGCTGAAGAGGTGCCCGCTTTTCGGGAAGCACCGCGGGATCGAAGAGTTCGACACCGAATCCGTACGCAACAACATACAGTTCCGCATGAATGACTTCGGCCTCTTCACCGAGGACCGCAAGGTCAGGATGCCCGACTTCCTATCTTTCGGAATATCGGAGATACTCGGCACGGCGCTGAAGCACGGTGCGATCGACGCTGCGGTCATAGCGGCCGACGGATGCGGTACCGCCGTGGTCACCGACCCGGAGATCGTCCAGGGAATGTGCGGGCGCATCTCTGCCATAATCGAAACATCACCTATCGAAACCGTGATCGCCGCGGTCGGAAGGCACAGGGTCCTCGATCCCGATACTGCGGAGATCGATATGCTCGCGGGACTCGAAAAGGCATATTCGATGGGTTTCCGTTCGGTCGCCGTAACGGTATGCGGAGCCGATGACGCCGTGAAGGCCAGGGACTCCTATGGATACAGCGCCGTTATCATGGCAGTCCATACGTCGGGAACTTCCTACAGGGACGCCGTAGTGCTTTTCGACAACTGCGATGTCATAACCGCATGCGCTTCCGCAACCATACGTCAGGAAGCAAAGAACCGCAACGTCGTAACTGCCGGAAACAAGGTCCCGATCTACGGAGTGAGCGATAAAGGGAAAGAACTTGTCAACTTGAGGCTGAAGGAGATCGGAAAAGAGCCTTGGACCGGAAATCCGCCCGAAGACCCTCCTTCGCCGCTTATCTGACATCTACTACCAGATGTGTTCCGGAACGAAGGTACATGACCGGGATGCCTTCCTTCCTAAGCTTACTCCTGAGGTCCTTATCGTTCGTCAGTACATGCGCTCCGGTGCTCTTTGCCAGTTCCAGGACCGAAGCGTCCCCCGAGGAGCTTGTCTGAATTATTTCATAACGCCTTGCGAGCTCTAGCGCCACGGGAGCGAACTTGTGCTCGAGGCGCTTAAGCTCGCCGATGATCGGCCCCGGGACGATGAAATGAACGTCTCCGAGGACCTCGCGGACGGCGAGGTCGAGGTTAAGCCTGACCTCGAACGGCATAAGGAGCGCATTCGTATCAAGAATAACGTTTGTGACCATGGTCTCACTGTTCTACGAGGCCGTATCCGATGAGCCTCCACTTGTTGGAGATCCTTCTGGATATTGCGACCCTCTGCCCGGGCATCACGCACACGGGTATTTTCAGGACCACGTCGGCTGAACCGTTTCTGGCGCTTTTTACCACACCTACTGTGGTTGCGGTACCTACGCTCAGCATGAGCGGCTCGTTGCTCTTGATCTCTTCGACACTGAGTTCGGACGAGGAGCCTACGACACGTTCCATCAGCACGGTCTGCATTGTGAAATCGTTCACGACGGCGGGCAGTTTACCGGGGGACCCCAGCATCGTGCCTGTAAGGCCGTCCGACTTTGTTATGGACGGGTCGAGCTCTGTCCCGATGGCTATAAGCCCTCCGGGCTCCACGGACTTCACCATGTGACCCCCTCCCTCGAGGGATGTGATTTTTGCAGTGATCTTTTCGTAGGTCATCTTGCCTGCGACCTCTACCCTTCTGCCCGGGACGATCTCGATCTCGTCCCCTATCTTGAGCCTGCCACGAATGAGGGTTCCTCCTATGACTCCCCCTCTCAGGTCCTTAGGCAGTGTACCAGGCGAGTTGATGTCGAAAGAACGGGCCACGTGCATCAGCGGAGAGGACTCGGTATCTCTGTTGATCTTGTGGATTATGTGCTTCTGGATGGCCTCGATCAGCATATCGATGTTCACTCCGTGGTTTGCCGATATCGGTATGATGGGCGCGTTCTCGGCCACCGTCCCTTTGACGAAGGCCTTGATCTCCCTGTAGTTATCCAGGGCCTGTTCCTTTGTGACTATGTCTATCTTGTTCTGAACGATCACGATGTGCTCGATGCCTATGATCGAAAGGGCCATGAGATGCTCTTTGGTCTGAGGCTGTGGACAGCGCTCGTTCGCCGCGACCAGAAGCAGGGCGCCGTCCATGAGGGCAGCTCCGGAAAGCATGGTCGCCATAAGAGTTTCATGCCCGGGGGCGTCAACGAACGACACCGCCTGAAGCAATTCGGCCTCTGAACCGCAGTTCTTGCACATCTTTTCAGTGCCATAAGCTGCGGCGCCCTGGCACTGCGGGCATTTATAGAATGCTACGTCAGCATATCCGAGGCGGATGGAGATCCCTCTCTTCACCTCTTCGGAGTGACGGTCGGTCCAATCCCCGGAAAGCGCTTTGGTCAGCGTTGTCTTGCCGTGGTCGACATGACCGATCATCCCGATGTTTGCCTCGGGCTGCTTGGGGACCTTCATCATTTCTCCGCGGGAGCTGCGCCGGAGGCGAAGGTCTCCTCAACTGATTTGGGTCCATACTCTGCGATGGCCATGTTGATCTGTACGATCTCGGCCGAGATTGTGGAACCGCGGACAGCTGTCCTCTTCCTCTCTCCTGGATATTTCTCGTGGAATCCGAGACCGTCGGAAAGCAGGAGCTTTCTCTTCTTCGCGCCGGGAAGGTCCTTCCTCATGGGAGTGCCGTTTCCGTCGCTTCCGCCTGTGATCTTTAGCTTGTAACCGGGGAGCCCTACGAAAATTCCGTCTACGACCTCTCCGATGTTTTTACCAATCAGAGAGTTCGCGTGGTGGCCCGACACGGCAACATTGTATGATTTGCCCGTCTTAACGTCATTGACGATAGTTTTGAAGTCTACCATTTGAACACCTGTAGAACCGCCTTAGCCGAGCGTTGCTTATATACTTTTTGATAAGGAGAAGACTCGATAAAAGGGCTTCGCGCATGGTCTGGTACACAGAAGGTACACCGTCTCATCGGACGGATATCTTTTTCTTGCGGCCCGTCAGGAGCTTTGTGAGACGGGATTTGAACTCGTCGATGGACGCGACGCTGCTGGGGTCCACCCCCGAGATATATGCCAGATACAGGGATACGTAGTCTCCGATCATTACCGATCTGATGATCTTCTCCGTTACGTTCTTGCCGCGTATCTTCAGTACCATGGGCTCCATGCCGTAAGATCTCAGCGTCTCTATGGATGCGTTTATGGCGTTCCGCTTGTACTTGTTCATCCTTTCCTCGTAAAGGAATATCGGCATGCACTTGTCCCTTACGTCTCCCTCGGACCAGCCCGATATCTCGTTGTGGCTGAACTCAGGTATCGAACCGGAGAAGGCCATCATCTTCGAGTTTTCATTCATCTGGCTCTTCCACCTGAGGGCCGAAGATGCTATGTCGGTGGTGGAATAGATTATAGGCACCTTGCCGTCGATCCTGCGGGCCACCTCCCACGCTATGCTGGTGTCGCTGGAGAGCTCGTCCCTGAGCACCTTGAGCTTGGGGAGCCCCCTTTGTATGGCGATCTTGCTGGTGGGATCTCCCAGCGCGTCCATGATGTTGATCGTGATTCCCAGTGTGTAGCCCAGGGCACATCTGGGCTGGAGTCCGGGAGTCACCTTGATTATGAAATCTTTGTTCTTCTCGGCTCGCTCCAATATCTCGCCGCCCGATGACAGCACTATTATCTGGGCATTCTTGGCTATGGCCTGCTCGTACATCGAGAGCGTTTCCTTGGTGTTGCCGGAATAACTTGAAATTATGACCAGTGCGTCCTTGTCCACCCATTCCGGGATGTCCGGGAAGCGCTGGATCTTGATGGGGCACTTCGCGGAGTCTGCCACGCAGTCGGATATGATGTCGCCCGCGATCGCCGAACCTCCCATCCCGCAGAACAGGATCACCTTGAACTTGAAGTCCATCTTAAGAGGGACCTTCATCGATTCCTCAAGGTTGTCCAAGAATGCGTATATATCTCCCGCGATATCGCTGGGATCCTTTTTCAGAACACTTGAGGCTGTATACTTCACTCACATCCCCCAGAACATGTCTTCTTTTCTCTTTATGGCGATGAGCTCTTCCATAGCCGCCTTCTCGTCACCGTTCAGGTCCATGTTCGGAAGTTGTTTTACCGATGACTCCAACAGGTCCACATACAGGACGTCGCCCTCGTTTATCTGCCTTCCCGCAGTAACGCCCTCTATGCCGACGGCGACCTCGTCTCCCTGAGAGGCCTCTTTCAAAGTGTCCTCTCCGGTGTGGATGCTCTTTATCTTACCGGCTTCTGCGCCCGTCGGCGTGACGAGCTTCTGACCTATCCTTATTTTCCCTGCTATCACGCGAACGCCGACTATGGCGGGCTTGCTGACTCTGAACGTACAGTTCGGGAGCAGGAGGATCTTCGCCGGGAACGCGAACTCGGAGCGCTTGTCGGTCTCGGCCTTCCTCTTGGCCTCGTCGCGCCACAGCACGTATTCATCGATCAGCTGGTAGACTATGGGATTTGTGAAGACGGCTATCGGCTGATTTTGAAGCTCGGCCTCGGCATCCTTGGAAATAGTCACATTGAATCCGAGGATGACGCTTTCGTTCCTGTCCCCGTATGCCGCCTCGACGATGTCCCTTCGGGTTATCTCGCCTATGCCGTACTTCCTGATGGATATTCCGGCCTGTTTCGCCTCGAAGGCCAGCGCCTCCAGCGATCCGACGGCGTCCGCCTTGATGGATATTCCGGCCTCTACGATATCGACCTTGATCTGCGATTCTTCTTTGATGGTTGAAATTAGCGGGTCGTTGGGCCCGCTGACCACCATGATCGGACCTCCGGCGATGGCGCCGTCCACATTCTGGCACGATATCTTGACGCCCGCCGCCGCGTTGAGCTCCTTTACGGAATCGAACCTGTCCCTCGGGTCGCGTATCTCGTCCAGGGGCTTCGGTTTCAATATGGCCTTTATCTTTGTGAGGATCGGAGCGCCTCTCGTTCCGAGCGCAACGGTGTCGCCGCGGCGGATGGTGCCCGAATAAAGAATTATGTCCAGGGTCTTCCCGAGCCCGCGCTCCTCCTTGATCTCCAATATGGTTCCTTTGCCGGGACCTTCGCTCTTCTCGAGCCTCGACTCGAGGAAACGCTGTGCCAGGCCTATGAGCACCAGCATCAGGTCTTGGATCCCCTCGCCTTCTTTGGCGCTGATAGGCACGAGTGCGACGGTCTTGGTGAAGTCGTCGATCCTGTCGTAACGGTCTGCGTAAATGCCTTCCTGGGACATCTGCGCTATGATGTTGTACATCTTTTCGTTGAACACTTCCATCGTACGTTCCTGCTGAGACTTCTCGGAAAGGATGAACGGACGGCCTTCGACGCTGTTCCACCCCTGTATCGTATCGATCTTATTCATCGCGATGACGAACGGTGTCTTGTACTGCCTCAGAATCCTTATCGACTCGATGGTCTGGGGCATCAGGCCCTCTTTGATATCGATCACCAGTACTGCGAGGTCCGCCAGGGAACCTCCTCTTGCACGGAGGGTCATGAATGCCTGGTGCCCGGGCGTGTCTATGAACAGAAGTCCCGGGACGTTGAATCTCTTTTTACCTAGAATTTGGGCACACATCTTGTAGATGTGGTCTATCGGCACTTCGGTGGCCCCTATATGCTGGGTTATCGACCCGGCTTCTCTGGCCTGGACAGACGTGCCTCTGATCCTATCCAGAAGCTTTGTCTTTCCGTGATCAACGTGACCGAGCACGCTGACGACCGGTTGCCTTATTGCCATTCGAAACCATGCCCCCACCGTCAGTTATATTTAAAGGGTTTAATGGGAAATGGTTTTCTCACTCGTAAATCCACTTGTCTGAGTCGCGCTTGTACTCGACGAGCTCTTCAGGCCTGAAGAAGATGGATATCTCCCTCTTGGCCGATTCTGCCGAGTCGGACCCATGGATCATATTCACGCCTGTGACCATGCAATAGTCGCCGCGTATCGTCCCGGGAGCGGATTCCTGAGGATTGGTTTTCCCCATGATGTTCCTGCAGACCGCGACCGCGTTGTCTCCCTCCAGCACCATCGCCAGCACGGGGCCGGACGTGATGTAGTCTATCAGAGAGTCGTAGAACTTCTTGCCCTTGTGCTCTCCGTAGTGGAATTCCGCGGTGTCTTTGGAGATCTTCATGAACTTCATAGCCACGATCTTCAGGCCCTTCGTCTCGAAGCGTGAGACGATCTCGCCGCAGAGTCCGCGCTGGACTCCGTCCGGCTTGATCATCAGGTACGTTCTTTCGATTGCCATGGAATCACTTGTTCTCTTCTGTAGCGCGCTTCTCTTCGAACTTAAGGCGGGCTGCTTTCTCGTCGCCGGCCTTCATGGTCCAAGCGGTCTTTCTGGGGACCCTCTTGAGCTCAATCATGTTCTTGTAGCACTTGTTGCTGTCGAAGAAGAGAACGGTTCCATCCCTCTTCACATACATCTTGCCGGTACCGGGCTCTATGTCGGTGCCGCAGAACGAGCATCTTCTAATCTCGACCAACGTCTCACCTCATTCCCAGTTTCCTGGCTTCTCTCGAGGTCTCTCTCAGCATGAGGATATCCCCCATCCTGACCGGACCCATGATATTCCTGGTGATGATCCTTCCCTTGTCACGACCGTCAAGTACACGGACCTTGACCTGGGTGGCCTCACCGGTCATCCCGGTGCGGCCGATAATCTCTACGACCTCCGCGGGGATGCTGTCAGTGTCTACCATTCAGATCACCATCATTTCTTGAGATTCTTTGCTGCCTGGGCAATCTCTTCGCAGAGTTGTTTGCCTTTGCCTACATCTATTATAGCGATAGAGGCCGTCGGCTTCTCGAGGCCGATCGAGTTTCCGAGTTCCGCCTTGCTGGGTACGTAAATGTACGCAACGCCCCTCTCTTCGCATAGTGCGGGAATGTGGGCGAGGATCTCGGGCGGGTCGACGTCAACTGCCATGATGACCATTGCCGCGTCTCCGCGCTCTACGGCTTTCGTAACTTCGTTGGTTCCTTTCTTGATCTTGCCGCCGTCCCTCGCGATCTCCGCGAGCTGGTAGGCTTTGTCAGAAAGCTCTTTCGGTGTCTCAAACTTTACAAATACAGACATTTAGATTACCTCTTTCCGGTCAATGACCTTCATCAATCATCGGCTCTTTAGAGCAGTGTTGCTATCTATTGCTCATATAAATTAATTGCTGGTCGCCGTCATTCGGTGCGGTGTGCGTGCCCTGCCAACTTCGTCAGCCTGGGATGCAGCCTGAATTCCTTTGCTGCATCGTAATCGGGATGTCTGCCCATGAACCATCTGACGTAAAGGGCGACCACTATCCCGCCGAGGGTGTTGGAGAGCATGTCCCTCATCGTATCGAACGGGCTGTACTGCATGTTGGTGCCCGAGATTATGTCCACCACCAGCTCGAAAACCTCCCAGTACACGCTCAGGGTCAGCATTCCGAGGACTATGAAGATAGACAGGCCCCTCTTCCCCAGCCGGACCTTTTTGTCATGGCCGTCCACGACCATCAGCGCATAGAAGACGCACAATCCCACCACTACCGATGATACTGTATGGGTGACCGAGTCGTACCAAAGCAGGTCGTCGTACTGCATGAAAAGCACACCGTACCCGTGGATGAATATCGCCACCTCGATCATCAGGACGAAAAACATCGGCAGCCTCATGATCTTTGCACGGCGGAACATCATCGGCACAAGACAGAATATCGAAGTGAAGAGGCCTGTGTTCAGCTGATATTCCAGCCTGTCCTCGAAAAAGTAGGAGCGGATGGTCAGTATGAGAAGGGCCGCGAACGCTATGACGCATATCGCATCCGAGACTGTATCCTTTTTAGATTCGTCCATATCAGGCGCCCCCTTTCAGAAGTTCCGATTTTTCCGTCCTCTGCGTCCAGAACCTCATCGCTAAAGCCACTATTATCGTCACGGGAACGGCCACGGTGGGCGGGGTCATGAGCTGGGAGTTCATCCATATCCTGGTATCGTCCATACCGGCGCCCTGGAAATCCGTATTGAAGACCGGCTCGCCCTGGAAGTACATCGAGGCGAACTGGATAAAAAGATACATTGCAGATATAGATAGGGCGAAAAGCAACGAGAAAAGAAGTATCCACCGCTTGGAGAGTACTATCTCGGTAGATGCGTCGATAAGCAGTGCCAGCATGTAACCGTATACCACACAGGTCCACGACTGCAGGACCAGGGAAACGACCCACAGGTCATACGTCCATTCAAAACACATGTATCCGCCGAGTGCCGCCTGGGCGGCCATCGGCACCATGGATGCGACGAGCAGGAAACCGTTGTAACCTCTGCCGCCGAGATATTTTTTGGGATACAGCACCAGCACGATACCGATGGCGGATACCGCGAGCCACATCCAGTCCACATCTGTGCTGGCCACCGATATGGCGGCGACGGCTAACGACAGTAACACGGACACAATATCCAATGGGGACATCGGACTGTGATTGGAACGTCGTATAATAAGAATTTGCAGTTAGGCGTTGACCGACTGGAACCTTTCCCCGTAGACTGTGTAATAGCCGCCCATATGAACATACACGGTCACGTTCTCTTCGGCGCTGGCGGCATATGTGATATCGCCGCTTATGTTGCCGTTTACGATACCTTCCCGGTAGTCCAGCACGGTCGTCGCATATGTTATCCCGGAAGCTATTATCTGGGCGCAGTCCGAAGAGTGGTCGTCGTCCATATCGCCGCCTACAAAGACCATTGTCCCTTGGGAGACTTTCATTGCCGTGATCGAGCTGTAACCGCTCTCGGACACGTAGGCAAGAGGGGTCCCGATTTCGGACCTGAGGCCGTGATAGACGTTGTGGGTCCTCAGGCGGAGCTGGTTGCATATGTCGCCTGAGCGGCTCACCTTTTCCTGGCCGGCCGATGTGTTGAAACTGTCAGCGGTCAGGCCGAAGGGGAGAAGATACGTATCGTCCGGGATCTCGGAGCAGCCGAACCAATATATCGAACCGCCTGCGTCCATCCAGTCGGCGAACAGCGGGTCCGTTGCGTCCCCGTCATAGATCTCTTCGGGAAAAAGCCCGAAGGGGAAGAGTATGGCCCGCCCCGTCGCATCGCCGTTCATTTCCCCGAGAACTTCCGCAACTTCCGCTAAGATGATATTTGTAAATCCTCTCAACTCCAGCTCGTTCTCGATGCTGGCATAGTAGTTGCTGCCGTCCAGGCATATTATAAGCTCCGTCACGGGCGAGACGCCGTGGTTGTCCAATGCGATTACATTGTATTCTATGGATTCCGACGCTTCCAGCGTGTACTCGGCCCCGGATATGCCGATATCTAAGTCCGATCCGTAGCTGTAGGGATTGACAAAATAAATGCTGGCCTCCCCGATGCCGACCATCGTTACCACTGCGACGATGACGATCATTATGCCGACGTTCTTTTTCACGGGGACTCCTCCTCCGTGGACCTGTCTCTCCGATAGTTACAGATGTAAGTTACGAAGACCGAGTAGATTGAAATGGTCACTGCCGCGCCCATCACTATGTTCAGGAGCGTCTGCCTTGTGATACCTGTCATTATCTCGGTGTTCAGCCACCCGATGCCGTTAAGTATCGTCTCGGAGGACACCAGTCCATAATATATCGAATCCTGGAAGAAGAGCGCGTAGCTGTTCATGGTGATGGCAAAAAGCGTCGCCGTTACTGCGATGGATATCAGCGGCACGATGTACCTTTTTCCCGGAGGAGTGTCGGCGGTCGCCACCACGCATATCAGAAATGGCAGTATCAGAAGAAGGTACGTGGGGGTGGGGGTCCACAGGAAAACTGCCGCGGAGCTCAGCAACAGCAGCAGCATCAGATTGCGTTTGAAAACATCATTCGGGATCCTGTACGCCACGAATGCTATAGCCAGTTCCAATATGAATATGACCGGCTGTAGCGCGACCACCACCAGGTTCCCGCTGGAAGTGATCGTGTCCCACATAGATGTGGCCGACCCGGAGATGGTGGAGACGCGCGAGACCACAAACCCGAAGGCCTCCGCAGTGGTCCCGTGCATGAACTGGGGAAGGAATATCAGGAAGGCCGCGACCAGGAACCCTGCCACGGCATATGCAACGGACCTTATCTGCACGGCCTTGTCGTCGTGCTTTCTTACAATGCATACGATGAATATGAAAACAAGATAGGCAGGGAAGAACTTGGTGAATGCGGCAAGGCAGAACATTGCCCCTGCCGTCGCGTACTTTCCATCCATTATAAGAAGCAGCGTCAGAAGCATGAACATGATGGAGATGTTGTCGAAGGTCCCCTGCGCCGCAGATGCGTAGATCACTATGGGGCAGATGAACCATAATCCGAACGCCAACGTTGCCTTCTTCTCGTCATGTCCGAGCTTTTTGACCATCTGATAGATCAGATAGCCGCATATGATGTCCACCAACGTCAAAAACGACTTGACCAGTATGCTGAATCCGGGAGATACCACCATCTTACCGTAGTACTCCCATTCCGCGCCCATTACCGGGAGCAACGGATCCGCAATGGTTCCGTAAGAGCCTATTCCGAACAGAAAATTGGCCAGAAGGCCGATGAACCCCAGTATGTACCCCCATACCGGAGTGTAATAGTAGCCCGAGATGTCGTAGAGCCCCTGCCCGGACTGAGCGTGCTGGATAGTGGTCGCCCAGAATCCGATATCGTAGTTGTACGTGGCCAACGGGATAAGCACGGCCCTTACGATTATCCCCGCTATGGCAAGAAGCACTATGGGTTTCTTGAAGAATAGTCTCAGGACATGCGCTGAGGGGCTCGGCTCGGCACAATCTCCCATGATGGCTCGAATAACTTCTGCGTATATCAGCGTTCGGACAAGGATTATAACATCCGATATCATTGGCCGCCCCCATGCGTATAGCCATGTTGACCGACAGCTATTATCCCACACGGGACGGGGTGGTCACTTCGATAACCACTATACGCAAATCGCTGGAGGATCTGGGACATGAGGTCTGGGTCGTCGCCCCGGACCCGGGAGAGGATAAGAGAGTGAATGACGACCATGTCCTATGGCTCAGGTCCGTCAGCTTCAAAACGTACAAGGGCTACTTCGTACCGGTATTGCCCTCGGCGGACTATTCCCGGATGCGCGGCCTCGACCTTGACGTCATTCACGTACACGGGGTCGCTACAATGGCCGTGAGAGGACTTATACTGGCACATTACCTGAAAATACCTGCGGTCATGACATTTCACACAATGGTCGACGATGTGATGCAGCAATACTCTCCGATACGTTTACCGGAGGGGAAGCTCAGAGGGATGGTATGGCTATACCTGAAGAACGCCATGAAGAGGATGGACGCCGTCATCGCTCCCACGGAAGCGATAGGGAAGGAGCTCACTGGACATTCCCAGAAGATCAGGCTTCTCCGCGTGATACCCACGGGCGTGAACACCTCGGTATTCCGCCCCGGGCTTGATGGCGGAAGGTTCATCGAGAAATATGGATTGGATGACAGTAGAATAGTCCTTTTCGTGGGCCGTATCTCTTTCGAGAAAGAGATCGATATGGCAATACGTGCCATGAAGAATGTCGACGGAGCGTCCCTGATCATCGCAGGAGCAGGGCCCCAGAAGGAAGAACTAGAGGGTCTTGTGAGGGACCTCGGTATGGAAAATAAAGTAAAATTCCTGGGATTCGTCCCGGATGCGGACCTGCCGTACGCCTACGCGGCGGCGGACGCTGTGATATCCTGCTCCAGGTTCGAGACCCAGGGGCTTTCCATCCTTGAGGCGATGGCCTCCGGACTGCCGTGCGCATGCCGCAATGCCAGGGCCTTCACGAGCATAATCAGGAACGGTGAGAACGGGTTCCTGTTCGACGGAGAGGAGGGATGCACGGTCGCCATTGAAAAAGCCTTGAACGCAGGTGACGAAGTGAGAAACGCCTCGCTCGAGACCGCCAGGGGCTGCTCGGCGGAACTTTCGGTAGAAAAGACCGTGGACCTTTACAGAGAGGTCATAGAAGCCAAAAAGAAGAGATCGGAGGAAAAATAATGTTCAGTATAAGCGAGTGGATGCTCGGTGTTTTCGGCCCCTACGGCGCGGCTGGAGTGATCCTGTTCGTTGCGTTGATATTCTTCATCGACGCGGTGTTTTTCCCGACGCTTCCCGAATTATTTTTCGTTATCGGCTTCATGTACATGCCTGAGAGCATAACATTCGGCATCGCGCTCCTTGTGGCCGCTTCCATCGGCGAGGTCCTCGGGATAGCGTTGCTTTATGTGATAGTCGAGCGCATCCGGATGCCCGAAAGGATAAAGAAGGTGGCCAGTAAGTATATCGGGTTCCTGATGGTAAGCGACGAACGGATCTTTCTGGTCAACCGTTTCGCACCCATGGTGCCGTTCGCGGGAGCTTTCATCTCCATGGTCGAAGGCTGGCAATTCAGAAAATGCATGTTCTACATCGTGCTGGGATGCTATCTCAAGTTCGGCGTTATACTGCTGTTCAGCAAGTTCTTCTACGTGTTCTTCAGCTCAGATATGGCCCAGACCTTCACGATAATAATGGTGTTCGTCATCATAGCGGTAAGTTTCGCAGCATCCCTGCTCAAAAGGAAAAAGGAGGGCATAGAAGGGTGAAGTTTGTAGACGTCAACCCGTTCTTCTATCCGTACAGAGGCGGCATAGAGCACAGAATGCATGATACCGCAAGACTGCTGGCACAAAGAGGACATGACGTTACGGTACTGACGAGCCGGCTGCCCGATACCTCTGAAGAGGAGATGACGGAAGACGGCTACCGCATCGTCCGTCTGAAATCCAAATTCATCGATATATACAATCCCCCGTTCGTTTCTTCAAAAGGGGTCCTGGAATCATTGAAGTCGATGGACCCGGATGTTGTAAATTATAACTATCGCTGGGCTCATTCGTACAACAAAGACCTGAAACAATACGACGGAAAGAAGATTTTCACATACCACAACGTGTGGGGCGAGGGCATAGGGTGGCAGTCCAAGCTCTCGGAGTTCAACGATAACAGGTTCAGGGGAACCTTGGAGACCTTCGACCACATAATCTGCGTCAGCGACTATGTCAGAAAAGACCTGGCGTCCAGAGGCATACCGGACGGTAAGATGACGGTCATACCTTCCTGCCTGAGCTCGTTCCCGGAGAGGTCCTGCGAGGAGGGGGATTTCATCCTCTCCCTGGGACGTCTGGTAAGGACCAAAGGGCTCGAATATCTGGTGGAGGCCATGAAGAGCGTGGACTGCAGGCTCATAATATGCGGTAAAGGTCCGGAGGAATCCAGATTGAAGAAACAGATCGGGAAACTGGGCTTAGACGACAGGATCGAGATGAAAGGGTATGTCGGCGAGGAGGAAAAGGCCGAGCTTATGGGGTCCTGCAAATTCTTTGCAATGCCATCGTTATTTGAATCGCTGGGTCTTGCCTCGATAGAGCTGATGTCTTACGGGCGGCCGATCGTTTGCACCGACGTGAACGGCCTTCCCGAAACCGTTGGGGCCGCCGGATGCGTCGTTCCGCCAAGAGACCCTGCCGCCCTTGCGGGTGCGATGAACTCGCTTCTTTCCGATGAAAATAAGAGGCGGGAAATGGGATCTTTGGCCAGGTCCCGCGCCGAGATATACGATTGGAACAACCACATCGGGCGGCTGGAAGAAGTCCTGGGCACAGTGGCGCAGGGAAGGGACGTTCTCTAAAAATAAAGGCATAACCCGCCGATCGGCGGGTAAATGGTTTTCAGTTTACGTAATCCAGCCATTCCTCGTACTTGAGGTCCTTGCCGGTAACTATCTCGTGGAACTTCTTACCGATCTTCCTCGAGGTCTCTCCGACCCTTCCCGTACCGATGGTCCTGGCGTCTATCACCGTGACAGGTGCGACCTCTGCAGCCGTTCCCGTCATCCAGACCTCGTCCGCGGTTATCAGCTGGGTCCTTGAAATCTCTGTCTCTTCAACAGTGTATCCCATGTCACGGGCGACCTGTATGACCGAGTTCCTGGTTATGCCCTCCAATATGCACTCCGACGACTGCGGGGTCATAATCTTGCCGTCTTTGTAGATGAATATGTTCTCGCCGGTGCATTCCGCGACGTGTCCGACCGAGTTCAGCATGACCGCCTCGTTGGCACCCTGGCGTATGGCCTCCCTTTTGGCCAGGCAGGACGTTACGTACGCACCGTTGACCTTGGCTCCGGCCGGACCGCATAGGTTGTCGGGCCTTTGCCATGACGACGTTATGAGCTTCATCCCGTTGTCGCTCTCCCCCAGATAATTGCCCATGTAGATCGCTGTTATCGACATGCTTGTGGGGACTCCGACTGGATTGAGGCCGACCTCTTCGCCGCTCAGGAAAATACAGGGCTTGACATAATCGACCTTTTCGTTCTTCCTGACGGTCTCGAGTATCGCGTCGTAGATCTCCCTCTCGCCATAGGCCTTACCGCCGAACTCCATTTCGAATCCCATGACCTTGCATCCGCCGACCATCCTTCGAACGTGGTCCTTAAGCCTGAAGACCGATTTTCCCTTCGGTGTTTCGTAGACACGTATGCCTTCGAATACGCCCGTCCCGTAGTTCATGGCGTGAGACATGACGTGAATCCTCGCGTCCTCCCAATTGACCATCCTGCCGTTGAACCAGATTAATTTGCTCTTTTCCATCTAGATCCTTCCGTTGAAAATGATTATAGAGCGTTCAGCGCGGAAACGTACTTGTCCGGAGCGCTCATTTCTATTATCTCGTCGACCTGGTCGGAACTTCCGACCACACCGACGTTGCCCTTGGATGTGGACAGTAGCGCGTAAGCGGACTGTCCTTCCTCTGTGACAAGCTCGGACTCGTAAATGTCCTGAAGCTTTTCGAGGCGTCCCATGGCCGTCACCGCATCGTTCTTGTCTATAACGGAGAGTACCATCCTCGACTTGCCGGGCTGTTCGCACTTCCCGACGACGATCGTTTCGACGTTGATCTTGTTTCGAGTGAATTCGCCCATGACCCTCTGCATGACCCCAAACTCGTTTTTAACCACAAGTGATATAACGTACATGGCTTGCGACCCGTCGCGTAATAACGGTGCGCATATATGATATAGTCGTTTCGGATAGTAGGTATGGTCCAATGGGAGATTCTTCGTGCACCGTCATACTACCCACTTACAAGGAAGCGGGGAACATCCAGAAGATGGCAATGCGCCTTAGGGAACTTTATCCCGACTTCTTCATTCTCATAATGGACGATAACTCAGGGGACGGCTCGAAGGAGCTGATAGACGACCTGAATGACCCTATGATCAAATTCATAGAAAGGGACCCTGACGACAGAGGTCTGTCCGCCAGCATCTTCCAGGGAATTACGGAAGCTGGAACAGAGTTCTTTATCAATATGGACTCCGACTTCCAGCACCCTCCGGAGGCCGTAGGTCCTGCATATAAGCGTCTTTTGAACGGTGCGGACCTCTGTGTCGGCATAAGGGAGGACAGGACGGCGCTTTCGCCGGTCAGGTGGCTTGCCTCTTGGGGCGCCCATTTCATGGCCGCGATGACGCTGTGGCTGAGAGACAAGAAGAAATCCGGCGACATAATGAGCGGCTTCTTCGGAGGAAGGACCGAACTTTATCAAAGCGTCATTCTTGCGTACGGGGCCGAGATGGACAAAAAGGGTTTCAAGGCCCTTTTCGATCTGCTGAAATTCGGACCTTCCGAAATCAACATCGGAGAAATCGCTTTCGTTTTCGGAAAAAGAGAGGCGGGCGAGTCCAAACTTAATAAAACCGTTATACTATCTGTACTGAGACAGTGCGAACCGTTCGGGAAACTGATGGCGCGCGTCGCAGGGAGATTCACATGAGTTCCGGAATCCAGGTCACTATCGGAATCTGCGCGTACAACGAAGAGAGCAATATAGAACGCTCGATACGCTCGGTCTACGAACAGAGGACCGATGGTTTCGAGATCGCCGAAGTCGTAGTTGTTTCAAGCGGCAGCACCGACGGTACGGACGACATTGTTTCCGGACTGCTTGCGGAATTCGATGACCTGAGGTTCCTGCCTCAGAAGAAGAGGGAAGGAAAGAACTCGGCGATCAACTACTTACTTGAAAACAAAAAGACCCAGATCATAGTATTGCTGAACGCGGACAACGCGTTCGGAGATAACGGCGCCCTCAGCAATCTTATAAAGCCGTTCTCCGACCCCAAGGTCGGCATAGTGGGCGGTCGCCCGGTTCCAACCAATGACAGGAATTCTGTCGCAGGTTTCGCCTCGCAGATGCTTTGGACTCTCCACCATCACGTCTCCGCCGTCCATCCGAAGATAGGCGAGCTTGTGGCGTTCAGGGATATCGGGACCAGACTGCCTATGGGCACCCAGTCCGATGAGGATATACTCCGCATGAGGCTCGAAGAGGCCGGTTACAGAGGAGCTTACGCTCCAGACGCCGTTATACGCAACAGAGGCCCCGACACCATTGCCGATTTCATCAAACAGCGCACCAGAGTGAACATCGGCGAGCGCTACATGAAAAAAGAATACAGCTACGACATACCGACCTGGGACTACAGGCTGCTGGTCGATGCGATGTTCGGGGCCGTCAGAGATATGGGCTTCCATCCTGTCAAGATCGCCCTGACCGTCGCCATGGAAATGTTCTCGAGGCTGAGGGCTACCGTCTACGTCAGATCGGACAGGGGAGACATGAACGTCTGGGACCCTGTTTCGACGACGAAGAAGTTATGATCCGAGTATCTGGTCGACGGCATCTTTCAGAGTGAACTTTTCGTCCACGCGTATCGTCCTGCATCCGATGTCGCGTCCGAACTCCATGTCTTTCTCCGCATCTCCGATCATATAGGAAACGGACGTGTTTATTCCGTGCTTCCTTACTGCGGCGATGCCCATGCCCGTCTCGGGCTTCCTGCAACCGCATCCTTCCTCGGGCGTGTGCGGGCAATAGAAGATATCGTCTATCCTGCCTCCGCCTTCGGCGACCTGTGACTTCATCTTTTCGTGGATCTTTGCAAGTGTCCCATCGTCCAGATATCCGCGCCCTATGCCGGACTGGTTCGTCACTACTATGACCATATATCCTGCCATATTGAGCCTGGCTATCTGCGCGGGAACGTATTCGAAGACGTTGAAATCGGCGGGGTCGCTGCAGTATGGGACATCGGGAGCCATGGTATTGTCGCGGTCCAGGAACACGGCCTTCGGTCCGTACATCTCCCTCTCGATTATTCCGCATATCGTGTGGCAGGCGACGAAATACCCCTCCTGTATCCTGGGAGTTTCGGTCGTGTTGATGGTCACTGCCACATCGGCTATGTCCTTCATGGTGCCTCCGGGGCCGGTGAACGATATCGTGGTCGCCCCTTTCTCCTTGGCGGCCTCCATTGCCAGTATTACGTTCTTCGATTTTCCTGAAGTGGACAGCCCGACTACGGCGTCCCCCTTCCTGCATATTGCCTCGATCTGACGCTTGAACACCATATCGTAGCTGTAATCGTTGCCTATGGCCGTCACGGGCGCTATGTTGGAAAGGCACACGCCCGCCATGGCGGGGCGCTCCATCATGTATCGCCCTGAAAGCTCGGCGGAGATATGCTGCGCATCGGCGGAGGAGCCGCCGTTCCCCATGAATATGACCTGCCCGCCGGCCTTGAGAGATCTGATCATCGCGTCTGCCGCGGCGCGTATCTGTTCCGGAGCGATACCGGTGATCGCTTCTGCGCTCCTCTTCAATTCCTGCTGAATGATATCATTCATTTCCGCCCCTCCATGCCATTACTCCATTCTGTTCGAACAGGAAATCCGTTACCACGGCCCCGTGCTTCATCAATTTTTCGGACACCACGAACTTCTTGTCATATTCGCAGATGAAAAACATAAATCCCCCGCCTCCTGCGCCGGATACCTTGCCTCCGATCGCCCCGGCGGACAAAGCCGCGTTATAGAGCTCGTCTATCTTCGGGTTGGTGATCTTGTCCGAGAACTGCTTCTTGTACTTCCATCCGATGTCGAGAAGCCTGGCCGTCTCCTCTATGTCGTCCTTTTCGAGAGCGGAGGCCATGTCGCGGGCTATCTCCTTGCTGATGTCGAGCGCGGATTCGTTGTCGCCTTTCTTGAACGATTTCACCTGCGAATCGATGATGTTTGCAGACTCCCTTGTACTTCCGGTGTAGCACAGCACGGATCTGCACTGGAGCTCGTTCAGCGTGTGCTCCTTCAGTTTTATCCTGTTGACGTCTACTCCGTCGGACCTGAACTTCATGAGGTTGAAGCCTCCGAACACCGCGGCATACTGGTCCTGCTTTCCTCCCTTCAGACCTATGTCTTCCCTTTCCAGCTCGTACGCGAGCTTCGCCATTTCATGGCCGGTCATCTTTTCGCCGATCCATTCGGCTATGGCCGCTATCGCCGCCACGATGACCGTCGACGAACCTCCGAGGCCGGAGCCCGGAGGAGCGTCCGACTGCAGGAGCATGTTGAAACCTTCTTCGATCTCGAAGTGGTTGGTCACGGCCTTCACAAGGTCCATGTTTCCGTCCAGGGGCAGAGGCCCGCCGTCCAGGGGCGCTTCATACTTCCCGTAGTTGGTCGATTCTATCGACATCCTGTTCGTGTCGTTGGGAGTGATCGTGCAGTAAGCGTATTTCGAGATGGTGGAGTTGAAAACGGCGCCCCCCTTCTGAGAGGCGTAGGGGTCCACGTCGGTCCCGCCCCCTGCCATTCCTATCCTCAAAGGCGCCCTAGAGCGTATGTACATCATTTCTTCACCTCGTTATCGACTATAATGGTTCCCGGTGCGACGTGCGTTCCGTCACCCAGGACAGAACCGTCTATCACCGAGCCGCATGATATCGTGCAACCGTTGCCCAGTATGCTGTTGCTTACCTCAGCGTTCTCTACCTTGCAACCGTGCATTATCAAGGAGCCTTTTAATCTGCTCCCTGCTACCCTGCATCCCTTTAAGATCACCGAGGACTCGGAACTGGAGTCCGATATGCTGGAACCTTCTCCCAGGAAGAACGGCCCCTCTATACTGGTGCGCGAAACGTCGTGCGCGGTCCAGTCCTCTTTGCCGAACCGTTTCTCGGCGGCTATCAGATTGGCGCCTATCAGATCGGATGGGCGGCCCACATCGCGCCAGATCCCGTTGAGCATGTAGCCCTGTATCCTGTCACCCCTGTCCATAAGCCTCGGTATGAGCTCCTTGGAAAGATCGTACTGGGTATTTTCGGGCACCAGGTCGAGGATCCTCTTTTCCAGAACGTAGACTCCTGCGTTGATAAGGTTGGAGAAGGCCTCTTCCGGCTTCGGCTTCTCCTTGAATTCGGATATCCTGCCGTCCGTCCCGACCCTGGCGATACCGAACTCGCACGGATTATCGACAGGAATGAGCGACATTGTGACCGTCGCTCCGGAGGAAAAGTGCTCATTTATCTCCTCTTTCATGTCAATATCGGCGAATACGTCCCCGTTGGCCGCGACAAACGTATCTCCCAGCATGTCTTCGACCTTTTTAATCGCCCCAGCGGTTCCAAGAGGCTCGTCCTCGAACGAATAGGATATATGGACGCCCAGTTCCGAGCCGTCCCCTATGGATTCTACGAGCTGCTGGGACCTGTATCCGCAGGCCAGAATGACCTCTTTTATGCCGGCGGCGGCCACCGACTCGATGAGGTACATCAGGCACGGCTTGTCCAACACCGGCAGCGCGGGCTTGGGGCAGGTCTCCGTAAGCGGCCTGAGCCTGGTACCCTTGCCTCCGACCATAATGACTGCCTGATCGATCTTTTTGGTCATTGTATCACCGACCTAAACGCCGTAGATTATATTAATTGCGTACTTTAGCTACGCGCACGACGTTCGTGCCCATATCCACGCCCAGCGAATCCGCCACGGGCACACACTTGGCCCTCAGTATGAAGGCGACAGGCACGACAGTCTCCCTTTTTCCCAAGGACTCGTAGTTGGCCATACCTTTGGATACGACGACGCATGATTTCACCATTGCATCATTTATTTCGTCTGGCACATTTAACGGTATGCCGATTGCGAAGGCCCCGGTTCCGATGATTCCGTCCAGCTCCGAGTCAAGACCTATGCGCAAAGCGTCTTCCATGGTAACATCGTTCAGAATCGGCTTTCCCCTGACGACTCCGATTACCTTTTTTCCGGTATTTTTAAGCTCCCGGATTAATATTTTATCAAGCTGGCTCTCTCCACAGTTATCGAAAAGATACAGTATATCGCCGGGATTGTTCAGTATGTCTTTCAACAGGTCCGTATCGTCGGAACCTATGCCCTGTGCCAGAAGATCGTCGAAGATGCCGGCGAACTTGTCCGGGCTCTCGATCGAGCTCCCCTGCCCGAAATCCATTATGTTACCGGCCAGCGATACGGTTATCGCCGCCCTGAGGCGATCGCACGACCGGTCTACAAATCGGCTTGCCTTTTCGAGAAGACGCCCGGCCACCTCGTCCGCTCCGATCTTCAGCTCCGAGTAGGGATCGGACACTCCCATCGCCGCATAAGCGCTCCGGTGTATCTCGGTGGCCACTTCGGCGGAGTTCCGGCCTTCGGCGAATTCCTCCGCATATGTTGCCAGCGCTGCCGAGAGCGCTCTGAACTCGGTACCGTTACCGGCGAGCCTTGCCTGGAACAGCACTCTCCTCAGCAAACAGGGTACGCATTCGGGCCTGATATCCATGCGATATGATATCCTGCAACATTGATACGATTTTCTATAGGGCATAGTGCTCTGTTTAAATAGAAAGAAAAGTATCGGAACCGCATGGCAGACAAGATATGCTCTTCATGCGGCGTCAGGCTCACTGGCAAGGGCAACACGTTCTTCAAGTGCCCCAAGTGCGGGGACCAAGAGGTCGGCAGGTGCGACCAGTGCCGCGACCAGGGTATACACTACGAGTGCAAGAAATGCGGATTCGTCGGACCGTGAGGTATTAAAATGCCTCAGATTGTAGCCGGATATGATATATTTCCGACCGGTACCGAGGTCGACATGGACGCTATCGCTAACGCGGTTTCTGGAATACTCCCTAACGGCGTCTCGATCACCGAGTCATCGATAAAACCGGTCGCCTTCGGACTCATGAAGGTGGCCGTCGGATTCCTCATCGACGATTCGGACGAGAACGTCGGGACAAAACTTGAGGAAGGCCTCCGTTCGATCGCGAACGTCGAGAACATAGAATGTGTCTCGATGACCAATCTCTAAAAACCAATTACGGCGTTTCATACGCCTTTCTTACATTTTTTTGTAAATCTTCCTGAGCTTTTCGCCGTAGTCTTTTCCAAACGCGGTCGAGTACTTTATCCCGTATTCTATAACTTCCGCCATGCGCTCGCCGTCGGCAAGCAGTTCTGAGGCTTTGTCTACCATGTCGGTCACGTCGCGGCATGGTACCGCGGCACCCATGACTTCCGGCGGCATCTCGGCGTCTTCGAAATACAGCACCGGCGTCCCGCACATCTGCGCTTCCAATGTTGTGATCCCGAGGCCTTCGAAGCTTGAGGTGTTCAAAAGGAATCTGCTTCTGCCGTACAGACTGCGGAGCTCTCCCACAGACAGATTTTTGATTATTTCGACCGACCCGCTCAAATCCATTTTTGAGATCCAATCATCAATCTGGTCCCTGCAGGGGCCTGTTCCGCATATGATCAGCCTGAATCCATCGAACCCGGGCCTTTCAAGCATCTCTTTCAGCACTGAAAGTGCGGCCTTAGGGTTCTTCCTCTCCGTTAAAGACCCGACAAAAGTGACGATATCCTCCTTCGATATGTCCTCTCTGAACATCTCGGATTTGGGGGGGTGCATAGCGACGGTTATCTTTTCCGCAGGGATGTTGAGTGTTTTTATCATGTCTTCCTTGGTCAGCGGAGATATCGCAATGAACTCGTCGGCATAAATCTTGGAAATTATCACGGATGTGCGCCAAATGAATCCCCAGGACCTGGTATTCGACTCGTTCTTCTTAATTACATGATGGAACGTAACGATGCGCCTTGCCTTTGTAAACGGCAGGAAAAGCGCACAGTGTTCCGCCGTTGCATGGATTACATCGGTGTTCTTCCTTCCCCTTATGGTCTCCATCATGGGCGCCAAGATATTGTTGAACAAAAGATTCCTGAACCCGTGCTTGAGGTTGATCTCAAAGGCGACCGGCTCGACCTCGCAGCCCATTTCCTTAAGCTGGGTCTCGAGAAAATCCGCATAGTAACCAATGCCGGATTTGTTGTTGGTGCCTTCCTTCAGAGATCTTATAACCTGTACCTTCATCGTATTCCGATCTCCGTGTGACGATAGCCAGCACCTTAAGGTTATTTGTAATTTTGTAGCGATATGCTTCACATCTCAGTAGCTGAACGCCCTGGCATATATCTGCGGCGCACCGACGTATATGTAAAGCACGTAATCCTTGAGGGGATCTGTTTCCATCGTCCTCTTCACGGTCGAATGGAACAATTCGCCGGAATCGTGTTCCGCTATTTCCGACTTATATGTGAGTTTCGACGCGATCACCTGGGCGATCATAGGCATCGTATTGATCGCAGGCTTGCCGCCGAATATGACGATCATGCCCTCTCCCGCATTGCATTTGGTAAGAACAAGAGAATCGTAACCGCCCGATGTGAATCCTATCGATATACAATCGGTCAGATTCTGAGTGTTGATCCCGAATGTCGAATCGTTGTACATCACCGACAGATCTTCACCGATACCGTAGTCTGCAGACTCTTCGGTCGCATAAAGCGGCCAGGCCTCTCTTCTGATATCTTCGTCCGGGACGCCGAGGAAATTTGCCCCGTATCCGCTGTCGATCTCATCGATCCCCTCGACCGAGGATATGAAACTCCCGAGAGTGTATCCGGTCCAGTAAAGAACACCGCCGATCTCCAGCCATTTGAGAATTATGCTGTCTGAACCGCCGTTGTAGATCGTATCGGGCAGTACGCCGACCTGTATTATCAGCCTGGAATCGGCCTCGCCGTTGGATATGTCCTCTTCCAGCTCGGCCTTTATCTGTTCCGCATCTACCATCGTATAATCCACGTTGCGCAAAGATAGTTCGGAGCGCAGAAGTTCGGTCTTTTCCCGCAGATATGTCTCATCGTAATGCGATATGTAGCTCGGGTCGTTGTATATCATCAGGCCGTCCGGTATCGACATTCCGGTATCGATCAGAAGCGAGTCGTAATCCGAGGACGTGTTGGAGCTGACCTCGTATTCTATGCCTCCTTCGACGCTCCATGAGCTTGCTCCCGTGTGATATGGGTTCACTCCGTAGATCATTACCTGCCCTACGACCATGAACGCCACGATGGCTATCGCCAGAATATACAGCGACCTGATCTTCACTCTACCGCCTCCCTGGCGTGTTTAAGAGTGTAGGCGGCGGCGATGATACAGGATATCCCGGGAACGAACAGCAGCGGCAACGTATAGTACATTATATCCCAAGACAGGGGCTGGAATTGGAAGTAGCTTGTAATCGCGCTACCCAGGTCCAGGAGCGCGGTCTCGTTGGCCAGCGTGTAAAGTATCCTGTTACCGAAATTGAAGATGTGATGTACTACCATCAGAACGGAGAATAGAAGCCAAGGGATCAGCCACTCCCTCCTTCCGCAGTATGCGACGGCGAGCGCGATAACGGCTATCGCAATCACCGGGTACGTCGGTATCGGCGGCCAGATGAATACCATGCAGATGGACATCACCGATGCCATGACTAATTTTTTATCGTCGTCGCCGTCCCGCATGAAGATCAGCATCGATAGTATGGCGATGAGCAGGAATATTATCGGGAATGCGTAAATGAACTTGTCAGGAGTCGGGTCGGCGAAAAAATCCAAAAGGCTTCCTCCTCCGGAAGAGGAGCTTTCGACACGGTCGCCGAAGAACTTCAGGGCCGACGAACCCTCGCCGTTCAGTAGGATAGGCAGCAGGACGATGGTCGCCATTAATGCAAATCCTAAGGCGTACATCGCCATTCTTTTGAAGATGTCCTTCCACCGGCCTTCGCTGCGTGATATTATGTAGCATATCACTGCGAATCCTATAACGATCGGGAAGAGCTTGGTGAATAACGCCAGGGACAGCATCGCCCCCGACAGCATATACTGGTTTTTGGTAAGCGAGTATATCGAAAATATCATCAGGAACGCGGATAGCGAATCGAACATACACGCCACCGATGACGACCAGATGACTAGCGGCGACAGGAAGAACAGCGCGAAACCTATTTCCGCCTTCCTGCGGTCCCCGGTCTTTTCCTTCACCATCGCGTATATCAGCCAGGAACAGGCGAGATCGATCATGGTCAGAGGTATCTTGTAAAAGAATGTCAGGGCCATGGACGAGATATATATCTGGGAGAAATCGGAAACTGCAGAAGATCCAACGAGCAGTTCGGACATCTCCCCCGCCTGGAAGGGCAGAAGATTCCAGATGTACGTCAGCGCTGAAAGGAAGTATCCGTAGACCGGCGGATAATAGAAGTTCCCCGCTTCGTAAAGGGTTTGCCCGCTCTCGAAACCAGCGCCTGTGATCACGAAGAACGACAGATCGAAACTGAATGACAGAGGGCCCAGTACCAGCCTCAGCGCCATGCCGATGATGAAAATGTAAAGCAGGTTCCTTCCGATCCTGCCGGCGATCGGCTTTTCACTTCGGGTGCCGGAGCGGTTAAAGAGTTCCACGTCAGACCGACCTCTTATGAATATTTAGTTATTGCTGGGTATATATTTCGTGCGTCTGTTTTGAGAGCCGTTGCCCGTCATGTAAAAAAGGATTTTATGTCCGAGATCGAAAATATCAGGGAAACTCCCTGCCGAGGACCTTGGAATATATTTTGAACAATTCTTTAGAATATTCCTCGGGATCCAGGCCGAACGACGCACCTTCGGTGACGGACCTTCTGTATGGATCATCCATGGCCAGCCTGTACATGTTCTGGGCGAAACCCTCTTCATCCTCCGAGGGAACGAAATATCTTGTAGCTTCCTTTGGTATCTCGGCATCTCTGAAGAAGACGACGGGGGCCCCGCATGCCTGGGCCTCCAACGCCGTAAGTCCCAAACCTTCGTGCATCGACGTATTGGCAAAGACGGCCATCTCGTTATAGAAGGTTAGCAGCTCGTCCTTTCCCAGATTCGATTTGAACTCGATCCTGTCTGCGATCCCCAAAGATTCCGAAAGTAAGACGAGCTCGTCCTTCATCGGCCCGTCGCCGCATATGACGAACCTGTATCCGTCCGTACCCGGCATCTCCGTGAACCTTTTGAACGCCCTAATCCCCGCCGGCACGTTCTTTCTTTCGATCAGCGTCCCGACGAACCCGATGATCTTGCCCCTGGGCTCCCCGAGGTCCCTGAAGCGCGGGTCGATGGTATGTTCCAGAACGAAAACTTTATCGGGATCGGCTCCAAGCTGCCCGATTATCTCGTCACGTGTCTGCTGCGATACTGCGATTATCGCATCCGAATACTTCACCGCACGCTTTGCGGCCATCTTCCATACTGCTAGAAGCAGTGGGGAGTTTCCCTCCCTGCTTTTGGAAACGTGGTGGAACGTGACCACCTTCTTCCCCTTGATGCGGGGGAATGCCATGCAGCAAAGCTCGTCTGTAGCGTGATACAATTGGCAATCTGTTTTTCTCAGAATGCGAGCGGGATCGATGAAGCCCTGCCTCAGGCATTTCGTATATCCTTCGTCGGTGGACAGTTTGAAGTAGACGTCTTCGTGGTCTACCCCGTTCTCCTCCAGCAGAAATTCCAGCATGTCCGAGTACGACCCGATACCGGTGCCCTTTGTCTCCGTATCGGGATAACGCCTCATTAAGATCAGTTTGGTCACGTGAACACTGGTGGCTCAATGCACTCTGCGGTTTATATTAACTCTCGGTCTTTCCGAATTGAAGATAAATCTTTCGTGGAGAAACTATAAAGTAACAATCCGTACAGTATCCCGCTGGTGTCCGGTTGGTAAGAGTGAGTATTGTCATCCCTGTTTACAACGAATCCGGGTCCATCGAGCGCGTTTCGAGGGCCCTTGGGGCCCAGGAGTTCGAAGGGATGGAGGTCATATTCGTTGTGGACAGCAAGACCACGGACGATTCCCTCAAACAGATACGGGACATGACCAGCATACTGGGCGATCACCGCGTGATAATCCAGAAGGGGAGCGGGGTCCTCGGCGAAGCGCGGAACCTGGGGCTTGCAGCCGCCCGAGGCGATTATGTCTGGTTTCTGGACGCCGACGACGTCCCTTACCCTGACTTCATGAAGACGATGTTCGGCATGGCAGAAGAACATCGGGCGGATGTATGTCAGTGCAACTTCGTGCGTTCCACCGACGTAAATTATAAAGAGCCGGAATGGGACGCCCGTATAACGGTCATGACCGGGCGCGAAGCGATGTGCTACCGAGCCAATGAAATGATACCCGTGACGGCATGGTCGATGCTTATTCGAAGAGAGTTCCTCATCGAAAATAAATTAAAATTCATAGAGGGGAGCTACGCCGAAGATATTGATTTCATCTATCGCGCGCTTGAGAAATGCAAAACATACTGCTACTGCGACAAGCCCATGTATCTTTATTATCAGAACCCCTCCTCGATATGTTTCACCAAGCAGAACGAACGCGGGGGCGGCGAGGTGGACGTCTATTCGGATCTTTACGATCATTTCGACATGAACTATAAAGCGTTCAATGAAGAATTCGGAAGAAGATCGGCGCTGATGAGGGTCCGGTCGGCCGCCCATATGGACGCGGGACACTTCGTAGATTACATCAAAAGCAAAGACTGTAAAGATATGATGAGGAAGGAGCTAGGCGACCCTTTGTCCCCCGAATATGTATGGCTCAGCATCTGGCCCTCCTCCTATTATGTTGTGATAAACATATTTTTAAAGTACGTCTATTACAGAAACGGGAAGATATTCGGCAGGAGGCTTAAACACAGATGAAGGCTCTGGTGACGGGAGGTTCGGGTTTCATAGGAAACCACCTGACAGACCGCCTGCTGAAGGGAGGCTGGGAAGTTATATCGGCGGACCGCGGTCCGAACCTAAGGCCCAAGAACGACAGGTTCAGGTCTGTTTGCGTCGATGTCGCGGACGTTGACGGACTGGCGAAGATCGGCAAAGGATGCGACGCGGTTTTCCATCTGGCCGCGAATACGGATGTCCGGCCGAGGGACGAACTTCCTTCGCTGGAGTTCGAGCAGACCTTTCTGACCACCAGATCGGTACTTGAGTGCATGAGGCTTAACGGGATCGGTAAGCTTTTCTTTTCTTCTTCGTCCGCGGTATACGGAAACCGGGACGGCCTGCTCAGAGAAGATATGGGCGACCTCCGCCCGGTTTCTTACTACGGAGCGTGTAAACTGGCGTCGGAAGCGCTCATAAAGGCGTACTCGGCCATAAATGGCATCGACTCACTGATATTCCGTCTTCCGAACGTGGTGGGCCCGAACATGACCCACGGTGTGATTTTCGACTTCATGAGAAAGATAAAAAACGACCCGCATACGCTGGAAATACTGGGTGATGGAAAGCAGGAGAAACAGTATGCCCACGTTTCGGACGTCGTGGAGGGAGTCATATACTTCTTAAAACGCACCAGGGGCGTCGAGGTGTACAATATTTCGAACGATTCCTCCATAACGGTCAACGGGATAGCGGACATCGTCTGCGAGGAGATGGGCGTCAGGCCGGAATACAGGTACACGGGGGGAAGCATCGGCTGGGAAGGAGACGTCCCCCGGTACATGTTCGACATATCCAAGGCACGGGCGAAGGGATGGACCTTCAAATACGATTCCGAAAGCGCCGTAAAGGAATCTGTAAAGGCAGAGCTGGCACGGCCGTGGTGATATGGACGCCGACCAGATCCTGAAAGAGATAGAGAAGTACGGTTGCGTTTCTTTCGATGTGTTCGATACCTTGCTCCTGAGGCCTTATGTGACCCCGGACGATCTTTTCCGCCACATGGAACTCCATTTCCGCAGAAAGGGATTTGCGGACGAACGTATCAGGGCTGAAAGGACGTCCCGTTCTAAAATATACGAAGAGGTCACGCTTGACGAGATATACGGGGAGATAGACGACAAGTTCAAGGACCTGAAAGATCACGAGCTTATGTTCGAACGGCAGGTGCTCCTACCGAACCCCGAAATGAAAAAGGTGTTCGATATCGCCAAGAATTCCGGCAAACGGATAGTGATCCTTTCGGACATGTATCTTTCATCGGATTTTGTTTCCGAAGTGCTAGCGAAAAACGGCTATGAAGGATATGAAAGACTGTATATGTCGTGCGAATACAGGAAGAGCAAGCACTCGGGGGAGCTTTTCTCAAGGGTCCTTGATGACCTTGATATCGAATCTGATGATTTTATCCACATAGGCGATGACAGGGTTTCGGACTTCGGAACACCATCGAAGATGGGAATAAGATCGTTGAAGTACCGCAAAATTATCGAAGGTTACTTTTCCGCTCATAAAAGAGAAAGAAGATATTACAAAAGAAAAAAGAACCTGGAACGTTCGGTCACCGTAGCGATGGACGCATTACATGAAATGAACGTCCCCGATGATGATTTCTGGTACGGGCTGGGATACAGGTACGGCGGCCCTCTGAACTCCGCCTTCGCTGCGTTCATCGAAAAGAACGCCAAGAAGGACGGAGTGCTCCTGTTCATAGCCAGAGACGGCTATAACGCCCAAAGGGCGTACAACATACTTTACGGCGACATCGAAAACCATTACGTGTATGCGGTAAGAACGTTCAACATATTGTTCGGGATCAACGGAAGGGACTATCCGGGATACGAAGAAGATATAGTACGGTATTTTTCAGATGTGCCCGCGGTCGAAGATCTTACCGGCGGTTATAAGGACAGGTTCAGAGAGAACCGGCAGTTGTTCGAAGCTCTCATGGACGAAGAACTTGATGAATACCGCCGTTACATTGAAAAAATTGTAGGTTCCAAAGACGACGTTTACGTTATCGACGCTACCACGGAGAAATTCTCGTCGCAGAAACTGATCGAGAGGGCCTCCGGAAAAAGAACCAGAGGCATCTATTTCACGTTGCTTTACTCCAAATCCGAAGATAAGGCCAAAGGATTCCATGACGACCATAGAGTATTCCTCGAGCTTACATCCATAGACCTGCCGGAGTTTTTAATGACCTCGAACGAGAACAGAGTGCGTAGCGTAAACGTATCGGGAGAGCCCGTATACTGTATAGAAAGAAATTCCGTAGAGAATTACAGAAACTATGCTTCGGATAAAATTACGGCAGGGTCCGAGGATTACGCAAAAGACCTTGTTTCGATTTTCGGAGAATACGTGCCGGATATCAGTTATGATGCGGTCGGTAAATGGCTACGCTGTTTCTACAGGAATATGCATCCTGACGAAATGAAAATGATGAAAAATATCAAATGGGCCAGCGACCCGGCCCACAGTGAATACCATCATATCGTTTTCTCCGTTTCCGACGCTCCGTTATTGCTGAAAAACAAGTTCAGGGATTACTTCCGCAGCATGATGGCCAGATTGAATAAGAAATGACGGCCGTACATCCATCCGAACATATGCAAAAGCTAAGACTGGACATTTTATGTATATAATGAGATAATAACATTTATCTGATTAATTTTAAATATATATTGATATAATTTTCATAACCTCAATTACATTTATATCGCCATATTCATTTCATCGCTGGAGCGATCTGCGATTATGGACGGACAATAGGGTTGTTATAAGGAAATGCAGGGCCAGATCGACAGGTTCGTCGACGACCTAAGAAATTCCTTTGACCTTGCTCCCGGATTTAACATAGACTTCAAAGAGTGCGACGGCATAGTGCTCTGCGGGATGGGCGGGTCCGGCATATCCGGGGATATCGTCAACGACATGTGTTGCGATACCTCCAGAGTTAAGGTCGGCGTTCTGAGATATCCCGTTTTCCCCGGCTGGGTGTCCGACAAGACCCTCGCTGTGATCTCCAGCTATTCCGGCAATACATGGGAGACGAAAGCGATGTACCGGGAAGCCGTAGATAGAGGGTGCCGCATAGTCGTCATCGCATCCGGCGGAGAAATCTGGGACCTGGCAGAGGAACACGGCGATATCCTGATACCTCTCTGCAACGGCGTACAACCGAGACAGGCCATCGGCCTGATGATCGGCTACATATGCAAGATAATAGACCTCGTTGCCGGCACTTCGTTGGAGAAACAGGTCGTCGATTCCTTCGGAAGCCTCAGGAAATACAATATCTGTCTGAGGAACGAGCGCGATAATGTCGCAAAAGAGCTTGCAGAGCATATGTCGGGCAAGATACCGGTGATAATCACAGATACATCGATGGCGTCCGTTTCTTCCCGCTGGAAGAGCCAGATATCCGAGAATTCAAAAATGATCGCTTTCAGTTGTGTGATGCCGGAGTTCAATCACAACGAGATAGTGGGATGGTCTACCGGTTCGACCGAAATGCTGGCCCCGATCGTCATCATGCCTGAAACCCAGATTTCGGAGATGAGAGAAGTCGTATGCGCAAGCGCTTTCACCATGAGACATTACGGTACGGACGTCCATACGGTTAAGATAGAAGGCGCCACCAGGGCCGAGTGCATACTCAAAAGTGTGATGCTCGGAGATTATGTCTCATATTATCTGGCACTTATGAACAGGGTGGACCCGATAGGCGTAGAGCCGATAAAGATGCTTAAAGCCGAGATTGTGAAAAGGTGCAACGGTAATACCGAAAAGAAGATGTGCCCGTGCCAAATCCGAAAGCAAGATGATTCAGCCTATGGCCTTCAGCTTGTTGCGTGAGAATGCGTCTCCTAAAGATGCGGACCTCTCCAGCCAGAGCCTGGCTTTTTCAATATCCTTCGGTACTGATTTTCCTTCGAGATATAGGTTGCCCAAAGAGCGCATAGCTGCGAGATTTCCGCCGTTTGCTAACTGTTCCAGGCGTTTTAGAGCGAGTTCAAAACTTTCTTCGTCCGTTTGACCGGCACCACGCATACCTATGATTGCTAGTATCGAATTGATGTTGCCTTGTTCCGTGGCAGTTCTGAAATATTTAATTGCTTCTGCGGGATTTTTCTCGGTGCCTTTGCCGTCCCGATGCATTATTCCCACAGTATGTGTTGATCCGGAATCTCCAAACTTTGACGCGATATTATACCAATATAGTGCCTTATTCTCATCCGTTTCTACGGCGATACCATTCGAATAATAATTGCCCAGGGTTCTCATCGCGAATAAGTTTCCCTTCAAGCAGATATCTTCCAGGCCTTTCAATGCATGGTCGAGAGCTTCTTTATCGGCAGCCCCTGATCCATACATGTTGATTATCGATACAGCGGATATGGGGTTGCCGGAAATAATCCCTTCTTTGAATAATCTTATCGCTTCTTCTGGATTTTGCTCAACAAGTGTTCCGTCACGATACATCTCTCCCAGTTTCTGCATGGCGCCCGGAAGGCTCGATGCTGCTGCGATCTTCAGATATTCGACGGCCTTTTCGCCATCCGCATCCACTACGTTGCCGTTGGCGTACATGTTGCCGATAGTGACGGCGGCCCATGGGTTCCCGCTTTTCGCTAGATTGTCCATAGTCTTTATGGCCCTGTCCATAGCGGATTCGTCGGCAAGACCCAGTCCGTATAAATTTGACAACCTGACGGCCGAGTTCAAATGCCCGTTCTCTGCCGCGGAATTGAAAAGAGATACCGCCTCCGAAGACTTCTTCTCCGCCTCTTCGCTGTCTGCCAACATCATCCCCATCTGATACTTCGATTCGGCGTTGTTGTGCTCCGCGTTGACGGAATACCATTTCATGCCGATCTCCGGGTCGTAAACTCCGTTCTTGCAGTGGGAGAACGAGTCGGCCAGGATGTTGATCTGACGCAGAAGGTCATGCTCCGAGTAGAGTCTGAGCCAACGATCAGACTCGTCCTCATTCTGATTAACACCTTTTCCCTCACGATACATTATGGCCATCTGATAGATTGCATCTAGATTGTTGTTCTTCGCAGCCATTTCATACCATCGAAAAGCTTCCGATTCATCGCTTTCTACTCTTATACCGTCGCGATACATATTTCCAAGAGTCAGCTGGGACAATACGTGACCGTTTTCTGCCGCCTTCCTAAGCCATTCTAAATGTTTCGATATGTCTTTTTTCGGACCGTTACCGTCACGATACATTATCGAAATCTGGTACATTGCATTTGCATTGCCGGAATCTGCAGATTTTTGAAACCATCTTAATGCTTTCGACCGCTCTTCGTTGTTCCAGGCCGTCTTCATTATAAGGTCTGCGTAATCGTAATACAGAGACGGATTTCCAGAGGGCAGCAATTTCATGAAATCTTCGGCCACCTCTTTTCCGAAATCTGATTTTTCCTCTGTCAATAATCTGGAGAGCTTGGTGCGCGCATCGCGGTTGCCTTTCCTTGCGGCGCTCATATACAAGTCCAGCGCCCTTTCGCGTTCCTCTAATTTACCTTCCCCAACTATTATGTCAGCGAGATTAATCTTCGCCTCTTCATTACCATAGCCAGCCGCCCTCTCGAACCATGCTATTGCAGATTCCGTATTCTTGTCGACGTTAATTCCGTCACGGTACATGCATCCCAGCGCATTTTGTGACGCAGGAACTCCAGATTCGGCAAGTTCTTCAATCACTTCGAAGGACTCCGCCAGCTCCGTCTCATAATGCCCACATACAACGCTCGGCACACCTATTTCCCTTATCTTTCCTTTGTCGATCCATGCAACCCTATCACACATTTCCCTGATGGTCCCCATTGCGTGTGAGACGATTATTATTGTTTTTCCCAGTCCCTTCATGTTCGAGAAGTGTGCACCGGATTTCTTACTGAATGACAGGTCTCCCGTTGAAAGGACTTCATCTAGAATCATTATGTCCGCATCAACATTAATCATTATCGCGAACGCTAGGCGGGAGGACATTCCCGATGAATAAACTCTAACTGGCAAATCAATATAGTCCTCTAGTTCTGCATACTTAACGATGTCTTCAAATCTTTCGTCAATCTGTTCCTTTATGAAACCATACATAGATCCCTTGATGTAGATATTCTCCCTACCACTCATATCCTGATGGAACCCCATTCCCAGCTCAAGTATGCTGGCAACCCTTCCATTAATATCAATATTGCCAGAATCTGGCGTCATTATCATAGATATTATCTTTAGAAGTGTACTTTTTCCAGACCCGTTCCTTCCAATTATCCCAAATGTTTCGCCCTTCCTTATATCAAAACTTATGTTATCTATTATGTCGCGTGTAATTTTTTCAGTTTTTTTGAACAGACTCTTCTCGTTGTGTACGGCCACGCGGGTCCTAAATGACTTGCAAACATTACTGACCGCCACCGCAATGTTGTCTGTCATTATATCCTCTCTGCAAATCCATCTTTTAGCTTCTCAAAAGTCAACAAACCAAAAAATATCATTACTGCCGATATCAGTAAACACATCAACAGAATCTCTGAACTGGGTACAATGCCCCTGTATAGGATATCGTGAAAGCCTTCCACAAAATACGTCAGAGGATTAAACCATATTAATGTATATAGTATTCCAGTCCGTGACTCCGCCAAATAGAAAATTGGTGTCATCCAGAACAAGATTCTTGCTAATGCAGTAATTAAATACTCAAAATCCCGAGAGTACACTGAAATTGCCGATGTCAACAAAATCATGCCTAGTGAAAAAATAAACATCAATATTATTAGCAACGGAAGCGCCAACAGCCCTTCCAAACTTAATGGAAAACCAGTAATTACCATCAAAAATGCGACTATCGAATAAGCTATGAAAAATACTATGAGTGTATAAGATACCTGCGATAGCGGAAGGATTTCCCTTGGAAAATACATTTTCTTAATCATGCCAGCATTTGACGTTATGTTGGATGCTCCGCCCATTAGATTTGAGTTCATAAAGGAGAACGGAAACATCCCCACGCATAGGTATACCCAAAAATACGGTATGTCCTTACCCATAAAATTTTCGAACACTACATAGAATATCAATATTGAAATTGTTGGAGTCAAGAAATTCCAGAGGAATCCGAGCGCCGAATTCTTATATTTTCCGAATAGACTCTTCCTTATCAGAGAATATGACATGTATCTGAACTTATATAGTTCCCTCATTTTTCCCCATAATTTATCCTTAATTTTCAAAATGAACTCCCCTTCTGCGTTCTCTATAACTTAGTCGTACTTGTTTCTCGCGTTTAAAGATTAGTTCATTTAAATATGTGAAGACTTTTTGCGAATTGAAAAGAATGTTAAAAATACAAGGGCGATCATTGGCGTTTTTCTCTTTTTTGAGAAGTCTATATACCTGTTACTAGCTAACATATTATGTTTCCTATGAAGGGAAAATAAAGCGTGTTTGATAAATATGATTCAAAAATCAAAAAGAAAAATACTAGTAACCGGAGGCGCAGGGTACATCGGGTCCCATACTGTAAAGGAACTAGTGAAAAGAGGCTATGACGTTACGGTCCTCGACAATCTATCCAACGGTCGGATGACTTCTATTAATGGCGTTAACTACGTCAAAGGAGATATAGGTGACTATGCCGTAGTTAAAGAACTGCTTGTATCAAACGAGATAGATGCTATAATCAATTTTGCGGCTTTAGCATATGTTGGGGAGTCCGTTTCGAATCCCAGAAAGTACTACGACAATAATGTTGTAAGGGGAAAATCGCTTTTGGATGCCATAGTTGACTCGGGTGTGAAGAAGATAGTATTCTCTTCCTCCTGTGCTACTTACGGAATTCCGAAAACGATACCAATTAGGGAAGATGAAAAGCAACGCCCCATCAATCCGTACGGATGGACAAAACTTATGTTTGAACAGATGATGTATGATTACGACAGAGCCTACGGTCTTAAGTACATAAATCTAAGATACTTCAATGCTGCGGGTGCGGATGCCGACGGATCCATAGGTGAGGAGCATGACCCTGAAACGCACGTTATTCCGATTCTAATACAGAATGCGCTGGGCCTCAGAGACGGTTTTTCCGTCTTCGGCACAGACTACGACACCCGGGATGGATCCTGTGTTCGTGACTATGTTCACGTAACAGACCTTGCAGATGCGCACATACGAGCAATAGAATATCTGTTTGAAAAGGAAGCCAGTGACTGCTTCAACCTCGGCTCTGGAGAGGGAATAACGGTTCTGGAACTCGTTGAGGCAGTCCAGACAGTTACTGGCAGGAACTTTAAGGTATCCTTGGAAAAGCGCAGAGCTGGAGATCCGGATATACTAGTGGCTGATAACTCCAAAGCAAAATCTGTCCTAGGTTGGTTTCCAACTCATTCATCCATAGATAACATCATCAGAACCGCCTGGAACTGGCATAAAGGATAAAAATGAACATATGTGTCCGATTTTATTCCAGTCTCCTCTATGGCCGATAGTCACCAGAAAGACGCACTGATACAATATTTAATACGATCGAAGTGACAGACGAATATTCTCATAATTGAATCTTTCCTTATGGATTCCTGAATGTTACGCTTATCATGAATATCTATTCTTTTTGCTTCTAGCATTATTTCTGTTTCCAAATCATTTGACTAATCAAACGATTATCAAATTGGATTGGAACAACATCAATGTCTAAGCACAAGGATTGTACATAACTTAATTATTACGATGTTAGTATGGGATGCATGAAAATATCAGTGGTAGGTGCTGGATACGTTGGACTTTCACTGGCTGTGCTTCTTTCAACGAAGCACGAGGTTGTTGCATTGGATGTGATTCCGGAAAAGGTGAACATGATCAACAATGGAATATCACCAATTGAAGACAAAGATATTGAGCGTTATCTTATAGAAAAAAATCTGAATCTCCATGCTACGTTGGACTACGAAGACTGCAAAAACTCCGATTATTTTATTATTGCAACACCGACAGACTATGACCCAGAATCTAATTCGTTTGATACTTCTTTGATCGAAAATGCCATTATTGAGATTGAGAGAATTTGTCCTGAGGCTATAGTCGTAATAAAGTCAACAGTGCCAATAGGTTATTCCAAAGACGTTGGAAAAAGAATGAATATTTCAAAACTCGTGTACTCTCCTGAGTTTCTTAGAGAAGGCCATTCTCTCTATGATAATCTTCATCCATCAAGAGTCGTTGTCGGAATGACAGATGAAAACAAACAGGATGCGGAAGGGTTTGCAGAACTAATGAGGGACTGCTCTTTAGAAAAGGACACCATAATACTGATTTCGAATTCCACCGAGGCGGAATCGATAAAGTTATTCTCCAATTCTTATCTAGCAATGAGAGTGTCGTTTTTCAATGAACTCGACTCGTTCGCCGAGGTCAACGGTCTGAATTCAGAAAATATTATACGTGGCGTATCTTTAGATCCAAGAATAGGCGACTATTACAACAATCCCTCTTTTGGATATGGAGGATATTGTCTACCCAAGGATACTATGCAGTTACGTTCGAGCTATGGGAACACGCCTCAAGCGCTTATTTCAGCCATAGTTGAATCGAACGACGTTAGAAAGGAATTTATCGTCAGCAGAATAGCAAAGATGGCGTCCGGCAATTCAACCACAATAGGTGCATTCAGGCTCAACATGAAGGCTGGGTCAGATAATAGCCGCAAAGCAAGTGTCCTTGATGTAATATAGGCACTCAGGGATCGGGGATTCAACATTATAGTATATGAGCCTGCGCTAAATATGGGTCCCTGTTACGGATATCAGAATATATCGGACATTGAGGAATTTAAGAGACTTTCCGACATCATTGTTGCCAACCGAATTACCGATGAGTTGGAAGACGTTTCCTACAAAGTTTATTCCAGAGATGTTTATAGAAGAGATTAATTCTCGTGTCTGGTTGCCGTTTTTGAATGTGTGATTTTAAATAGCCAGTGCATCAGGAATGTCGCTGTTCCAATTAAGAAAAGCTTTTTTTTAAACATCTCATCATAAAAAAAACCTGTTGCACAAATAAACTGTTCTGGGTTCATTTTATACTTATTTGCATGTTTGATAAAAAGACTGAACCAGCCACTGGCCCTTCTATATCTGTTGTTGCTTATGCCATCTTGGCTCTTGTGTTTTATACCTGCTATTTCTGGAGAATATATTACATCATGCTTCTGTAACATCCTAATCCAAAGATCCCACTCCTGATTTGCTTTAAGTGACTCATCGAAACCTCCTATATCAAAAAATGATGTCACTGAAATCAGAGGCATGGAAGTGCACCCTATTACATTTTCTCCGAGTACTCTGATATCGAGATTGCAATCATCTGGAGCCTCTTTTAAAAAAAGATGCTTGCTACCGTTTGTATCATAAATCTCATAATTGGAGTAAACCATCGAAATTCCTTTTTTTAGAGCGAGAATCTGGTTTTCCAACTTATTACATACCCATTCATCGTCATCATCCAAGAACGCAATGTAATTTCCTTTTGAAATGCTGGCACCATAGTTCCTAGCTTGGTTATTGTTCAGTCCCGGCCGGTGTTTTATCTATATATTTTTTCTGTCGAGGGAAAGCACGTGTTTTAATTTTGATGTCGCCAACGAGAGATTATTGCTTGTATCTACAACCACTATCTCATAATCTATATAAGTTTGACAAAGAACGCTGTTTAATGACCTTTCGAGGATCTTAATCGGTCTATCGTACGTCGTCAATACCACAGAAATCATAAAGTTATCTTTCATTGCATCAACTCCACATATTTCCATTGATATTTACATTACTAAATCAAATTAATAAAATTCATTTCTTGTGTTAAATTTGTTCAATGAATTAGGGCCCGCCGGTTGTATAACAATAAACACATCTTTCAACATATTGGTTTGTGACACCTGATAAAGAAAATACAACAAATACTTAGTATTCTAAAAACGTATTTTTGAATTATAAATTACCATAATCAACCGATACGCGCCCTTCAATCCCAGGTTCGCTTAAGATTTGGTAACAAGGTCTCTCAGGTCCGAAGTTGTCGGTTCATCCATGCCAAGTCTCTCGAACAACAGCCTATTTCTTCGATACCTCGTTGAGGACCCATTTGTCCCCGATTTTCGATACTTTCGATTTTGACAGCTCGTTCATAACATCGGGATACCACACCTTCCGGTTCAGATCGGTGCTCATTCTGATCCTGTTCATCAGTTCGCATCTTAGGATCAGACTCACGAACTGAACAAGGACCAGGCCGTCTGCCGCCTTGTCGGTCTGAAAGTACCTCACACCTCCGGCCAGATTGGATTTCAGGATGCTGAAATCCGACTCAGCGTCATTCCTCTGCCTGTACATCGACAGCACAGAATCCCATGAACCGTCGGATGTCGTGAGGATCGCCATACGCCCGCACGTGTTCTCTTTGGCCGTTATCGCATTCCTCTTCCTCCGATACGCTACGTTCACGTTGTCATCGGAAAGTTCGAAATATCTCAGAATGTCCGTTCCGAACTGCTGCCTAAGCTTCCTGTGGATGCCTTCGGTCCATTTAGTATCGTACAATACCGTTTCGAAGGAATCCAATCTGGAATACAATGTCGTTATCTCGTCCAGTCTTCTGGCCTCATCCAGATATGACAATGCCCTGACCGTTCTCCCTCTTATCTCTGCTTTGTATCAAAATATCTGATGACCTCGCCGTTGAACACTCCCGTGTTCAGCGAGCTCATGTTCCTGACCGATTCCGATACAATCGTCTTGAAGATCCTCCTGCCCCCGGGAACAGGAGTTGTGAATCCTATCCCGCTATCCAGCAGCCTCAGAATATTGTTTTTGATGAAGAAACCGCGGTCCATCACGAAATGGATGTCATTGCAGCCCAATGATGAAACGAATAACGCCATGCTCTCCAATATCTTGACATCGGAGATGCTTCCTCCGTAAAGACGATGACAGAACGGCAATCCGGTATCCATCGAATGCACCATGCCCATGCTCACCTGCGGCATGCATATATTCCTATAATAGTCTCCATATTCCGCTCTGGACCTCCTCGACGATTCTGTTCCGAATGCCGAAAGATCGAATATGACCACACTTTTTCCGTCGTATCTTTCGAAAAAGAATCTGTTCCTTCCGTCTTCGTTTATCCCCGAAAGCGGTCTGTAAGGATCTCTCGAACCCATTCCGTCGTTGTTTCTGTACTCCGAAAGGATGGATTCCTGCATCAGATTGTCCGTCTGCCTAAGAAGTACCGGACGGACACATCTCAGAACGGCCAAAGTGAATATGTCCTCTGCTACATCTTTTTCAAAACATTCGTTCAACATCCTATCAAGACCGATATCGTCCGATATACACTGAAGAAGCCAGTATAGTCCGAATGTCTTGCTTACGGCGACAGCATCCCTCTTCCCCGATTGGACGGAATTGCCTTCGGTATCGCAGGGTACGACATATCGCGAACCTGTCTGGAGTTCTTCTTCTCGGGGTCCCAGACACCGGTCACACGATACAGATAGTGATTCCCGCCCACGGTCTTGATGTGGTCATAACTCATTATTATATGATAACGATGATATATAATGCCCGATATACTCAGGCCAAATCAGAAAAACAACACAAGAGAAACAACCTTGTTACCAAGGATTAAGCGAAGTTAGGTTGTATGGAGTCATAGAAATGATCTAGATGGGCTATAAAAATTTCCAATTACGCATTTCACCTGAAAAATGAATTGATTTTGAGTATTCCGATTAGCAATGCGCTTGTTATTAACGAGTGCCCGCTTCGTTGTGCAATACTCTATTGCTCAACTATTGTTCGGTTCAAATTACTATTCAACTCCAGATGTGGTCATTAATCTACCAAAGCTTATAATCCTGTCAACGCATGCTGGTCAAAGACGTTAGCACTTTGTATACTGGTTATTACTTTTTCAGGTGGTTTAATGAAAAAATATGCAGTGGTTTTTGTATTCGATGACAAATTTATTGGACCCACCAGCGCGGCAATATCATCATTGTTGATTAACAAAGCTCCCGATACCGAATTCAAAATTTATGCCTGTACCCCTGGACTGTCTGATGTCAGTAGAAAAATTATTATGGAATTTTCTACTCCGAAATGGGGCGCTGATGTTGAAATTCTAGTTGTGTCCACTGAAAAATATCAGTCCATTTACAAGGAATACGATGGTAACACGGGCGCTGGCTCAATAACAGCCCTGCTAAAATTCGAGATTCCAAATCTCTTGGATGAAGACATCGCACTGTATCTGGATTCGGACATAATTGTGAGGAAGGACATCTCCAATATATTTTCAACAGGTTTGACTGGCAAGTATGCAGGCGTTGTAAGAGATTCCGGAATAATATATAACAATGAAGGTTTGAGGGGGGCGCTTTCGAATTATTTTAATTCCGGAGTTCTACTATTAAATCTTGATGAAATGAGGAAAGACAATGCAACAATGTTGTTGGTAAACGCCAAGTCTGATTTAAATAATAATAAATTTGTTGATCAGGATGCATTTAATATAGTATTTGACGGCAAGATTGTCGAATTACCAATTGTGTACAACTGTCTAATCGTCAATCTGTGGAACTCTGCTCACAAGTTTGACATCAAGGACCTTAACGCCCTATATCATGTCGATTACTCATGTCTTTATGATCTCTACAAAGACGCGGCCATCTTCCACTATGCCTCCAAAAATAAACCATGGAAATATGGAGATATTCCATATGCAAAGGAGTGGTACGATTATTACAAAATTAGCCCGTATGCTCAGCCTTTGGAGAGATTACAACTAGATAATAGGGCCCATATCAAAAATATCCCAATAATACTAGCTACCGATAAAAACTATACTCCACAAACTGGCATCACTATTCTTTCCGCATTAGAGAACAGAAGATGCGATGCGAAATATTCTTTTTTCATTCTAACTTCTTCGACTTTTGATTATGATACTGATGCTAAATTCCAAGAAATAGTATCTAAATACGGTAATTGCTCAATTGAATATATCAAAATGGGCGATGATTGTTTCAATGATGTAAAATTAAATATCCCCCATATAACACATCCGACATTCTATAGGCTCATGGCCTCAAGTCTTTTTCCGCAATATGAAAAAATGATTTACATGGATTCGGATGTAGCCGTTGAGTGGGATTTGATGGATTGTTTTCTCACCGATCTTGGTGACAATTACATTGCTGGAGTAAAGGCAGCTAGTTATCATTGGGCCACTGACGGCAATGTGCAGTATTGCATTGAGAATGGACTGCCTGCAATAGATCAATATGTAAATGCTGGAATGTTAATCTTTAACCTGAAGAAAATTAGAGAAAATGGTATCGAGGAAGAGTTCATAGCGCTATCTAAGCTTGGACTTCGTTCTCAAGATCAGGATGTGATTAATCGAGCATGTTACAACCACATTCTCCATTTACCATACAAATTCAATTGTATGATTGCAAAATATGAAAAAACACCTGAACAGCTATTAAAAATATTTACTCAAAATGAAATAAATGAAGCCAACAATCGTCCAGTGATAACACACTATGCCGCAGAAACAAAACCCTGGGCGGATCTTTCATGTGCATTGGCCGACAGATGGTGGCATTATGCCAAACTGTCCCCCTATTATTACATAGTATTGAACAGATATCACGACGGTCAGGTTTTGGCTGGCAAGAAAGCACGCTTAAGTGGATGTATATCAGGAATCGTTGCTAATAAGCAGTTTGTGTTTATAGAGAAGAAACCGAAAAAAAGGACAATAAGGAGGACTATTATGGAAACGCTTAAAAAAATTAGGGGCAATAATAAAAAGAAAGAGAGCGCATCTGCACTGATTAAAGAGTTTGATGAAAAGTGGAAGTCGGCACCCGATGATGAAATGAAAAATCTTTTCATAAGGCTTGAAAACTCGACTGAAAGCAATAATCCTCAGATATATGGTAGATTGGCCCGTTTGTATCGTGATGGTAAGGGTACTGAAAAAAATATCAGCGAGGCCGCCAGGCTAATGAGGGTTGCCTTTGAGTGTGGTCTTGACTGGGCTCGTCGCGAGTATGTTGACATCCTAATCCAATCTGGTGCACCATATGACTATTCACAGGCATTTAAAATCTGTACAGATATGGCCAACGCGAATGATCCATTTGGACAGTGCAGGCTTGCCCGTATGTATCGTGATGGCCATGGAACAGATAAAGACACTGAAGCTGCACTGTACTGGTATGGAAGAGCTGTTGTGAAAAACACAGGTTGGGCAGGAGAATTTATTGATTTATTAATTTCTACCAGTGATGATGATAAATGCAATGAGGCCTTCAAAATATGTAAACCGCTCGCAGAACAGGGCATTTCCAATATGCAGGGGAGGCTTGCCCGTATGTATCGTGATGGCCATGGAACAGAAAAAAATCCAGAACTGGCTATATCTTGGATGATTAAAGCAACATCCAATAGTAAATCTTGGGCCGGAGAATGTATTGATTTACTTATGTCTGTTGATGATGAAACCAAATGGAAAGTAGCATTTAACATCTGTGAACCTATTGCAGAGTCAGGAAATGCTGGAATGCAGGGGAGGCTTGCCCGTATGTATCGTGATGGTAAGGGCGTGACAAAGAATATGGGGTTGGCTAAAGTTTGGTATCAGAAGGCAGTAGCCAATGGCAATAAATGGGCCAAATTGGAGCTGGATAATCTTAAGATGTAATATGATTGCATCGAATCGACATATTCACGTCATCATATAAGCTTTAAACTCCTCAAAAAGCTCTGATAGAACTCTGCCTTAGGTCTAATTAGCCCCAAGCTCAACGAGCTTTTGCAAAACTATTGCTAGCCTGAATACTGGACGATGGATGTGTCCCAATGGAATCTATTCATCTGTGATAAGGAAACAATTTCAGTTCAGGACGCTTTGGACTGCATCCTTCTTCCAATTTTGATTATAGCCCGAGTTTGACAAATAGGGTAATTTGTGAGCGCGTAACGTAAGCGCGTTCGATCCTCTCCTGTCATCATCTGGACAAACGATAAAAGCGGCCATCGGATCGTTTTAGTCGCTAAACCCCAAACAGGCAGATAGGCCGCCTCCACAATCGGAATCGAATCCTTTAAGATTACGGTCGTCGACCTGCGGGGTTTGGCGGGAAAAGAAGGAATATGTCTCGTAGAAGAAGCAGACTACACAAAAAGATACCGATGCCGACGAAAACATCACCATGACCGCAGGTAACAAGATCCTTGCGGAATCCGTGTTCCGGGAGATGGCTTTGGATATATTCCTTGACGGATTGAAGCGGCCTCAGGGCAACTCCGTTGCCGCCGAGACCGTCGCTCTCGTCGCCAATTTGATGGAGATGACAGGATTGTCCGTCAACCGTTTGGACAGATTGCTGGAGAACGATATCGTCCGCGAAGAGTATGGATTGGATGCGAATGCTCCGAAATCCGTGTACCGTACCGTGGAACGTCTAGGAAGGAACAGCGATGCGATCGTTGCATTTCTGGGACGTGTGCTGAAACAGAGATATAGTGTGAAGATGGATACCGTCTTCATGGACCGGACCTCGATGTACTTCGAGGCATCCCAGAAGGGCGTTTTCCGTGTGGGTTATTCCAGAGATCATAGATTGGACAGGCCCAGGTCACCGTGGGATTGAGCATGTGCCGCGATTCGGGGATGCTGGTAGGACTGACGGTGAATCCGGGGACATATTAGACGTGACGCATTTCGACGACACTCTGAAACAAGTGCTTTCGATACTGCCGGAGGGTGCTATGATAGTCTTCGATAACGGGGCGTACTCGATGAACAACGCAAGATTGCTGGATTCCGAGGGCTTGGGTTTCGTGACGCGCATGCAGCTGAACGCATCAGACGATGCGTTCGTGAAGGTTCATTGGAACGAGTGGGTGAGGATCGACGACGATATCTCATTCATGCGGACGAAAGGCAATCTCGGAAGGACGAGATACATCTTCAGGAACCTGAAGCTGCGTTCCGACATACTCCATCGTTATCGTGCGAAAGCCAAGCACGATTGGGACGAGATGTAGACGATCTGGAAGAACATGGATTCCGGGAAGAGACCGCGCAAGAAGTACCGCAATTCGAACTGTTTCATGACACGAAGCTATCGTATCAGTTCCCTTTCGGGGGAAGGAGCGAGGATGAAACTGTGGATATGGCCGTGAACAGTATGATGACAGGCCGCGAGGGACTTTTCGTGCTGTTATCAAACCGTCCGTTGACAGCTTCGGAGATCCTCGATCTGTATCATGCGAGGAACGATGTGGAGACGGCGTTCCGCGACCCGAAGCACGGAATCGATTGGAGGCCGGCTATATGCATATCCGAGGATGCCATAAGAGGTCGTATCCTGATATCGTTTCTCGCATTGTTCTGCATGTCCGTTGTTTGTTTCCTATATCCAGAGTTCCGCGGAAAGACAGCGGAATCGATGTGCGAGGGGCTGAACTCGTTCTCACTTACAGTTCTGGTGCAGAAAGGCATGGAGAAAAGACGTATTTTCAGCCCGAGTCTGACACTTACGTGAGGTTTTGACCTGGCTTTCGCTGAATGATTTCGCCATTGTACGTCCGATCCGCGTTCTCACTCGGCGTTCTTCAGACGAGAATATCGTCTATGAGCGTCTGTCCGGGTGCCTTCGGCACCGGAACAGACTCTTTTTGCCCCCACAGACGACGGATGATGCGTCCGAAATTGCTGAAAACACGTCTTCTCTCCATCCCATTCTGCACCAGAACCGTAAGTGAGAACGAGCTCAGCTCCTCGCACATCGATTCTGCAGTCCTCCCGCGGAACTCGGGATAGAGAAAGCGTATCATGGACATACAGAACAACGCCAGGAACGAGATCAGGGTACGTCCTCTGATCGCATCCTCGGAAGTGCATCTGGCCGGTCTCCAGTCAATCCCGTGTTCGAGGTCGCGGAACGCCGTCTCCACGTCGTTCCTCGCACGGTACAGGTCGAGTATCTCCGAAGCTGTCAACGGACGGTTCGACAGCAGCACGAAAAGCCCCTCGCGTCCCGCCATCATCCTGTCCACGGCCATATCCAAAGCTTCCTCCTCGGTCCTTCCTCCCAAGGGGAACTGATAGGACAATCGAGTGTCGACGAAACAATTCGAGTTACGGTACTTCTTACGCGGCCTCCGTCCCGAATCTATGTTCTTCCTGATCGTCTGCATCTCGTCCCAGTCGTGCTTCGCCTTGCTGCGATAACGGTACAGGATATCGGAACGCAACTTCAGGTTCCTGAATATGTACCTCGTACGTCCGAGGTTGCCTTTGGTCCTTATGAACGAGATATCCTCGTCGATTTCGATCCATTCATCACGATGCGCCTTCACGAACGCATCGTCCGATGCGTTCAGCTGCATGCGCGTCACGAATCCGAGACCATTGGAATCCAGCATCCTGGCGTTGTTCATGGAATACGCGCCATTATCGAAGACGATCATCGCATCCTTCGGCAGTATCGGAAGGACCTGCTTCAGCGTGTCGTCGAAGTGCGTCACATCCAGTATGTTCCCCGGATTCACGGTCAATCCTACAGGCATCCCCGAATCGCGGTCCATGCTCAATCCAACGGTCACCTGAGGCCTGTCAGGTCTGTGGTCCCTCGAATACCCTACGCGGACCACACCTTTCTGTGGTGCTTCGAAGTACATCGAGGTCCAATCCATGAAGACGGTGTCCATCTTCACCCCGTATCTCGACTTCAGTACGCGTCCTAGGAATGAGACGATGGAATCGCTGTTCCTCCCCAGACGTTCGACGGTGCGGTACACGGACCTGGGCGCGTTGGCGTCCAGTCCGTACTCCGCACGGATCACGTCATTGTTCAGCAACCTATCCAAACGGTTCACGGATAATCCCGTCATCTCCACTGAGTTCGCTACCAGAGCAATCGTCTCAGCTGCAACGGAGTTGCCCTGAGACCGTTTCAATCCGTTTAGGAACACGTCCAAACCCATCTCCCGGAACACGGATTCCGCAAGGACCTTGTTGCCCGCGATCATCGTCACATTTTCGTTCGGTGCCGGTATCTTCACATGCAGTCTGCTTCTCTTACGGGACATTTTCTCTCTTTTCCCGCCAAACAAAACAGACCTCGGACCGCAAGATTAAAGGATTCGATTCTGATGATAAAGACGGCCTTTCGGCCTGTTTGTGGTTTGGCGACTAAGAACTATCGAAAGGCCTATTCTATCTTTGCCCAGTATCGACAGGATCGCTATCGCTGAAGCTCACGCCATATTCTGAAAAAGAGCCCTATGTGTCAAACGCGGGTTTCAGTAATTTCGGACAGATCATCTGCCGTTTATGCCGAAATCCCCGGAATTGAGCTACATGCCTTATGAATTCTGAGGGGCAAGCTCGAGGTGCTCAGGGTCTTCGACCCCGAACGCCTCGAAGATCTCCCTCACGCGCTTGGTCTTCTCGGAACGCACGTTCACGCCGCGGTCC